>CAZVYU010000065.1:1571-14050 GCA_964631645.1 uncultured Actinomycetes bacterium
ACCGAATCTTCCGGTCGCAGTTGTCAGTTCCGGTCGCATGCGACCGAAACCGCCCCCCGCCGCGGGGGGGAGGCGCGCGGGTCGCGGCTGCCGGGCGGGGCGAGAGTCATATGCGACGATCGGGTCATGTCCGCCACCCAGTCACCGCCGCGCCCTGCGGCGGGTGGCGGGGCTGATGACCGCGGACTCCTCGACACCGAACCGCAGGCAGCGGAAGGCTCGGAGCGGCACACGTCTGGGCGGACGCTGGTCCTGTTCGGCACCCTCCTCGCCATCGCGTTGATGCTGGCGCTGCCTATCCGCACCTGGGTCGGGCAGCGAGCCGAACTCGAGGCGCTCAACGAACAGAACACCGCCGCCCGCGAGCGCGTCAACCAGCTGCAGTTCGAGCAGCAGATGTGGCGCAACCCGCGGTTCATCGAAGCCCAGGCCCGGCTGCGACTGAACATGGTCCGGCCTGGTCAGTCGGGGCTCATCGCCCTCAACCACGAGGCCCGCGCCGACGAGGAGCAGCCCGAGGCGCCCGCCGTCACCTGGTACCAGAAGGTGTGGCGTTCGACAGACACAGCAGCCGGCCGCCGGCCCGCTGACTCCGATGGTGGCTGAGCCCGCCGCCGACGCCGACCTACGGGCCATGGCCGCCCAGCTGGGCCGTCCCGTGCGCGGGGTCGTCGCCGTCGCCCACCGATGCCCCTGTGGCGATCCCGATGTCGTCACCACCCAACCGCGCCTCGACGACGGCAGCCCGTTTCCGACGGTCTTCTATCTGACCTGTCCCCGCGCGGCGGCTGCGATCGGCACGCTTGAGGCAGGGGGCACCATGCGGCAGATGCAGGCCCGGCTGCAGGGCGACGCCGACCTCGCCGCCGCCTACCGCGACGCCCACCTGGACTACCTGGCCCGGCGCGCTGAGATCGGCACCGTGCCCGAGATCGAGGGCGTGTCCGCGGGCGGCATGCCCGACCGGGTGAAGTGCCTGCATGTCCTGGCGGCTCACGCGCTGGCCGCGGGTCCTGGGGTCAACCCCCTGGGTGACGAAGTCGTCGCCGCCATCACCCCGTGGTGGGAACGATCGTCCTGCCACCAGTCAGCACCCGAGGCAGACTGATGACCGACGTTGCCCATCGTGCGGCCCTCACCGAGGCTCCCGCCGACACGGTCGCCGCCATCGACTGCGGCACCAACTCGATCCGTCTCCTCGTCGCTCGGCAGGTGGCCGGCCAACTCATCGACGTCGACCGCCGCATGACGGTCGTCCGCCTGGGTGAGGGAGTGGACCGCACCGGACGTCTGGGACAGGCGGCGTTGGACCGTACGTTTGCAGCCTGCGAGGACTACGGCCGGGTGATCGCCGACAACGGCGCCGAGCGAGTCCGATTCGTCGCAACCTCGGCGAGCCGCGACGCCGCCAACGCCGACCAGTTCGTCGATGGCGTGAACGCGATTTTGGGGGTGGCGCCGCAGGTGATCTCGGGATCCGAGGAGGCGGCGCTCAGCTACACCGGCGCCACCCGTGGCCTGGCCCACCGCGAGCCGGTCCTTGTGTTCGACATCGGTGGCGGATCGACCGAGTTCGTCCTCGGTGACGACGGGGTCAGGGCGTCCGCAAGCGTCGACATGGGGTGCGTCCGCTTTCACGAGCGGTATCTGTCCGCCGACCCACCCGATCCGAACCAACTCACGCACCTGCGGGAGGCAGCGGCCGAACTCACCGAGCGGGCGACCGGGTCCCTCGCCACCGGCTCCCTCCGCGACGTCATCGGCCTCGCCGGCACGGTCACGACCGTCGCCGCGCTGGCGATGGACCTCCCTGCCTATGACTCCGAAACGATCCACGGGGCACGGATCAGCACGGATGATGCCACCCGGATCGCCGAGGAGTTGGCTCGCATGCCGCTGTCCGCACGTCGCGAACTGGCCGTCATGCACCCCGGTCGCGCCGACGTGATCGTGTCCGGTGCTGCGATTCTTGCCACCATCCTCACCTCCGTGGGCGCGGACTCCTTCGTGGCGAGCGAACATGACATCCTCGATGGAATCGCCTGGTCCCTGCTGGATCAGCCGAACATGACCCAGTAAGTGATCGCGACACCCAGCACCGCCAGCGGATAGCCGATCCGCATGACGCGATCCAGGTTGCGCACCCGCGCCAGTTGCCGGGTCTCGGTCAGATGGCGCCCGATCAGAGTCGACAGGATACAAAGCCCCGAAAGGAAGATGAACGCGTAATAGGCCCACTCGATCGCGACCGTGTAGTCCACCGACGGCAGCGAATTGGTGACGCTGTTGAGCATCACCGCACCAGTCAAGATTCCGGTGACCCCGAACGAGATGCGGCTCGTGGCGTCCTTGTACGGGTACCACAGCGACACATACGTCACGATCGTCAACAAGATCAACGGAAGCAGGTTCTTCACCAGGAACGAGCCGACATCACGCGTGATCTCGGTGCTCGCTGACAACTGCGAGAACGTCACCCCTTGTTCAGTGGGAGTCAGCGTTGGGTCACCCAGCGCCCCGGTGTTGCCGACGCTGCCGGGGTAGAAGCTGACCGCGTCGGCCTGCCAATTGGGGATCTCGTCGATGGTGGCGTTGGCGTTCGTGCCGCTCTGCAGTCGTTCTGCCTGACTCTGTTCCAGGTTGTCCGGGTCGGACACGTAGTTCAACTGGGCAGCTGTGTATTTGTTGTTCTGTATCGTGATCGGCAGGTTCTGTTCGTCAAAGGGGAACGCGGAGAACTCCATCGTCGCGTGGAACGTTCCGCGCACTTGATAGAGGACGTATTTCTGACGCCCCTGCCGGGACTCCCGCTCAGGCTCACCCAGCGACAAGGTCGGGTCCACGGCGTTGGCGAACCGGATGTCGGCGGGGGGACCGTCACTACCCTCGTACTTGAACCAGATGAAGAAGTCGACGCCGAACGTCTGGGTCGCAGGGTCGAGTTCACTGAGTTGGTTGATGTTGAAACCGGTGGTCACCACCCGTTGGATCGTGTAGGTGATGCCCTGGGCTACGAAGGCCCACCCCGTGTCGAGTTGCTCCGCGAGGGAAACGCCCGCTTGGGGGGAGAAGGTGGTGAGCTGGTAGGGCGCGGATTCGACGGTGGCGATCCCGATCGGCGAGGTGCGACCCACGGTGAACTGGACGGGTCGGACGGCCGCGTGCTGGTCATCGAAATACAGGTCTCCGGTCAACGTGGGGATCGACTGGTCGGGGTTTCGTGCCGCACTCAGAACGTCCCTAATGGTCGTGCGGGTGTTCACTAGGTCTCCCGTGCCCCAGGCGGCGTCCCCGCGCACCATCGACTCGGTGAAGGCTTGAACCGCGTCGTACGTAAGCCCTGCTCCCCAACTTGCCGGGTACCCCAGCGATTCGCTGAATGCGTCGTAGAAGTCGACCGCCGGCCCGATGAGGGAACCTGCCGTCAGCGGGGTTGCAGCGAGGGTGTTGCTGACCCGCCTTTCCGACACCGTCTGCAGCATCGTGTAGAACTCGCTGGACGCCAGCGCATCGGGCACGATCACCGGAGCGGTGATGTCCCGGCGATCCAACTGCTCGAAGAACGCATCGCTGTCGTCGGCATTCATCGACAGAACGATGGCTCCGACGTCTTTGATCTCGGCCACCTGGTCGGCTGCCGCGCGCAATCCGGCGGCTCGCTCGGCGGGATCGTCGGAGACCACGATGTCATCGACGAGGGTCGCCTTCTTGAAGGACTCGAGGCCCTTGATCACTCCCGATCGGAGTGAAGCCGCGTAGTTGTCGTCCGTCGACACCGAAGCGATTCGGGTCTGCTCTTCGACGGCTACTGTGTAGTTCGCCATGCCGATGCCTTGTTCGGTGTTGTCGAACACGGTCCGGAAGTACCAAGGGCGATCCCGGGTCACGGTGTCGGCGGTGGCGAACGGAGTGATAGCGGGGATCCCCGCCTCCTGGTAGACGGGTGCGGCCGCTTCGGAGGTGGTGCTCAGGTCGTGGCCGATGACGCCGACGAACCGGCCGTCGTCGACGATCTGGCGGGCCACTGCTTGGGCTTTGGTGGGGTCACCGTCATCGACGAACGAGACCAACTGCAGCTGCTGGGCGGAATCTGCCCGGTTCTCGTTCCATTCGTCCACTGCCCACTGGGCGGCGGCAATCGTCTCGCCGCCGCCCAGTTGAGACTGTTCTCGATCACTCACCACAATCGCCAGATAGGTGTACTTGACCCGGGTCTGGGCGAATACCGCCAGCGCCGCCGCGACCACCGCCACGATCACTGCCGCCACCAGCAGGCGACGGATGAGCCGCTGCCGCCGCGCCTCTCGGACCTCCTTCGCGTAACCGGTGACGAACGCCGGCGGCGGTGGATCGATGATCGGAGAGAGCTCCGGCGGCTGCTTGGCCTTGACCCCGACGAGTCGATTCAAAGCTGGGATGGACCGGTGCTGCGGATCGATATCGCGAACCCGGCGCAGACAGAACTTCTCCTCGCCGGGATCTTCCGTGACCGCCGCGAACCACAACCAGGCCAGTTCGTAATCGGGGTCCAGGGTGAGCGCCTCGGCCAGCAGGGTCCGAGCGTCCTCAATGTCCCCGGCCTCGGCCGACGCGATCGCCTGGCGGGTGCGTTCCGCCGCGAAGACCTTGTCCGCCACCATGATCCCTTCCGCTGCGACTCCCGGGCGAATCCTTCCACCGGCCGTAGGGTCCATGCAGCCCGGTCGGAGAACGAGCTTCCGATATGCGGGCCGATAGGCTGCGGGTATGCCCTCCCTCGCCGTCACAGTCGTCGGCACCGACCGTCCTGGCATCGTCAACCGCGTGACCGCCGCGATCGCCGATAGGTCCGGCAACCTCGAAGACAGTTCCATGAGCTTGCTCCGCGGGCACTTCGCGATGACGCTGATCGCGGATTTCCCCGACGCCGGCGCGGCTGCCCTCCTGGATTCGGATCTGGCTGATCTCCGCGACCAGTCACTGACGGTCTCGGTCATCCCGGTGCCGGCGCAGGAACCGTCCCGCCAGGGAGTGGCGGCGACGGTAGCGGTGCACGGCGCGGATCGGCCGGGGATCGTGCGGGCCGCCACCGCGACGATCTTGGGCTTCCAAGGAAACATCGTGGATCTGAGCACCCGCTTGGGCTCGGACTTGTATGTCCTCACCGCCGAGGTCGTCTTTCCGGTCGGTACCGACGTTTCAGTGGTGGATCAGGCGTTGCGATCCCAGATGGCCGACCTGGGCGTGACGGCCTCGGTCCACGCATCGGAAGCGGATCTGCTGTAGTGGCTGTTCCGTTGCTCGTCTCGGATCTGCCTCCCGGTCGCGTCCGGACGGTGGTGACAGCGCCCGACCCGGTCCTGTCTCAGGCCTGCGAGCCGGTGGGCCCCGACGATCCGGACGTGGTGAGCCTGGCCGCCGACCTGTTGGCCACGATGGCCGTATCCCCGGGATGTGTCGGCCTGGCTGCCAATCAACTCGGGGTCGCAGCACGCGTCTTCTGCGTGGACGTGAGTCGTCACCCGAAGACAGCCATCAGCCACGGATCGTTCGTGCTGGTCAATCCAGTCCTCGTGTCGGCAACGAGGAAGGATCGCGCCCGCGAGGGGTGCATGTCGGTACCCGACTTCACCGGTGACGTGCGGCGCGCCACTCGGGTCACCATGGCCGGGCAGCTCCCCGGGACCGGCGCGTGGGTCGAACTCACCACCGACGCATTCGAGGCGCGGGCCTTACAGCACGAACTCGACCACATCGACGGGTTGCTGTTCCTGGATCGCGTGGCCGGGGCTCACGCCGTTCACCCGCGACAGACGTATCAGTAGGCTGGCGACGCGCCCGGATGGCGGAATCGGCAGACGCAGGAGGCTTAAACCCTCCGACCGGCAACGGTGTGTGGGTTCAAGTCCCACTCCGGGCACCTAGCGGCGCGACCCGGAGATCGCGCGCGTCTCCACACCAAAGTCGAGGGCGCTCACCTCGAGTCAGTAGAGACCGACCATGACGGCGGTCATATACACCACGCCGTCGCGCAGCCGGAACCAGGAGCTCCGCTCTCCGGGATCAGTGAAGGCGGTCCAGCACTCCTCAACGCTCTTGCTTCGGTCGAAGCATTGCAAGTCCGCGCGCAGCTTCGCCTGGATCTCCGCTTTGGTGGAACCGGCGCCGATGTCGTAGGGGTAGACACGCTGCTTCCGGGACTGGGTCCTCACCTCGACGACTTCACGGCGGTAGAAGGTGATGTCGAGACGGCGCCCGTTCTTGCCGTACTGCCAGACCTTGAGGTTCTCCCCGAGGTCTGAATCACGGCGCTTGGTGACTTTCCTAGGCTTGCCCTTGAGTTCCCGGACCTCTGCTGGGCGTTGCCCGATCGTCACTTCGGCGATGCTGCTGCCCAGGACGATGTCCGCGCCGGCTGGTATCGCTGCTGTCGTGACGAGCAATCCACCGGCGACGGTGGCGGCCACGGCAAGGGCGGTCATTCGCGTTGTACGAGTCATGGTAGGCAACCTACGCGACCGTGAGGCCGAACCCAAGGTCACAGGTAGCCGCGCTTCTGTAGGTGACGGGCCGCGAAGAAGCCCTCGGTGGCCGGCAGATAGAACGTGGCCACGCGCCAGATCACTGTCGCCCCGACGGCGACGGCACCTGGAACGCCCAGCGGGACCAGAAAAGCTGACATGACCGCCTCGGAGACGCCGATGCCGCCGGGGACCGGGATGAGCCCCTGCAGGAGTGAGGTGGCAACCACGACAGCGGTGCACGTGATGAGACTGAGATGGACTCCCAGTGACAGCAACGCCAACCACAGGGCGAGCCCCCAGAGCAGTTGCACCGCGAGCTGGCTGCCCAGCAGACCCAGGGCCAGTCGCGGGGACTTGAGCACTTCGGCCAATGCCGCCCATGCCTTCTTCAGTTCGGGGACGACTCGGTTGTGCACCGTGTCCACCCGCCACACCACGATCACGACCGCCAGCGCCACCGCGACGATCAGCACGATCACCGCCCAGGACGGCGCGGTGGGCGTCGAACCGGTTGTCGAGCCAGGTGCCAGCGTCAGCGCCCCGGTGAGGAACGCGGTGATCAGGAGAGTCAACTGGACTAGGAAGCCGCCGAATGCATCGACTGCACCTTTGGTCACCGACACGGTCGGCGGGATGCCGTACTTGTAGAGGAAGGCACTTTCCATGGTGACCCGCCCGGCCATGCCCGGGACGGCGAACGAGATGAAGGCCACGGCCGGCTGCAGGATCGTCATGGGGCGCAGCGGGATCGCCCGACCGACCGCGGACATCATGGACGTCCCCTGAGGGAGGAACGCCACTTGTCCGGCAAGTACCGCGCACGCGGCGATCCACCACGTTGCGTTCGACAGCGACGACCAGATCTCCGAGTAGTCGATTCCCGTTAGCAGCGGGATGAGAGCGCTGGCGAACATCAGGACCAGGACCAACGTGATGACCGTCTTGGCGTCCAGTCGCCGCAGTTTCACCGGTTCGGGGATGGGGGTGTCGGTGACCCGGGCGACCTCGTCGCGCAAGGCCTTCAGTTGTTTGCCGGCGCCTTTCGCCGAGCGGCGCTCCCGAGCGCTCAAGGCGGGCGGCTGCAGGTAGCCGAGGCTCGCCGCCAGACCTTCCGGGCCCAAGGCGTCGGCCGCGGCTGCGACCGCTCGCTCGACGCCCACCGCCTGCGCGGTCGCGAACAGCAGGTGCACGATGTCCAGCGCCGAATCGGAGTCGCGATACACGACCGCTCCGGATCCCCACTCGGCGATCTCGTGACCGGAATCGGTGACCCGGACCGCCTCGGCGGTCAGCGCACCATGGGTGATTCCCGCTGCGTGCATCCGGCCGACGTCGTTCCACAGGGCCACCAGTTGGTCATCGGTCCACCGGTCGGGCTCCAGCAGTTCCGCCAGCGCCGTGCCCGACTGGCTGGTCACCAGCAGCGCCACCTCGTCGGTGGCCGCCGCTGCCGCGAGGACCGATGGCACGGTGACGTCGGCCCGCCCGGCCATCATCGTCACCAACGCCTCGTGTTCCACCGACTGGATCCGCGAGAACGTCAACTGGCGCGCAGCTCCGCGATAGAGCAGCGCCCGCCATGCCTTCGCCGCCAGTTGCGAGTCCATCGCATCGCGGCCATACGCCTTGACCTCGACCCGCACCCCCTCGGCGGTGGTGCCGGTCAGGCGCCGTACTCCCCACGACTGGTCCGGGGCGATCTGTAGGTCCGGAACGTGCACGCCGATCCGGCCCAACGCCTCGGTTACTCCCGCGACATCGGGATAGCCGACCGGTGACCCGAAGATCAGCATGACCGCCCCCGCCGACACCAGCCCTGCGCCCAGACCCACGACGACACCGGCGGGAACGCTCAAACCGAGCGCGAGAGCCGCGAGGCTGATGATCACGACGATCGTCCAGCCGAGGCGACGCATAGGTCGGGCGAGATACGGGGTGGCGGCCACGAGCACCGCCACTACGACAGCGACCCGGACGACCGGGAACTGCGGACGTGCCTCGCCGTGGACGAACTCCGTGAAGAACTGCGGCCACAGACCGTCGTTCAGCGCGGCTAGCCCCAGAGCGATCACGGCTGCGATGGCCACCGCGACCACCACATCGCGCAGGGCAGACCACCGTCGGCGGGCGACGAACACGACGATCAGCACCAGGGCGTACAACAGCCCCAGGGTGTAGCCGAAGGCCAGCACGGCGACGGCCCACTCGGGAAGCGCATCGGCGAACGCGGTCAGCGCTTTCTGCAGCGGATCCTGGGCCTCAAAAACCAGGGCGCCCCACAGCATGAACAGGGCGCCTACCGCCACCGTCGTCACCGAGGCGGCCCGCCGAACGCGGGGCTGCTGATGGTCGGCGGTCAGGAACGAGCGAGTCTTCCCGGCGCCGGTGGAGTCGGCCACGGCTCGACGGTAGCGGGCCACTGGGTCGATGTGCGGACACACCGCCGATGCGCTGTCAGCGGAATGCTGGTTCGTGTGTTGTGGTTCATAATGAGGGCAGGGTCGAACCGGGCATACTGGACCGACCCGGCCAATTGGCCGAGGGCCTGGGAGGGAATCACTGTGCAGAGCCGCAACCCGGTGCTGAACCGGATCGACAAAGAAGCAGCGCAAGGCAACGGTTTCGCCTACGACGAAGGCCGGTCGGCGTATCAGCAGGCCGCCAGCGGACAGATGACCATGGATGCGGCACAGGCTGCAGGTGTCGGAGGCGGTTACGCACCGGCCCCCGCCGGACAGGCGGTCACGATCGCGGATGTCATCGTCAAGACGGGCATCAACTTCGTCCTGATCGTCATCGGCGCCGTCATCGGCTGGCAGTTGGCCCCGACCATGCCATGGCTCATGTGGGTGTCCATGTTCGTGGGGCTCGGCCTGGGCCTGGCCAACACGTTCATGAAGTCGATCAAGCCCCCCCTGGTGCTGGCCTACGCGTTCGTCGAGGGCATCTTCCTGGGCGGCATCTCCTGGTTCTACGACTGGTACGTCCAGCAGGTGAACCCCGAATACACCGGGCTGGTATCGCAGGCGATCATCGGGACCCTCGTGGCGTTCGGCGTCATGCTGGCGCTGTACACGGGCCGCATCATCCGGGTCAACGGCACCTTCCAGAAAGTCATGATGGTCGCGATCATCAGTTACGCACTGATCGCACTTGCCTCGTTTGTCGCTGCTCTGTTCGGTGTGGGCGGGGGCTGGGGCTTCTACGGAGTCGGCACGCTCGGCATCGTGTTGTGCGCCCTCGGTGTGTTGCTGGCGGCGTTCACCCTGAATCTCGACTTCGCCGCCATCGAGCAGGGCATCAAGATGGGGCTGCCGGAGCGTGAGTCCTGGCGACTGTCCTTCGGGCTGCTCGTGACTCTGATCTGGCTGTACCTCGAGATCCTGCGTCTGCTCGCGATCGTCGCCACACAACGGGACTGAGCACGTTCACCAGACGGACCGAACTCGCCCTGCCGCGGCCCGACACCGGTGACCGGGCGATTCGGGCGAACGGGCCAAAGCGGACGCTGCTCGTTCGGTTGGGCGTCGAGAGATCCGCGGTGCCACCATCGTGGGTGTGATGCGTACGCCGGATCCTCGCCATGTGGCGCGTGCCGCTGCCATCGGCGGCGGCGCGGTGTTGGGGTTGGGGGCCGCAACCGCCGGGATCATGAATGCGCAGCGGCAGCAGGCGAAACGCATCATCGGGCCTCGCCGTACGTCAGCGCCTTACGACGACGGCCGGTACGGCCGTTCGAAGGGACCGTCGAAGCGGCTGGTGATCATCGGCGACTCGATCGCCGCCGGTCTGGGGGCCGACCGTCCGGATGAGACCATCGGCGCCCGGCTGGCCCAGTTGGTGTCCGACTACACCCATCAGGCCGTGGTGCTGTCCAACGTAGCCACGGTCGGCGCGCGGACTCGCGATCTGGACGGCCAGGTCACCCGAGCCCTGCACTATCGACCTCACGTCGCCGTGATCATCATCGGGGGCAACGACGTGACTCACGCGGTGCGTCGCTCGGTGTCGGTGGAGCGGCTCGCGGCGGCGATCACCAGGCTGCGCGACGCGGGCGTACAGGTGGTGGTGGGGACAACCCCGGATTTCGGGTCGGTCCAGCCGATCCGGCCGCCGTTGCGCTGGTTGCTGCGCGAGTTGGCCCGGTCCCTGGCCGCCGCGCAGGCGGTGGCGGTGGTTCAGTCCGGTGGCAGGGCGGTGTCGTTGGCGGACCTGCTGGGTCCGGAGTTCACCCGACGCCCCGGACAGCTGTTCAGTTCCGACCAGTTCCACCCGTCCGCCGAAGGCTACGAAGCGGTGGCTCAAGTGCTGGCGCCTGCCGTGCTGGCGGCGTTGATCCGTGGGGAGCAAGGTGAAGTGCTGCCTGAGCTCTACACCGAGACTGCGGCCGCGCCGCTCCTCGCCTTGGCTGCCACGGCAGCTGAGGTCCCGGGCACCGAGGTCGTCGGTGAGCCGGGGCGCCGATGGTGGGCTCGCGCCCGGCGCCGCGATCTGGACCGCCCCGTCCCGACGCCGCTGCCGAGCGACCAGCCGGTGACCGCAGCCTGAGCCTTGAGTACGCCGCTCCGCCTGGCGGCGCGCAGCTGCGGGCTCGGTTGAGTCACTGGTCGCCGCGCCGGACCCCGGGGGTACGGTGGGGGCAGACGACGACGGGGCCATTTCACCGGGAGGCACCATGACCCTGCACCATTCCGAGGACACTCATCGCCAGTTGGTCGAGCGCATCCCCACGGCCACTGGCAAAGAGTTGAGCGAGTGGTACACCGTGCTTGAGGATGGCCCCGCCCTGTCACGCTTCGACGAGCGGGTGACCTGGCTGCGCTCGGAGTACGACCTGTCCCACGGGCAGGCGACGGCCATCGTGCACGAGTACGACAAGGTGCGCGCTGCGCGCAAACTGACCTGACCGCCGGCACGAGGGCGAGCCCGGGAGTCGAAGCCCACTCAGGTCGGGCTGCCGCTCTGTGGGGTGAGTGCGGGCGTAGCCCGTGTATCGAAGCCCACTCAGGTCGGGCTGTACGTGGCCTGGCGCGGGTCGGAGGGTGGCCTTGGCTTCGATACGGCGCTTGCACGCCTACTCACCCCGCGGCCGGCGGCGCTGGCGCGCCTACTCACCCCGCGGCTGGCGGCGCTGGCGCGCCTACTCACCCCGCGGCCGGTGGCGCTGGCGCGCCCTTCTCACCTCGTGGCCGACGACGCCCAGCCCACCGACTCAGTCGGTGAAGAACGGCGTGCGGCGTTCCAGGAACGCGGCTGTGCCTTCCTGGTGATCGGGATGTTTCAGTGCCTCGGTGAGCAGCGCCCGGGTCTGATCGGTCTCGGAGCGGATCCCGGCTTCCGCGAGCGCCACAGTGATCTTCATGCCGCGCACTGATACGGGAGCTCCGCCGGCCACCTGGGCGACCAGTTGGTCGATGGCGGCGTCGAGATCCTCGAGATGGACCAGCTCGTCGACCAGCCCCACTCGAAGTGCCCAGGCCGCCTCCATTCGTCCGGCCGTCAGCAGCAGACGCTTCGTAGCGCTGGGGCCGATGAGGTCGACCAACCGAGCCGTGTCCGCCTGCGGGTAGATCAACCCCAGCCGGGTGGGGGGGACCGCGAAGAGCGCGTCGGCCGATGAGTAGCGCAGGTCGCACGCCGCGATCAACCCGACCGCCCCACCGGCGCAGGGGCCCGCGATCCGGGCGACCGTGGCCAAGCTGCAGTCGGCGAGTGCCTGGGTGGCAGCCGTCACCCGCGTGTGATTGGCCAAACCCCACTCGGTGCTGCCGGCGTTCTCCCGGTACTCCGCCACATCTGCTCCGGCGCTGAACACCCGGTCCGTGACCGATCGCAGCACCAGAACACGGGCCCCGGGGAGGGACTCGGCGTGGGCGATGAGACCGGGTAGGGCGTCCCACATCTCCTGGGTGAGAGCGTTGGCCTTGTCGGCCCGGTTCAGGATGAGGTGGATCGCCGGTCCGCGGGTCTCGAGCA
>CAZVYU010000066.1:0-6002 GCA_964631645.1 uncultured Actinomycetes bacterium
CGGAGGGCGGCCTTGGCTTCGATACGGCGCTGCGCGCCTACTCACCCCGCGGCCGTGGCGGCACTGCGCGCCGGCCGGGGTAGGCCAGAATTGCGGAGGCTCCGGGAAAGGGGGGGATTTTCCCGGAGCCTCCCACCTGGAGGGTGTTGCGTCGCTGAGCGACGCCGACCGGTCGGGGTTGGGGGGATAACTCCGACGGGCCCGTTGGGTGACTACATAATGACGCTCCGCTACGTGACGTGCACCACGAAGAGATAACGATTGGATAACGAAGATTCGCTGGGCGGCTAAACCTTCACCGCTGGCCGGACCGCGCGCTCGGAAACCCGCGACATTTGCTCCCGCTTGCCCGATTCGTTCGTACACTCGTGGTCTTGTGTTGGGGACCGGAAGAGGGATTCGTGATCAGGTTCGAGAACGTCACCAAGCAGTACAAATCCCAGCACAGTCCCGCCCTGCGCGACGTGAACGTGGACATCGAGCGCGGCGAGTTCGTGTTCCTCGTCGGCCCGTCCGGATCGGGCAAGACCACGTTCCTGCGGCTGTGCCTCAAGGAGGACCGGCCCACCTCGGGCACCGTCTGGGTGGCCGGTAAGAACGTCGGCAAGCTGTCGTCGTGGCGGGTCCCGCACTTGCGGCGCCAGATCGGCACGGTCTTCCAGGACTACCGGCTGCTGCCGAACAAGACCGTCTTCGAGAACGTCGCCTTTGCGCTCGAGGTCATCGGCAAGCCCCGCGGCCACATAAAGACCGTGGTGCCCGAGGTGCTCGAAATGGTCGGCCTGGACGGCAAGGAGAAACGGTTCCCCGATGAACTGTCCGGTGGTGAGCAGCAGCGCGTGGCCATCGCGCGGGCGTTCGTGAATCGCCCCGACATCCTCATCGCCGACGAACCGACGGGCAACCTCGACCCGAACACGTCCATCGGCATCATGAAGCTTCTCGACCGCATCAACCGCACCGGTACGACCATCGTCATGGCGACCCACGACGCCCAGATCGTCGACCAGGTCCGCAAACGCGTCGTCGAACTGGCCGACGGCATCGTCGTGCGAGACCAGGCCCGAGGGGTGTACGGCTATGCGCTGTGAGCATCGTGCGACCACGTCGCTGAATCATCCCCGGGAGGGATCCGAGTGAGGGCTCGTTTTGTCGCCGGTGAAGTGTGGCAAGGGCTGCGCCGCAACCTGACCATGACCTTGGCCCTGATCATCACGATCGCGGTTTCCCTGGCGCTGTTCGGTGCCGGTCTGCTCGTGCGCCAGCAGGTGTCCCAAATGAAGGGGTTCTGGTTCGACAAGGTCGAGGTGTCGATCTTCCTGTGCACCAAGAACTCCCAGGAACCGTCGTGCAGCGGCCCCGCCAGCGAGGCGGAGAAGCAGCAACTGCAGACCGACCTCGAAGCCATGAGCCCGCTGGTGGAGAACGTGTACTTCGAGACCTCGCAGGAGGCGTTCACCCGGTTCCAGGAGCAGTTCAAGGGATCCCCGATCGCCGACAGCGCCACGCCGGAGGACCTCGGCGAGAGCTTCCGGGTCAAGCTGAGCGACCCGGATCAGTACGCCGTCATCACCAGCGCCTTCACCGGCCGACCCGGGATCGAACGGGTGGACGATCAGAAACAAGTGCTGGACAAGCTGTTCCGACTGCTCGACGGACTGCAGATGATCTCCATGGCCATCGCGATCGCCATGCTGCTCGTCACGGTCCTGTTGGTGGGCAACACGATGAGGTTGGCGGCCTACAGCCGCCGCCGTGAGACCGGCATCATGCGGTTGGTGGGGGCCTCGAAGTTCTACATCCAGCTCCCCTTCCTGCTCGAATCGGTGATCTCTGCCCTCTTGGGGGCGGCGCTGGCCGTCGCAGCGATCGTGGGCATCAAGATCATGTTGGTGGACCGCTTCCTCGAACCGAACTTCGAGTTCACCCCGTTCGTGGGCTGGGACACTGTCTGGGTGGTCTCGGCGATCCTGGTCGGGATCGGCGTCCTGCTCGCCGGGCTCTCCGCGGTCGTCACGCTGCGCCGCTACCTGAAGGTCTGACCCCCGAATCGGACATTGCGGACCCCTCGGCGCGTCGATCCCGGATCGTCGCGATGCGGCGGTGACACTACCTGTGGACCGTCGGGGTGGTGAGGGGTGAAGATGCAGCGTGGGGATGCCGATACGAACGGCAGCGTGGGGAAGACGAGAGCAGGTGTCATGAGCGGACGCAGTGGTGCGGCTCTCGTGCTCAGCGTGGCCCTCGGGCTGGGACTCATCGCGCCCGCTGTCTCACAGGCGAACGACCTGACCGACAAGAAGGACAAGGTCGAGGCCCAACTCGACGATGCCCACGACGAGATCCTCTCCTTCAACAAGAAGGTCGCCGGTGCCACCCGCCAGGTGCTGGACGCTCGGGCCAAACTGCCGGCCGCGCAGGCCAACCTGGCCAAGGCGGAGGCCGAGCAGCAGCGCACCGAGGCCGCCGATCAACTGGCCGCCGAGGAACTGGAGTCGGCGACCCAGGAAGTCCTGGTGGCCGAACGGCGCCTCGCCAAACTCGAAGCCCAGTTGAAGGTGCTCCAGGCCAACGTCGGCGACTTCGCCCGGCGCGCCTACCAGATGGGCCCCTACGCCGAAGTCGGCATGGTGCTCGACGCCCAGGACCCGTCGGACTTCACCGAGCGCCTGGCTGCGATCCGCTCGGTAGGCGCATCCACCAGCGCCCAACTGGACCAACTCAGTACCAGTCGTGCCGACATGGCATACACGGAGCAGCGTCTGACCGCGCTGCGCGAGGTGGCCACCCAGAAGAAGGAGGCCGCCGAAGCCCGCCTGGCCGAAGCGCAGCAGGCCGCCGAGGGAGCCCGGGCCGCCAAGGAGATCGTCGACGGTCTCATCGCTCAGGAGGAGGCGGCCCTCGAGACAGCCCAGGAGAACCGCGCCGACGTCAAACAGCAGTACCGCGAACTGCAGCAGGAGCAGGACCGGATCCAGGAACAGATCGCTGCCGCCGCGGCCCGGCTGCAGCAGTCGACCGGTGTGAAGACCAACGGCAACGTGAACGCCCTGGACAGCGGCACCCAGTGGTACTTCCCGCTGCCCGGCTACGCCATCGGGTCCGACGCCGGCTGGCGGTTCCACCCGATCCTGCACTACACCCGCTGCCACGCCGGTGCCGACATCGGAGCACCGAGCGGCGAACCGATCCACGCGGTCGACGACGGAACCGTCATCATGGCCGGCTACAACGGCGGCTACGGCAACTTCACGGTGATCGATCACGGCGGCGGACTGACCAGCGGATACGGCCACCAGAGCTCGATCAACGTGAGCGTCGGCGAACAGGTCAAGCGGGGACAGGTGATCGGTGCGGTCGGATCGACCGGACTGTCCACCGGGCCGCACCTGCATTTCGAAGCTCGCGTGAACGGCATGCCCTACAGCCCCAAGGGCTGGTTCGGGCAGGGACCGAAGATCCAGGTCTGCGTCTGAATCGGGCGTGCGCCTGATCCGGGCCGCGCCGACTAATCTGGGACGATGCCCAAGGAAAAGGGCCGCAAGAACATCGCGGTCAACCGCAAGGCGCGGCACGACTTCTTCATCGACGCGACGATGGAGTGCGGCCTCGTGCTGACCGGGACCGAAGTCAAGTCGCTGCGAGCCGGCCGAGCCACCCTGACCGACGGCTACGGCGTCATCAAGGACGGGGAGGTGTGGCTGTACGGGGTGCACATCCCCGAGTACGCCCACGGGTCGTGGACCAACCACGATCCGCGCCGCCCGCGCAAGCTGCTGCTCCACGCCCACGAGATCGACAAGTTGATCGGCCGGACCAAGGAATCCGGCGTCACCCTCATCCCGCTGGCGCTGTACTTCTCCGACGGCTACGCGAAAGTCGAACTGGCGGTGGCCCGGGGCCGACGGGCCGCCGACAAACGCCAGGCGATCGCAGAGCGGGAGGCCAAGCGGGAGGCGGAACGAGCGGTGGGTCGTCGTGCCAAGGGGTACGACGACTGACCCCGGTAGGCTCGACGTCATGAGTGACGACGCCTTTGTGGATGGGTTCTGGCCGTACCGGAAGGACGGCGCCAACTACCGCAGTATCCCCGACCAACCCGTCGACCGGGCCGAAGTGCTGGCGGAGATCCACCGCATGGCACAGGCCGAGGACCAGATGGGCGACGAGGGGCGCGTGTCCGGGAGCCTGTACAGCGGCGATCACGATCACTACCGATTCCTGGGAGAGGTCTTCTCGGAGTTTTCGCATGCCAATGTGTTGCAGCGCGACATGTATCCCAGCGCCACCAAGTTCGAGGGCGAGATCATCGCCATGGCGCTCGACCTGTTCCACGGCGAGGATGCAGGTTGGGGAGCCTGCGGCGTGGTCACGAGTGGTGGCTCCGAGAGTCTGATCACG
The DNA here is from genome assembly GCA_964631645.1 of uncultured Actinomycetes bacterium. Classification (GTDB taxonomy): domain Bacteria; phylum Actinomycetota; class Actinomycetes; order S36-B12; genus CAIWTL01. The sequence continues at coordinate 4,402 of CAZVYU010000066.1, forward strand.
GCCGTCTACTCCTACCGAGAACAAGCCAAGGCGGAGCGCGGGGTCACGCGGCCCAACATCGTGCTGCCGACCACCGCCCACGTGGCCCTGGACAAAGGGGCGTACTGGATGGACGTCGAAGTCCGTCACGCGGGCGTCACTGACGACTTCCGCGCCGACGTCGACCAGATGGCAGACCTGGTCGACGACCAGACGATCGCGGTCGTTGGGTCGGCGGTCAACTATCCCCACGGCCTGATTGATCCGATCGAGCGGTTGTCAGATCTGGCCCTCGATCGGGGGATCGGACTGCATGTCGACGGATGCCTCGGTGGGTTCCTGCTGCCCTGGGTGGAGCAGGTGGGCTACGACGTGCCGCCGTGGGACTTCCGGGTCCCCGGAGTCACGTCGATCAGCGCCGACACCCACAAGTACGGCTACGCGTTGAAGGGCACGTCGACGCTGCTGTACCGCAGCAAGGACCTCCGCAAGTACCAGTACTTCACCTACCCCGATTGGCCCGGTGGGCTGTACCTGTCACCAGGCCTGGCCGGATCGCGGTCCGGCGGACTCATCGCCTCCACATGGGCGGCGCTGGTGACGACCGGCAAGGAGCAGTACCGAACCTCGGCGCGGGCCATCATGGACACTGCCGACACCATCCGACGGGGGGTGGACGCCATCGACGGTATCGAGGTGATCGGCGACCCGTACTGGCTCATCGCGTTCCAGGCCGACGACCCGGACATCGACATCTACCTGGTCAACGATCAGCTGAAACGTTCCGGATGGCGGCTCAACTCGCTGCAGTTGCCGCCGGCCCTGCACTTCTGCGTGACCCGCCCGAACACGGGGGAAGGGGTCGCCGACGCCTTTGTCGCCGCCCTGGCCGAGGCGGTGGACTACGCCCGGGCCAACGCCGGAACACCGGCGGAGAGTGGTGCCATGTACGGGTTCGGCGGGACGCCGCAGGGGAACCAGACCTTGAACCAACTCATGGCCGGCGTGCTCGATGCGATGCACGAGGTCGCCCCCGAGGGAGTCTGACCGATGGGTGAGTGGATCCTGGCCATCGACCTGGGCAACGGCGGCCCAAAGGTCGCGGCGGTCTCCCTCGACGGCGAGGTGCTGGGGACCGGATTCACGCCGGTGTCGGTCGACATCGGACTGGACGGCACAGCGACCCAGGACGCCGCTGAATGGGGGGACGCGCTCGTCGGTGCGGTCAAGGGTGCCCTGACCGCCTCGGGCGTGGATCCCGCCGGACTGCACGCGGTGGGCATCACCGGGCAGTGGGGTTCCACGGTTCCCGTCGGCGCCGATGGCAAGCCGGTGGGTCCGGTGTTGTTGTGGGCCGACACCCGCGCCCGGCATCACATGAAGCGGATCATCGGGGGACCGCTCTCCGTGCAGGGCAGTGCCATGCACAAGGCCCTTCCCTGGGTTCGGATCACGGGCGGCGCCCCCAGCCCCAGTGGCGCCGACCCCACCGGGCACGCCCAGTTGCTCCAACATGAACTCAGCGACGTCGGCGGTCGCACAGTGGTGACGCTCGAACCGGTGGACTACCTGGCCTTCCGGCTCACCGGGCGCAGCGTCGCCACGCCTGCGTCGATGATCCT
>CAZVYU010000066.1:6102-8175 GCA_964631645.1 uncultured Actinomycetes bacterium
CATCTGGCGATCTCGACCACCGCATGGCTGTCGGCCAGGGTCCCGTTCAAGAAGACCGACATCTTCCACTCGATCGCCACCCTGCCCGGTCTGGACCCGGACTTCCCCGTGGTGGGGAACAACATCGAGACCGGCGGTGCGGCACTGGCGTGGTTGCGTGAACAGATCATCGCCCCGAACGACGGGCTGGCGGGCGGGGGCAGTGGGATCGGCGCCGACGGTGCTGCCCCGCCGGGGGCGCTGCCGTCGTTCACCGACATCATCGCGCTGGCCCAGGACGTTCCCGCAGGCAGCGAAGGGGTGCTGTTCGCACCCTGGTTGGCGGGGGAGCGGAGTCCGGTCGAGGACCGCCACATCCGCGGTTCCTGGCTCAATCTGTCGCTGCGCACGAACCGCGCGATCCTGGTGCGTTCCGTTCTCGAAGGGGTGGCGCTGAACATCAGATGGCTGTTCGAGTACTACCAGAAGTTCCTCGGCCAGCCCGTCCGGCAGCTTCGGATCCTGGGCGGCGGAGCGCAGTCAGACCTCTGGTGCGCCATCATCGCCTCGGTTCTCAATGTCCGGGTCGAACGTGTGGCCGACCCGCTGCACGCGCAACTGCGTGGGGTCGCGTTGTGGTCCCGGGTCTGCCTTGGTGAACTCACGCTGCATCAGGCGGCAGACCTGGTGCCGGTTGAGAAGGTGTTCGATCCAGACCCGCGCGACGTGCGGGCCTATGCCCAGCAGTACCGCGAGTACACCTCGCTGTATCGGACCGTGAAGGGTTTCTATCACCGGCTGAACGCGGATATCCGCGGCTGACGGACCGGAATCCGGTGACCCGGCTAGCCTGGTCAGCGGACCACACGGGACCGGGCACACCCGCTGTCGATCGACCCTTGGCGGAGGTGACGCATGCATCAGCCGTCCGCGGCCGCGATGGCGTTGCCGGCCTCGGCCCGAGTTCGCCGGCTCACTGTCGTGGGCTGGGCCGGGGCGACGCTCCTGTCAGTCGCTGCGGGGATCGCCGATCAGTCGTGGCGCAATGGAGCGCAGACCGCGGCAGCGGCCCGGTACCTCGCGGGGGGTTCGATGCTTCTGGCCGGAGTCGTCGCCGTCGCCAGCGCGTGGGAGCGGCGCCGGCGCGACCTGCCCCGGCGTCAGTTCGGTCTGGCCGCCTTCGCGGCGGGGTTCGCCGTGGTCTTCGGGGGTCAGTTCATCGGCTACCTCCTGGCCGCGACCACCCCGGGGCCGTTCCAGCCGTGGATCGAAGACCTGCCGCTGCTGATCGGCGCCCCGTTGCTCACGGCCGGCTGTCTCGCACTCAGTTGGCCACCCGGACTCAGCCGTCGGCAGATCACCGGGATCGTCGGCGATTCCGTGTTGGCCGCCAGCGGGATCCTGGTGATCTGGCTGATCTGGCTCGTACCCACGCAACGCACTGAGGACGCAGGGTGGGGCGGTCTGCTGCAAGCAGTCGATCCCTGGGTCCAGTTCCTGGGGGTCATGTGTGTGATCGTCATGGCTGCCGCCAGCCGACGCAGCGGATCACTCCCGATCAGACAGCTCATGCTCGTCCAGGCGGCGCTACTCGCCTATCTGATCACCGATATCCTCGGCGACCGCAGTTCGACGGCGCTGGCCGAACTGAACCGATCGGCGATCAAGGGCCCCCTGATCGGGTACCTGATCGCAGTGGCACTGGGATGTGCCTTCGCCGTGCGGCCTGCGCTGGAGACTGATCGGCCCCGGTCGGGACGCTGGCGTGATGTCTGGGCCTACCTGCTGCCGTATCTGCCGCTGCCGGTCTCCCTGCTGGGGCTGCTCTGGTACCGCGTCACCATCGGTCCCCTCAGCGTCGGGTTCCTGGTGCTCCTGGTGGTGGTCGTCATGGTGTCCTCGACCGTGGTGGTGCTGGACCGGATCAACGGCGCCCGGGACCGGCGGCACTTGGCCGAGAAGGGAATCCCGGACAGTGTCCGGCAAGGAGTGCGGGCCGAATGGTTCGCCGCACTGGTAGGCGATACGCGCGATCTGGTGACGGTCGTCGACCGGGACGGACGGATCGTCTTCCAGACACCGTCGCTTGCTCCG
>CAZVYU010000066.1:8275-13940 GCA_964631645.1 uncultured Actinomycetes bacterium
GCCCGGTTACGGCAGGAGTTGCCCGTGGCCGCACCGGGGACGCTCGCGGTGGCTCTGTGCGACCTGGACAACTTCCGTGACTTCAATGACAGCCGGGGACACGAGGCCGGCGACCATGTGCTGCGGGTGGTTGCCGACACGCTGGCCCGACTGCCGGTCTCGGTCGTGGCGGTGGCGCGCACCGGGGCCGACGAATTCGGACTGCTCGTGATCGCCGACCCGGTCGAACTGGCGCTGGGGCAGGCCGAACGGGATCTGCGCCTGGCGCTGGGCGGCATGCTCATGACCGATGGGCAGACGGAGTCCGTGGCGGTCGACATCGGGTACACGGTCGCGCAGTCACGGACCACGGCCTCCTCGGAACTGATGGAGCAGGCGGACTTGGCGATAGCCGCCGCGCGGACCGACCACAACGCCAGTCTCGTGCGGTACGACCCGGTGATGCGGACGACCCTGATCACACGGCTCAGGGCGGAGGCCGACCTTCGCGAGGCGTTGGCCGCAGACCGGTTGGAGGTCCACTACCAGCCGTGCGTGCGGATGAAGGACGGCGCCTTGACCGGGGTGGAAGCGTTGGTCCGGCTGCGCGGCACCGACGGGACCCTGGTGGCCCCTGACGATTTCATCCCGCGTGCCGAGGAGCTGGGCCTGATCAAAGAGGTCGGACGGCGAGTGCTGCAGTTGGCACTGACCGACCTGCGGCGCATCAGCGAGGTGATGGCTCGGCCGGTGTCCTTGTCGGTCAATGTGTCGGCGCATCAGGTGGATCAGTCATTGACCGCCGCGGTTCTGGAGTCGCTGCGCTCCTCCGGGACGGACCCGCGCGACCTCACCCTCGAACTCACGGAGTCGGTGTTGGCGGGGGGTGCGCATGTGGGAGAGGTCTTGGAGTCGCTCCGCGGTTCCGGTTGCCGACTGTCCCTGGATGACTTCGGGACCGGGTACTCGTCGTTGACCTACTTGGCCGACCTCCCAGTGGATCAGTTGAAGATCGATCGGTCGTTCGTGGGCGCCATGGGTTCCTCCAGCCGTGCCCTGGTCCTGGTCAGGACCGTCCTGCAGATGGCGCGATCTCTCGGGCTCAGTGTCGTGGCGGAAGGTGTCGAGACCATGGAACAGGCCGACCTACTGCGGGGGATGGACTGTGACCTGGCGCAGGGGTTCCTGTTCGCGGCACCGATGAGCATCGACGATCTGCTGCTCACCCTGCAGGTGACCGAGGGAGTCCTCCCGCTGTCGAGTGACGGATGATCGTCCCGTGACCACGACCGCTGCGCAGGATGGCGCAGGAATGCGCGACGCGCTGGCTCGCTTGGACCTCCCTGCCTTCGCCGATCTGCACGTGCACTTCATGCCGCCGCCGGTCATGGCAGCGGTGTGGCGCTACTTCGACCGGGCGGGTCCTCTGCTGGGGCGGCCCTGGCCGGTCCGCTACCGAGGCACCGATAGCGAACGGGTCGAATTCCTGCGCGACTGTGGCGTCGGTCTGTTCGCCGGGCTGTCCTACGCGCACAAGCCGGAGATGGCTGAGTACCTCACCGACTGGTCGCTGGCGTTCGCCGCGGAGGTTCCCGAGGCCGTCGCGACCGGGACGTTCTTTCCCGAACCAGGGGTGGGCGGGTATGTCAGCGAGGCCATCGAGCGGGGATGCCAACTGTTCAAGATCCACCTTCAGGTGGGCGACTTCGACCCACGCGATCCCCGACTGGATCCGGTGTGGGACGTTCTGTCGGCCACCGGCACCCCGGTGATCATCCATGCCGGCTCCGGGCCGGTACCGGGACGGTTCACCGGGCCCGAGCCGCTGCGACAGGTGCTGGCCCGGTTCCCTCACCTACCGGCAGTCATCGCCCACTTCGGCTCCCCCGAGGAGCGCGAGTTCGTCGAACTGGCGCTGACGTACCCCACGGTGGGACTCGACACGACGATGGTCGACACCGACTTCATGAGTGACATCCACCGGTTCGATCGATCGGTCCTACCCCGCGTGAGGGAACTGGGCTTGGACGGACGGGTCTTCTTCGGGACCGACTTCCCCAACATCCCCCACCCGTACGACGATCAGTTGCGGGTCATCGAACGATGGGACCTGGACGATGACTGGCTGCGCGCGGTGTTGTGGGACAACGCCGTCCGTCTGGTCGGAGCCGGCTGAGGTCAGGGCGCCAGGTATCAGCTGAGTGTGCCGATCGTGAAGGTGGCGAGGTCTGCGTTTGGTTGTTTCTCGTTGCCGTGCTCGTCTCTGAAGGCCGAGGTTCCATCGGTGCCGCACATGGATTCGATGGGCGAGGGTCCCCCCGGGTGCTCGGCGATCCACTGCGTCAGGTCATAGACGTTGGAGTCGATGGCGACCCAGCAGTCACTGGGGCTTGCGTGTTTCGCGACCTCGGCCAAGGTGTAGGTGTCACCGGCGGGCGACGAGGACGGCTTGCTCTCGGGGGCCGGCTGATCACCCGATGCGCCCGCGGCGATCTCCGCGCCCCAGACCGCCTTGGCGCCCGAATCGCCGACCCGGTAGACCTGGAACGTCCCTGCCGCACAGAGCACGACCGCGACGACGCCAAGAATGATCACAAGAATCGGGGTCCGGCCGCCTTGGTCGTCCGGGCTGGGCCGATCCATCAGCCGGTCGACGACCACGAACACCAGCACGGCGAGGAACATGATCCCCGCCACCACCGGCATCGTGTCACCGAGTTCGGCGTGCGCCTCGGGTTCGCCCACACGTTCTGCCAGGGCTTCGCCCGACTCCTTGGCGACGAAGGACGCCACCACGCCTGCGCCGGCCAGCAGGACCACCCACCAGCCCAGGTTCTTGCGCCACTTCCGCCGTACCAGCAGCAAGATCGTCCCCAGCAGGGTGAGGGGGACGAACATGACAGCGGCGTGGACGACGAGAGGATGGACCGGCAGACCGTTGACGAGATCGAACACCTGTTGATCATGGTCGATATCCGGTGCGAATCCGTGTTGGGTGAACGTCAAGACAGCGTCAAGGCGGTCACGATCGGGAACGGCACCCGGGCGCCTAGGCTGAACCCATGCGCGCTCTGGTCCGACCTCCGAGTCCCCTACTGGCCGATGGTCTGCTGACCCACATCGATCGGTCCCCGGTCGACGCGGGGCTGGCCCGACGTCAGTGGGACGACTACGTGGCGGCCTTGTCCGCCGAGGGATGGGAACTGATCGTGGTCCCGCCGGCGCCGGAGCATCCCGACGGGGTCTTCATCGAAGACACCATGGTGGTCAATGGCGACCGGGCCGTCATCGCCCGGCCCGGCGCCACGGAACGTCGTGGGGAGGTGCCGGCGGCTGAGAGTGTGATCCGCGAGTTGGGCTACGACGTCGCCACCATCTCCGAGCCCGCGACCCTGGATGGCGGTGACGTCCTCAAGATCGATGGCGTCGCCTACCTCGGCGTCGGAGGTCGTTCCACGCCCGACGCGGTGGCGCCACTGGCCGAGGGGCTCGGGATGCCTGTGGTCCCGGTCCCCGTGCGGTCGGTCCTGCACCTGAAGAGCGGCGTGACGGCACTTCCCGACGGCACCGTGATCGGCTACGAGCCGTTGGTCGACGACATCGACCGGTGGCCCCGGTTCCTGGCAGTGCCCGAGCCGACCGGTGCTCACGTGGTGGTACTGGACGGTGAATCGGTCCTCATGGCCGCGTCCGCGCCCCAGACGGCGGCCTTGCTGCGTGATCGCGGCCTGCGGGTGGTGGAGGTCGATATCAGTGAGTTCGAGAAACTCGAGGGGTGCGTGACCTGTCTGTCGGTACGGCTCCGCTGATCGTCAATCGGCTGCCGACGTCGTGGGGTCCGTGCTTGTGCCATCCGGTGATGCTCGGATCCCCAGTCGCCGGGCCAGCGGGACCGCCGTCAGTCCGTAGACGGTCACGGTGACGGCGATCACGATGAAGGCGGCCGGAAGCAGTTGATCAGCGTCGGGGATCTGCAGGCTGACCAAGACGGCTCCCACGCTGGAGGCCGTCGCCGCTGCGACGATGCCACGCGGGTCCATCCAACCGATGAAGATCCGCTCGTTGGTCGTGAGGTCGGTGTGCCGGGTGCAGCCCGCGACGACGAGCGGGCGCACGACCAGCATCAAGATGGCGGTGACCAAGAGGGTAGGCAGCAGCACTGTTGTCACCGTGGGGGACGGAACGAGCGCTGCGATGGACACGAACAGCACTCCGATCCCGATCGACACGATGGTGTCGAAGAAGGGTGTGGCGTCACTGAGCGACGCTCCGAAGCGCCGCGCCAGTCGCGGTGCGGTGATCCCCATGATCAGTGCCGCCAGCAGTCCGCTGTCGTCGGTGATGGAGTTCGCCAAGCCGGCCGTGACGATGACCGAGCCGAGGAGCACCTGGGTGCCAAGGGTCTTGTTGCCCCGAGCCAGGAGTCCGCCCACCACGAAGATCACCACACCGATCGCCGCAGCAACCAGTGCGACAAGGACACCGGTCAGGAAGAGGACCACGGCCTCGGCCGGTGACGTCGAACTGCTGGCCTTGACGATCTGGAAGGCCACCACCGCGATCAGCGCACCGATGGGATCCAAGGTGGTGCCCTCCCAAGTGAGGATCCCGCGCACTCGCGCGTTCGGCTGTGCGAAGTCCAGGATCGGGTTCAGCACGGTGGGGCCGGACACGATCAGGATGGTCCCGAGCATGACCGCGATGGGCCAATCGAGACCGAGGAGGACGTGGGCCGCAAGAGTGGCCGCGACGCCCGTGACCGGTGCCCCGACCCCGATCAGTCGGCGCACCAAGACCCGATCCTTGTGGGGCAGCCGGATGGCCGTCAGCCCCATGCCGCCCTGGAACAGGATCACCGCCACGATCAGATCGACGACCGCGGGGAAGGCCGGTCCCAGGATCACATCCGCGCGCCACTGCGGGGCGGCGAGCCCGAACAGGAAGCCGGCCGGGAGGAGCAGTACGAGCGCCGGGACCCGCAGTTTGGGCGCCACCACCTGGCACGCGGTAGCGATGCCGAAGATCAGCGCCGCCGCCAGCATGACGTCCTGCGCCGTCAGGCCGGAGTTCATGCGAAGGCCCTCCTGCTCTGGCGCCGCCGGATCATGAGGCTCCTCCCGTGTGTCGGCTGAGCCCTACCCTGGCAGGGTCCGCCGGGTGATGCGGGTCAAGCTAGGCCCGTCGGAATAGTCATCGGGCGACGTTCGTTGACCCAGACGGTGGCGCTCCGGCTTATGCTGGGCACGACCGACGGCTCCGCGGGAGAGATCCCGGCGGATCGGAGGCGACAACTCAATAGTGACAATGTCACCTTGGGGGTGACAGGTTTCGACAACGACTGTCGAGACGGGAGAAGCGAGCCGAGGACCCGTGGTGACCTCGTAAACCATCCGCGGAAAACCAATAGGTGCCAAACAAAACCGCACCTCCTTCGCCCTCGCTGCCTGACAGCGAGACCGTGAAGGCGCTCGGCGGGAATCGTCCCCGCACCGCCGGGTGTCGCCAGGGGGCTCACCAATGATCCGGGTCACGCGGGTCAGCGGAACACCTTTTCAGTGACTGTGACCGTGTTTCCTGCAGTGTCGTAAGAAGCAGGAAGGTCGAGAACACAACACGTCGGCTGCGCTCGGAGAAGTCCCTGATCGGTACCGTTGGACCCGGGTTCGATTCCCGGCACCTCCACTCA
>CAZVYU010000067.1:0-13786 GCA_964631645.1 uncultured Actinomycetes bacterium
CCAAGATCAGCGTGCAGGCCAAGGACGCCATCGGCCGCACCTGGCAGATGTCCACCATCCAGCTCGACTTCCAGATGCCGCAGCGGTTCGACCTCGAGTTCACCGCACCCGACGGCAGCCGGCAGCAGCCGATCATGATCCACCGTGCTCTGTTCGGCTCCATCGAGCGGTTCTTCGCGGTCCTGCTCGAGCACTACGCCGGTGCCTTCCCGGCGTGGCTCGCCCCGGTGCAGGTGGTGGGCATCCCGATCGCCGACGATCACATCCCGTATCTCCAAGAGGTCGTGGCGCAGTTGCGTTCCCACGGCATCCGAGCCGAGGTCGACATGGGCACCGACCGGATGCAGAAGAAGATCCGCACCGCACAGAAGCAGAAGGTTCCTTTCATGCTGTTGGCCGGCGACGATGACGTCGCCAAGAACGCGGTCAGCTTCCGCTACCGCAACGGCGAGCAGAACAACGGCGTCCCCATCGGTGACGCGGTCGCGGAGATCGTGACGGCGGTGCAGGAGCGCCGGCAGTGAGGGAACCCGAAGCGGAGGCCGATCTGGCCGACGGGCTGGAACGGATCTACACCCCGCATCGCATGGCGTATATCAAGGGCGAGGGAAAGCCCCCCGACGACACCGGTGGCGACCACTGCCCGTTCTGCCGCGCCCCCAGCCTGGACGACGAGGCAGGACTCATCGTCGCCCGCGGTGAACTCGTGTATGCCGTCATGAACCTCTACCCGTACAACACCGGGCATCTCTTGATCTGCCCCTACCGGCACATCGCCGACCTGACCGAACTGACCGACGCGGAGTACGCCGAGCTCGGCCACTTCACCCAACACGCCATGACCGTCATCCGCGACACCATGGGTCCGCACGGCTTCAACATTGGTGTGAACGCCGGGCCGGTGGCCGGAGCAGGGATCGCCGCGCACCTGCATCAACATCTCGTTCCCCGCTGGGGTGGCGACGCCAACTTCATGCCGCTCATCGGTCGCACCAAGCTGCTTCCTCAGGAGCTTCCGGACACCCGATCCCTGCTGGCCGCCGCCTGGTAGGCGGATGTGGCCCACAATGGGTCCGTGAGCAGCACTTCGGGGTCGTCCAAGTCGTCCAAACTGCCCCTGGTCATCGCGGCGATCGTGGGGGTCCTCCTCATCTTCGGCGTCCGTCAACTGGTCAGTGGCGGCGACGGTGGGGGCGGCGGATCCACGGACACTGCCGGCTGCACCCAGGTCACCGTGGCCGCCTCCAGCGAGAAGGCGGCCCTGTTGTCGGAACTGGCCGGTGAGTACAACGAGCAGGGCCGGCAGGTCGATGGCAACTGCGTCGCCGTCACCGTGAACTCCAAGGCCAGCGGGGGTGCGGCCCAAGCGCTGTCCCGGGGTTGGCGCGAGGACGTCGACGGTCCGCTGCCCACCGTGTGGACCCCGGCCTCATCCTCCTGGGCAGTGCTGGTCCAGCAGAACCTCGCGGCCGCCGACAAGCCGGACATCGTGCCCAAGGAGCGGGACTCCATCGCCCAGACGCCGTTGGTCATCGCCATGCCCCGGCCGATGGCGGAGTCGTTGGGCTGGCCGGACAAGCAGATCGGCTGGAGCGACCTGGCCGAACTGGCCCGGTCGCCGAAGGGATGGGCGGCCAAGAATCACCCCGAGTGGGGCAAGTTCAAACTCGGCAAGACCAACCCCTACTACTCGACGTCCGGTCTGAACGCCACGATCGCGTCCTACTACGCCGCCACCGGACTGTCGAGCGATCTGACCGTCAAGGATCTGCGCGAACCCAAGACCCGCGACTTCGTCCGCAGCCTCGAGTCCAGCGTCGTCCACTACGGCGACACGACCTTGACATTCCTGTCCAACATGGCCCGCGAGGCGGCACGCGGTCAGGGGATGACCTACGTCAGTGCCGTGACCGTCGAAGAGAAGTCGGTGCTCGACTACAACCGGGGCAACCCCACCGGGAACCCGGCGACGGCCGGACAACAGCCCGCCCCGACGGTGCCGCTGGCGGCTGTCTACCCCAGCGACGGGACGCTGATCTCGGACAACCCCTGGCTCGTGCTGAACGCGACCTGGGTGTCGGACCAACAGAGGGCCGGTGCCGCCGACTTCCTGAACTGGGTCCGCGAATCCGACCAGCAGCAACGCTTCACCGCCGCCGGGTTCCGGACCTTCGAAGGAGTACCCGGCGACGTCATCCGACCTGAGGACGGGATGCTTCCCGCCGGTGCCACCAGCGTGCTGGCGCCACCGGCGCCCAACGTCCTCGTGGCGCTGCAGAACTCGTGGGACACCCTGCGAAAACGAGCGCATGTCCTGATGGTCATGGACGTGTCCGGGTCGATGGGGGAACCGGTGCCGAGCGCCGGCGGCAGCAAGCTCGAGATCGCCCAGGAAGCGGCGGTGTCGGCGCTGGACCGTTTCGCGCCTGATGACGAAGTGGGGCTGTGGGTGTTCTCCACCGGCCTGGGCGACAACGGCGAACCCTTCCGAGAACTGGTCCCCATGGGACCGGCCAAGACCACCGTGCCGCGCATGAAGAGCGAGATCCCCCAGTTGTTGGCCGACGGAGGGACTGGCCTGTACGCCACCCTTCGCGCCGCCCAGAAGAAGAGTCTGGCCACGCTCGACCCCGACCGGATCAACGCGATCGTGCTGCTCAGCGACGGGCGCAACGAGTACCCGCCGGACACGGATCTGAACGGGCTGCTCGACGACCTGAGCGCCGAGAGTGTCGACACGTCCGTGCGGGTGTTCACCATCGGGTACGGCGAAGCGGCGGACACCGAGGCGCTTCAGAAGATCGCCGAGGCGTCCCGCGGTCAGTACTACGAGGCGAACGACCCGACGAGCATCGAACGCGTGCTGACTAGCGTCCTGTCGAACTTCTGACCGAGAGGGTCAGGAACCGGACTGGCCTAGGAAGGCGGCCACGCCGAGGACCAGGAACAGCAGCACCACGATGGTGATGAACACGTACATGATGCGCCAGGAGTTGCGGTTGGAGCGGTCCTCGAGCTGACCGATCGTCGTCTGATCGTCCGAGGCTGATGCGCCCGGCCCGGGAGCGTCGTGAGTCATACTTCGACGCTAGCGCGCCCGAGGCCCGGTGGCCTGCCGTCATACTGCATGCATGAGCGCGGGCGACGAACTCAAGGACCCCTGGGGGTGGCTGGTCGCCGGGGTGACCGGAGGGCTGGGTTGGGCAGTGCTCGCCACCGCATTGGGTCCGGTCGCGATCCCGATCGGCGTCGGGATCGGTGCCGTCGTTCTCGGAACCAAGGTCGCCGTCGGCTCGCGGAACTCCCGCCCCCGTCGGGAGTCGACCCAGGCGCAACTACCCAAACCGCCCCGCGGGTCGGTCCAGGCGGCGCTGTTGGCCCGGGCCGAATCAGCTCAGCGCCGGATCCGCACTCTGGCCGAGACCCCGGGCGACGACTGGCTGACCGCCCAGATCGGGAACGTCGACGACGAGGTGGGCGTGGTCGTCGAGGACCGCCTGGCCGACCTTGCCGGCCGCGTCACCGTGGCCGACAACTCCCTGCAGTCCGCCCGCCCCGACGCATTGGCCGCTGAATACGCCGCGGCCCAGGCCGCGGTGGCCGGAGAGAACGATCCGGCGCTGCGGGTCGAGCGTCAGCGCACCGTCGATGCGCTGGCGTCGCAGGTGGAAGCCGTCAATCGGCTGGTCCGATTGCGCGACACCCTTTTGGCCCGGATGCAGACCGCGGTGGTGGGGCTCGAGGGTCTCAGCGCCCGGATGGGCGAGTTGGTCGCCCTGGGCTCGGACCCGGTGGCGCACGATCGCAGCAGCGAGGTACTGCAGGTGGTGACCAGCGACCTGGACACGGTGCGGGATGGCCTCACCGAAGCCGAGGCGCTGTCCCGTGAGCTGTGACCAGTCGGGCCCGGCCTGACCGTCGGCCGAGGCTCAGCCCAGCACGGACGCGCGCAGGCGGTCGGGCAGCGGTTCGTAGCCACCCTCCGACCGGGTGAAGGTCGCCGACCCATGACTGATCGCACGCAGGTCGATCGAGTACCGGGTGAGTTCCGACGCCGGGACCACCGCCGCCACCCGGGTGCGACCACCGTCGAGTGACTCCGAGCCCGTCATCCGACCCCGGCGCGACGCGAGATCGCTCATCACCGCGCCGACGTACTCGTCGGACACATCGATGGATACTTCGGCCACCGGCTCCAGCAGCACCTCCCCGGCCGCCGCTGCTGCCTCCTTCAGGGCCAGCCCAGCAGCCGTGGCGAAGGCCATGTCGGAGGAGTCCACGGAATGTGCCTTGCCGTCCACCAGCGTCACCTCGAGATCCACGACCGGGTAGCCACTGTCGAGTCCCGCAGCCATCTGCTGCTGCAGCCCCTTGTCGACCGACGAGATGAACTGCCGCGGAACCGCGCCACCCACGACCTTGTCGACGAACGTGTAACCCGACCCCCTCGGCATCGGCCGGACCTCGATGTCGACCACGGCGTACTGACCGTGGCCGCCCGACTGCTTCACCAGCCGACCGTGGCCCTTCGCCGGCCCGGCCAGAGTCGTGCGCAGAGCGATCTTCAGCGGCTCGGCGGTGACGTGGACCCCGAACCTGCGACGCAACCGGTCCAGCAGGACATCGGCGTGGGTCTGGCCCATCGACCACAGGACCACCTGATGGGTCTCGGCGTTTCGTTCGATGCGCACGGTCGGGTCCTCCGCCTGCAGGCGCCCCAGCGCGGTGGACAGCTTGTCCTCGTCCTGGCGGCTGTCCGCCGACACCGCCAGCGGCAGCAAGGGGTCGGGCATCAGCCATGGTTCGACCAACAACGGCGTGGCGGGATCGCTCAACGTGTCCCCGGTCTCCGCCCGACTCAACCGGGCCACGGTCACGATGTCACCGGCCACGCCCGCTGACACCGGGGTGAGCTGGGCGCCTAGCGCGGAACTGATCGCCCCGGCTCGCTCGTCGGTGTCATGGTCGTCGTGACCCCGATCCGACAGGAAATGGCCGGACACGTGCAGGACCGTGTCGGCCCGCAATGTCCCACTGAACACCCGGACCAGCGACAACCGCCCCGCGAACTGGTCACTGGTCGTCTGCACGACCTCTGCGCACAGCGGACCTTGCGGATCGCAGGCCAACGCCGGACCCGGTCGTCCGTCCGGGGTAGTGGCGGTGGGCAGCGGATGTTCCGCCGGCGTGGGGAATCCACCGACGATGAGTTCGAGGACCTCGAGCATCCCCACCGGCCGCTGCGGATCCAGGCCCACCGGCAACACGGGATGGAAATGGCCGCGGGCTACGGCCTTCTCCAGGTCGTCGACGAGCATGTCGATGGCCAATTCCTCACCGCCGAGGAACCGCTCCATCAAGGTCTCGTCCTCCGACTCGGTGATGATCCCCTCGATCAACGCAGCCCGGGCCTCCTCGACCAACTCCCGGTGCTGGGGGTCCGATTCCCGGCTGGTGCGGGTCCCCGTGGAGTAGTCGTAGACGGACTGCGTCAACAACCCGATCAGCCCGGCCAGCGATTCGTCGTCGGCGAGCATGGGCAGGTACATGGGCTGGACCCCGTCGCCGAACGCGCGCCGGGCCAGCGCGATCTCCTCGTCGAAGTCACCGCCGCGATCGACTCCCGTCACAACGACGGCCCGGGGCATGCCGACCGCGGCGCACTCCTGCCACAGCATGATGGTCGCGGCGTCGATACCTTCGCCGGCGCCGACGACGAACAGGGCTGCGTCGGCCGCACGCAGACCGGCCCGCACCTCGCCCACAAAATCGGCGAATCCCGGCGTGTCCAACAACGTGATGCGGGTGTCGGCGAACGAGAACGACAGGGGGGTCAGGACCACTGACCGGCCGAGTTCGGTCTCGATCTCGTTGTGGTCCGACGTCGTGCTGCCGGTGGCGACGGTGCCCGGTTGGCGTACGGCCCCCGCCGCGGCCAAGAGCGATTCGGCCAACGTGGTCTTGCCTGCCCCCGCCGGCCCCACCAGGATCACGTTTCGGATGGCGGGCTGCCGCATGGTTTCCTCCCGAACTCGGGGCGCGACCGCGGTTGTGCGGCCGTCGCACGCTGATTCCACAGTAGTCAGCCGCCGCCGAGGGGAATGTCGCGGCCAGGATCGCCCCGATCGGCGGGCTACGATCGCGAGAGCAGTCCGGAAAGGCCGTCATGCTGAACAACAAGGAAGCCCGCGGTGTTGTGTCGCGTGTCGTGGACCCCGTCGCCAAGGCGCTTCTTTCGATCGGACTCACCCCCGATGCGATCACCTACATCGGTGCGGCCGGCGTCAGCCTGACTGCCTTGTGGTTCTTCCCCCGGGGACAGTTCGTCATCGGTGTCCTCGTCATCCTTCTGTTCGTCTTCAGTGATCTTCTCGACGGCACCATGGCTCGGCTCTCGGGCCGGGCTGGACCCTGGGGGAACTACCTGGACTCCACCCTCGATCGGGTCGCTGACGGTGCTGTGTTCGGCGGCGTCCTGATCTACTTCGCCACCCGGGGTGATTCGTGGGCGACTGCCGCGGCCTGGGTGTGCTTGGTGGGCGGCTTCACCGTGTCGTACGCCAAAGCCCGTGCGGAGAGCGTGGGTGCCGAGGCCAACGTCGGGATCGCCGAACGGGCCGAGCGGCTCATCGTCATCCTGGTCGCGGCGTTCATCACCGGTCTGGGAGTCACGTGGCTCCTGCCCGTCGCCACCGGGATCCTCGCGGTGCTGACGCTGATCACCATCGCGCAGCGATTCACCCATGTCCGGCAGCAGTTGGTCCGTCGCACCGGTGAGCCACAGCCGCCCGCTGCCGGCGAAGCAGTTGCAGCCGACTCAGCGCCGGATGCCCCAGCCCCACCCGCCACCCCGACCCAAACGGTGCCCGAGACAGCGCCAGACGCGGCCGATCGACCGTCATGATCACCGATCAATTCGCGTACTGGGGCTACTCGGTCGGGTGGAGCACGGTCCGGAGGATGTCGGACAAGCGGGCGTACGGCATGTTCCGCCGGATGGCCGACCAGGCATGGCGTCGGCACGGGCCATCGGTGAAGCAGTACGAGAAGAACCTGGCCCGGGTGTTGCCCGATGCATCCGCAGCGGAACTGCGCGAGGTGTCGCGCGCGGGTTTCCAGAGCTACGCCCGGTACTGGTGTGACGCGTTCCGCATGCCCGACTGGCCGCGCGAGCGGATCCTCGACCTCCCGGTCGAGGGTCTGGAACACATCGACGAGGCACTGGCCGGCGGTGGCCGCTTGGTCTTCGTCGGACCGCACGGCGGCAACTACGACCATGGGGCGGCGTTCGTCGCCCAGCGGTACGGCAGTCTCACCACGGTCGCCGAACGTCTGAAGCCCGAGAAACTCTTCCGCAAGTTCCTGGCCTTCCGGGAGAGCCTGGGGATGGAGATCCTGCCGTTCGGTTCTGGTGATCTGGTGGCTGAACTGACCCAACGGGTCGAGAACGGGCGCATTGTCGGGCTGGTGGGGGACCGGGACCTGTCCCGCCACGGCATCCCCGTGACCTTCTTCGGGGAGCCGACCCGGATGCCGGCCGGCGCGGCACTGGTCGCCCGGCGCACCGGCGCCACCCTGTTGGCGGTCAACTTCTTCTATCGCGAAGACGGTCCGGCCGCTCGGGTCTTCGATCCCATCCCGGTGCCCGTCACCGACGATGAGGACGCCGACATCGCCACGATCACCCAGTCCATCGCCGGTCGGTTCGAGATCGGCATCGGCGAACACCCCAGTGACTGGCACATGCTGCAGCCGCTATGGCTGTCCGATCTCGATCCCGACCGGCTGGCGCGCACGGAGTCTCGTCGGTGAGTGACGAACCACTGAATGTCGGCATTGTCTGCCCCTACGCGTGGGATGTGCCGGGTGGGGTGCAGTTCCACGTCCGGGATCTGCGCAAGGCGCTGATCGACGAAGGTCATACCGTGTCCGTCCTGGCCCCGGCGGAGGACGACGACAACCTGCCGGACTTCGTCACCTCGACGGGTCGGCCGGTGGCGGTCCGGTACAACGGCTCGGTCGCCCGGCTCAACCTGGGGTTCCGGTCCACGCGCCGGGTGCGCGAGTGGATCCGATCGGGTGACTTCGACGTGATGCACGTGCACGAGCCGCTCTCTCCGGGGATCAGCGCCATCTCCGCCTGGGCAGCGCAGGGACCCATCGTCGCCACCTGGCATTCGAGCATGGAGAAGTCGCGCGTCCTGTCGGCCGGCTACTACCTCGCCCAGACCGTCATGGAGAAGACCCGAGGTCGGATCGCCGTGTCGGAACTGGCCCGCCGCACACTGGTCGATCATGTCGGCGGGGACGCGGTGCTTATTCCCAACGGCGTCGACTGTGCCGCCTTCGCCGAGGCGGAGCCGCTGCCGGGATGGTCGGCCGGCGCCTCCGACTCCGATGGTCCGGTCCTGTTCTTCTTGGGGCGTCTGGACGAACCCCGCAAGGGCTTGTCGATCTTGCTCGACGCGATGCCCGCCATCGCCGAGCGCCACCCCGGGGTACGCGTCCTGCTCGCGGGCCCTGGCGACGAAGCGGACATCGTGAAGAAACTGCCGCCCGACGTGTCGCGCCGACTCACCTTCTTGGGCCTCGTGTCCGAGGAGGACAAGGTGCGCGCCTTCCATTCCGCTCAGGTCTACGTGGCGCCCAACACCGGCGGCGAGTCGTTCGGCATCGTGCTGTTGGAAGCGATGGCGAGCGGAACCGCGGTGGTCGCATCGGACCTCGAGGCGTTCCGGCGGGTGCTCGATGGTGGCCGATGCGGTCAGCACTTCATCAACGGTGACGCCGCCGACCTCGCGCGGGTCATCGGCGACCTGTTGGACGACAACGCGGAACGACTTCGGTTGATCGAGACCGGGCGAGACCGGGCCTGGCTGTACGACTGGAGCCGCGTCACCCGCGAGATCGTCGATGTGTACCGCAGCGTCCGTAGCCCCGGCGAGAAGGTGACCGAGGATCTGCGCGGTCAGTTCGTCGGACGTCTGGCCGGGCTCGGTGGGGACGGCCGCTCGTGAGTTGGTGGATGTGGGTGCTGCTCGCGGCCGCTCTGGTCATCGGGTGGTACCTGTCATCGACGGCGGGTCGGCTGGACCGACTGCACCGCCGGGTCGATGCGGGCACGGTGGCCCTGGACCGGGCCCTCTTGGAGCGCAGCTCGGTCGCCATGGAAGTCGCTGCCGGCCAGCTGCCGGACCCGGTGTCGGCCGCCGTGATCGCCGACGCCGCGCACGAGGCGAGCCGGGTGGACCCGGCCGACGGTCTGGCGCGCAGCCTGGCGGAGTCGAATCTGACCCAGGTTCTGGCCGCCGCGTTCGACGAGCCGGAGTCGGTGGCCGAATGTGCGGAAATCACCGGCAGCGACGAACTCATGCGCGACCTCGAGAGCACGACCCGCCGGGTGCAACTGTCGCGTCGATTCCTCAACGACGCCGTTCGCGCCTGTCGTGATGTGCGCTACCAGTGGATCGTGCGGGTCCTGCGCCTGGCGGGTCGCACCCCCTGGCCCCAATCGTTCGAGATGGAGGACACCCCGCCTGCCGGGTTCGGGGTCCGCTGATCCGACCGAGGCCGCAGTTGGCCCGGGACGCCGGATCGCGCCTACCATTGGGCAACGCCCTGCGACTGCACGGCGAGAGTCACAACACCACTGCGCAGGCCATCAGGTCCGGCGAAGGAGAATGCAGGATGTCCGAAGTCAACGGCACCGCGATCGGCACCGACCGCGTCAAGCGGGGGATGGCCGAGATGCTCAAGGGCGGCGTCATCATGGATGTCGTCACCCCCGAGCAGGCGAAGATCGCCGAGGATGCCGGGGCGGTCGCGGTCATGGCCCTCGAACGGGTCCCCGCCGACATCCGCGCCCAGGGTGGCGTGTCGCGGATGTCCGACCCGGACATGATCGACGGCATCATCGAAGCGGTGTCCATCCCGGTCATGGCCAAGGCGCGCATCGGCCACTTCGTCGAGGCGCAGGTGCTGCAGTCGCTCGGAGTGGATTACATCGACGAGTCCGAGGTCCTGACCCCGGCCGACTACACCAATCACATCGACAAATGGGCCTTCACCGTTCCCTTCGTGTGCGGCGCGACCAACCTGGGTGAGGCGCTGCGGCGGATCAACGAAGGTGCGGCCATGATCCGCAGCAAGGGCGAAGCCGGGACCGGCGACGTCTCCAACGCCACGACCCACATGCGCAAGATCCGGGGCGAGATCAATGCCCTCAGTTCGATGGCCGAGGACGAACTGTTCGTGGCGGCCAAGGAACTGCAGGCCCCCTACGAACTGGTTCGTGAGATCGCAAGCACTGGCACGTTGCCCGTGGTGCTGTTCACCGCCGGTGGGATCGCGACCCCTGCCGACGCCGCCATGATGATGCAGTTGGGCGCCGACGGGGTGTTCGTCGGTTCCGGCATCTTCAAGTCCGGCAATCCGGCGCAGCGGGCGCATGCGATCGTCCAGGCGACCACCCACTTCGACAATCCCGACGTGCTGGCCAAGGTGTCCCGGGGTCTCGGGGAAGCCATGGTCGGCATCAACGTCGAGGAACTGCCGGTCGACCATCGGCTCGCCGAGCGCGGCTGGTGAGCCGGCCCCGCACGATCGGGGTCCTGGCCCTGCAAGGGGCGTTCCGCGAACATCTGCGGCTGCTGCAGTCGTTGGGCGCCGAGGCCCGCGCGGTCCGCACCCCCGACGAGTTGGCTCAGGTGGCGGCCTTGGTCATCCCCGGCGGGGAGTCGACGGCCATCTCCCGACTGGCTGTCGACCTGGGAATGCAGGAACCGATCAGCGAACGTATTCGCGGCGGCATGCCTGCCTTCGGGACCTGCGCCGGGATGATCCTTCTGGCGGATCGACTGCTCGACCCCCGGTCCGGGCAGCAACAGTTCGGCGGGCTGGATCTGACGGTGCGGCGCAACGCCTTCGGCCGTCAGGTGGAGTCGTTCGAGACACCGGTGTCGATCCCGGCAGTGGGGGAGCCGGACTATCCCGGAGTCTTCATCCGGGCACCGTGGGTGGAGTCGACCGGCCCAGCAGTCGAGGTGCTGGCCACACTGACTCGTCCCGGTCCCGCCGGCACGCCTGCCGTTAGGATCGTCGCGGTACGTCAGGGGCCGGTCCTGGCAACGGCGTTCCACCCGGAGCTGACCCGCGACAACCGGTTGCACCGTCAGTTCCTGACGATGATCGAGGAGGACTGAATGTCCGGCCACTCCAAATGGGCCACCACCAAGCACAAGAAGGCCGTCATCGACGCCAAGCGCGGCAAGTTGTTCGCGAAGTTGATCAAGAACGTCGAAGTGGCCGCCCGAACCGGCGGGGGCGACCCCGCGGGCAACCCGACGCTGTACGACGCCATCCAGAAGGCGAAGAAGAGCTCCGTCCCCAACGACAACATCGACCGTGCCGTCAAGCGTGGCTCCGGTGCCGAGGGCGGTGGGGCCGACTACGAGACGATCATGTACGAGGGTTACGGCC
The DNA here is from genome assembly GCA_964631645.1 of uncultured Actinomycetes bacterium. Lineage (GTDB taxonomy): Bacteria > Actinomycetota > Actinomycetes > S36-B12 > CAIWTL01. The sequence goes on from CAZVYU010000067.1 coordinate 11,479, forward strand.
CCGCCGGGGTGGCCGTTCTCATCGAGTGCCTGACCGACAACCGCAACCGGGCCGCCGGCGAGGTTCGGATCGCCATGACCCGAAACGGTGGCAACATGGCCGATCCCGGCTCGGTGGCTTACCTGTTCACCCGCCGCGGAGTGGTGATCGTGCCCAGGGATGCCGGCACCGAGGATCAGATCCTCGACGCGGTCCTCGAGGCCGGGGCCGACGAGGTCAACGATTTGGGGGAGTCCTGGGAGATCGTGTGTGAAGCGACTGATGTGGTCGCGGTACGCAGCGCACTGCAGGCCGCCAACATCGACTACGACTCGGCCGAAGCGACCTTCCTCCCCAGCGTGACCGTGCCGCTCGACGAGGACGGCGCCCGCAAGACATTCCGCCTGATCGAGGCGCTCGAGGACTCCGACGACGTGCAGAACGTGTACGCCAACTTCGACGTATCGGACGAGGTCATGGAGGCAGTCGGCTGATCCGCGCGCGTCCTCGCGCTGCGGGCACTAGCGTCGCGAGTGCTGAGGAGGAACAGTGAGCGACTTGGACAAGGCGGTTCGCAGCGCCAACGAACTGCGTGCCGTGGGCCAGCAACTGACCGGATTCGATGCGGCCACCTGGCGCACCGCCCAGAGTGATCGCGGGATGCGTTCGTCGATCGTGGCCGTCTCGCTGCTCGACTCCACCCCGGACTGGGAGCGGCTGAAGGGCCGGTTCGATCGGCTGACCCGGTTGGTCCCGGTGCTGCGCGAACGGCCCCTGTTCGGCGCGGTGGGGGTCTCGATGCCGCGGTTGGCGGTCGACCCCGACTTCGATCTCGACATCCATCTGCACCGGTATCGGCTCCCGGAGGGCGGTGGTTGGGACGACGTGCTGTCGGAGGCCCGCCGCATGAGCCTGACTGACTTCGACAACGACCGGCCGCTGTGGGAATCCGTCCTCATCGAAGGTTTGCCGGGCGGTCGATCGGCTCTGATTCTGAAGCTGCACCACGCCGTCGCCGACGGTCAGGCCACCATCCTGATCGCCGCGAACCTGTTCGAACTCACGCCGGCGGGTAACCCCGACGAACCTGCCGCGCCGCCGCCCCCGGAGGGGCGGCCGGTGTCCATGGCCAGCGTGAGCCGAGCGAACATCGCCGACAATGTGACCCGCGCGGCCGAAGCAGCGGTCTCTGGCGTCAAGGTCATGGCCGAACTCGCCTTCGGAACCGTCAAGGATCCCGTCGGTACCTGGTCGGATGCGGTGAATATGGCCGAGTCGATCGGTCGCTTCGCGTCGATGCCGGAGTCGTCGCTGTCGCCCCTCATGGCCGGGCGGTCCACCACGTACCGGTTCGCGACCTTCGACCTGCCGTTCGCCGAGATGCGCGCCGCGGCCAAGCGCCGGGGCGACACCGTCAACGACATCTTCTTGGGGTCGGTGGCCACGGGTATCGCCAAATACCACGACCGCCATGAACGCCCGACCCGCCGGCTGCGGTTCAACATCCCGATCAGCATCCGCAAGGCGGTCAAGGACGGGAGTTCGTCGAACGCGGTGACCATCGCCCGGTTCGAACTGCCGGTCAACGGGGTGTCGGTGGACGAACGCATCAAGTCCGCCCATGCCGAGGTCAAGCGCTGGCGCGACGAGCCCGCCTTGGCGTTGGCCAACCCGTTGGCTGACGTCACCTGGTTGTTGCCGGTGCCCGTGCTGGCCAACGTCGCCCGTGCCAGCGACGTCACCACATCGAACGTTCCCGGCCCGCCCATGCCGATCTACATCGCGGGCAGCCGGGTCGTGGGCAGTTGGCCGCTGGTGCCGACTGTGGGCGCTGCCGCCAACATCACGATGGTCACCTACGACGGAACCGCGTTCGTCGGGCTGTCGGCCGACGAGGTCGCCATCCCGGATCTGGCGGACTTCGTCACCGACCTTCGCGCCGGCTTCGAAGAGGTCATTGGCGCCCCGGTGGGCCCATCGGACCCGGTGAAGCGAGGCCGCACCGACCAGCCCTCGCACGCCAACGGCGTCCGTACCGAGATCCCCGCGAAGAAGGCGCCCTCGAAGCGGGCCGCGGCCAAACGACCCGCCGCGAACAAGGCGCCGGCCAAGAAGGCGCCGGCTAAGAAGGCGCCGGCTAAGAAGTCGTCCGCCAAGAAGGCGCCGGCCAAACGACCCGCTGCGAAGAAGACCCCAGCCAAGAAGTCCGCGACCAAGCGCTGACCCGCCGCGGACCCACCCGCCGCGGGGTGAGTAGCGGTGCGCGTCGACCGTCCCACCCGCCGCGGGGTGAGTAGCGGGCGTGAGCCCGCGTATCGAAGCCAAGGCG
>CAZVYU010000068.1:0-13395 GCA_964631645.1 uncultured Actinomycetes bacterium
GACTGCTACTCCAAGAGCCGCCGGATCGATCCCCACCCCCACCCCGGCGCAGCGGCAGACACCAGGGGCCGGCATCGACGACCCGGTGGGCTTCGATACGCCGCCTCCGGCGGCTACTCACCCCGCGGAGGTGGGCGCTCCGGCGGCAACTCACCCCGCAGAAGGGTGGGCGCTTCGGCGGCTACTAACCCCGCAGAAGGGTGGGCGGTGCGGCGGCTACTCAGCCCGCGGAGGTCAGGGCGGCGGCCACTGCCTGGGCTGCGTGCCCGTCGCCGTACAGGTCGCGGGACGCCGCCGCTGGGCGGGGTGGCGCCGCCCAGGTGTCCACCTGCGACAGTTCCGGGTCCAACCGGTTCCAGCCGGCGGCCACCGTTTCGACCCACTCGGTCTCGGTGCGCACCGTGGTGCAGGGCGTTCCCAGCAGGTACGCCTCCTTCTGCAGTCCGCCGCTGTCGGTGACCACGGCAGCGGCGCCTCGGACCGCCGCCACCATGTCCGGGTACCCGAGCGGTTCCGCCACCAACAGCGAGCCACCGCCCAGATCGATCCCCGCGGCCGCGCACTTGGCCACCAGGCGGGGATGAGCCGTGAGAACGACTGGGATGGGCTGCGCCCGCAGGGCACCCAGGATCGCCGCCAACCGGTCGGGGTCGTCGGTGTTCTCGGCCCGATGGATGGTGGCCAGGACGTAGGGCGCCCCCGGATCGAGCCCGTCCGGCAGTGGCGCCGCGCCGGCAGTGCGAGCCACCCGCAGGCACACGTCCGCCATGACGTCGCCCACGAGGCGACTGTGTGCCCCGAGCCCTTCGCCCGCCAGATTGGCCATCGCCAACTGCGTGGGGGCCAGCAACAGGTCCGACGCGTGATCGGTGAGCACCCGGTTATGTTCCTCGGGCATGCGCCGGTTGAACGAACGGAGACCGGCCTCGAGATGCGCCAGGGGCAGGTGCAGTTTCACCGCCACGACCGCCGCCGCCAGTGTGGAGTTGGTGTCGCCGTAGGTCAGCACCCAGTCGGGTCGATCCTGTTCCAGGACCGGCTCGAGCCGGATCATCATCTCGCCCGTCTGGGCGCCGTGGCCTCCCGACCCGACAGCGAGGTTGTGGTCCGGGGCGGGGATCACCAGGTCGGTGAAGAACGCCTGCGACATCCGCTCGTCGTAGTGCTGTCCCGTGTGGATGATCCGGTGGTTGATCCCAGCCTCGGCGAGCGCCTCGGCCACCGGAGCCAGCTTGACGAACTGGGGCCGCGCTCCGACCACACTCGTGACGAGCATGTCAGCGGGCGGGGCCGTCGGCGGCCGGGATCTTGGTCGGCTCGCCGTATTCACCCATTCCGCGCTTGGTGAGGACGGCCACCCGGAACTTGCGCCCGTCCATCTCCGAGAGTCCGGTGATGGTCCGGCTCGTCGCCGACGACTTCGTGTCGACCACGACGGTCTCCCATCCGCCGCCCCGGGCCGCACTCTGGATCCGGTACCCCTTGATCCCCCGGGTGCCGTCGGGAGCCGTCCACACCAGTTCGACCGAACGAGCACGGGCGGCAGACGCCTTGCGATCGATGCTCACGGGTTCCGCCAGTTTCGTTCCCTTGCGCCCCATGACGAACGTCGTGGTCATGCTGCGGCCGCCCTTGATGACCAACTGGGGGGCGGCGATGACCTGGTAGAGCGCGGTGGCGAACCAGCCGCCCAGCGGTTCGAACGACCCGTCGAGGACCGTGATGCTTCCTTCCGGGCTGGCCACGACCACGTCGTAGCCCGCGGGATGCCGCAACGTGATGCCGTGGTCCTGCTGGGACCGGACCCGCCAGCCGGGGGCGAGTTGCCAGTACTGGGTCTGTTTGCGCGTGGAGGTGTCGGTCACATCCATGGTCCGGCGCCGATCGTCGATGAGGACGCGCCGGTCCTGGGGCGCCCCCATGTCGGTGGTGCGCATCGTCAGATCATCGAGTCGGCCGGTGCGCGTCACCTGCATGGTCCGCTCGCGGGCCCGGTCCCGGGTCTTGTTGCCCAGCACGGGTCGGTTCTGGGCGTTGCGTCCCACGGCCCACACGGTCAGCGGCGACGACACCCGGTCGTAGTCGCGTTGGCCGGAGTCCACCAGCACCGGAACGGTCTTGGTCTGCCACGTGACCGACAGGTTGTCCGCGTGTCCATGGCCGCCGCGGAGCAGTCGGTTCTGCGCCGTCCACCAGGTGGTGGACCGCTTCGACCACGACCAGCGCCCGGTGGCGAGGCCGCCCGGTTGGTCGACGAACGTCAGGGGCAGCCCCGCGGTGCTCGGTCGGATGACCACGTCATTGGCGCGGGTGTTGCCGATGAGAGCGGGCAGTCCGGTGGGCCCGATCACCACGGCCGCAGCCACCCGCGCCTGCACCAGGTCCCGGGCGATCCGGTCGGCTGCGGCGGTGCGTCCCCGGCGTCGCAGGACCTCCTCGGCCTCTTCCCACATCCGGATGTTGACGCTCTGATAGTGCGTCGATCCTTCGAACGACCAACCGGCCCGGGAGAACACAGCCGGCTGGTCACTGGCCAGCCGGCGCAACGCGGTGTTCACCAGGTCCTGTCGGTTGAGCGCCGCACCGGCGTCGATCAGCGTCAGGTTCGCCATGATCCCGGCATTGGACACCGGACGCCGCGGCGGACCGCCGTAGCGCTGGGAGTCGACCAAGGCATTCGCGTTCGACTGCAGCAGTCCCCGAAGCCGCGATACGCCAGTGAAGTGGGAAAGGCACAGCAGCGCCTGAGTGCGGCGGATGGTGGTGCCCGCGTCCCAGCCGAGGGCCATCGCGTAACTCTCGTTCGCCGGGGTCGCCGTCCCGGGGTCGGGGGCGCGACGGGCCGCGGCGATCAGTGCCGAGGCGTACTTCTCCGCGGTGACCGGGTCTCCCTTCTCGGAGGCGTCGACGGACGCCACCGCGAGCCACGTGAGGGCCCGGAACCACAGGTTGCGTGACGGATCAACACCGAACGGTGGCCGGTAGGGGTCGATCGTGTTCAGGTCGATCGCCGCCGGCTTGCCGAGGATGACGACGCGATTGTCGTTCACCAGTGCGCTCGAGTTGCGGTACTGCTCGATCTTGGCGAGTGCTTCCCGGCATAACGGGGCCTTGGGCATAGGACTGCGGACGGCAGGAACCGCCGCCACTGTGGGAACGGGCGACGCCGACGCCAGACCACCGGTTGGGACGATCAGCGCACCGGCCACCAGAGTTCCGACGATGGCCGATCGTTGGGTTCCCCACATGGTCATCTCCCTCGCCCCGTTCACACGCTGTGATCAGTGGCTCGCGCCAGGGTACCCGCCAGAATCGGTCACTCCGGCCGAGGAAGTGGCGCCAGAGTGTCGTACATCTCAGCGAGCACCGGCCGTTGGGCCTCCCAGGTCCAGTCGTCCCGCAGCGGGCAATCGGCGACTGCGCGACGATAGGCCGGCAGATCGGCGAGAACCGCGCGGGTGGCGGCAGCGAACGCCGCAGGATCGCGAGCGGGGAAGCTGCGGCCCAGCCCGTTGTCGTCGACCACCTGGGCCAGATGCCGTACATCGCTGACGACCATCGGAAGTCCCGCGTACACGTAGTCGAAGAACTTGTTGGGGAGCGCGATCTCGTGGTTGGCCAGATGGATCATGGGGTGGACCGCGACGTCGGCGGTGCGCAGGTGCTGGATGATCCGTTCGCGCGGCACGAAGTCCAGCACGTGGACCCGATCTGTGACCTGGGACTCGGCGGCGGTGGCGTCGATGAGGGCCCGCCCCGCGGGATCGCGGTTGGCGATGATCGCCAGGTGGACACCCGGAAGCTCGGCCAGACCTTGGATGACCACATCGAGGCCGCGCCGTGCGGCGACACCGCCGGAGTACACCAGCAGCGGGACGTCGTCAGCCAGCCCACAGTCGGACCGGACGTCCTGCGTGAAGTCGGGGTCGATCGTCCGTGCCGCTGCCTCGGGGGCATTGAGGGTGACCGACGGACGGCGCTCGAGCCCGTGGTGGTCGAGCAGCAGGTCAGCCAACGGGTCCGAGACCGTGACGATGCGGTCGGCGCGACGGATGTGGCTCGCCTCGTACCAGCTGTTGCCGGCGAGGAACTCGCGGGACTCCTCGAGGCCCGGGAGGAACTCATGGGCGTCATACACCACCCGCGGCACGCGTGTTCCCGCAGCGGCTGCCCGCTGCGCGGCGCGCACCGCGATGCCGACCATCCGGAAGTCGTGGGCGTGGATGATGTGTGGCCGGAACTTGTCGATGACCGGCGCGTAGGCATCCTCATAGGCCACCAGCACCGGTTGCAGGGACTGCCAGTACTCGTCGTGCGCAGGCAGGTCCCGCGCCTGCTGCTGCGGGGCGGCGGCGGTCAGCGCCTGAGCCCGTTCGATGGTGGCGTCGATGGCCCGCTGCCGGCGATCCTGACGGAACCGGTGCCAGCGCTGCCCGCTTGTGGTCGCGTCCGCAGCCTCGGCGGCCAGCTCGTTGGGGTACGCCAGTGGGTGTCGGCCGACGAAGATCTGTTCCTCGGCCGGCGGCATCCGGCGCCGGACCCGGACGAGTTTGACGCGGAACGACGCTTCGTCCACTTCCTCGGCCGACGGCCCGCGCCGGCCCAGCACCAGGACGCGATACCCGAGGTCCGCCACCGTCTGCGCGGACTTCAACACGCGCGAATCACCAGCGACCTTGTTGTCGACCATCATCAGGACACGAGGTCGACTCGGTGGCATGTGAGGTCCTTCGCAGGCGGGCGCCCACAGCCTATCCGTAGAGTGGCTGGGCCATGGCTGCCTCGACGACGGACCCCGCCGCGTCGGCCGGGCGCGGGCAGCAGTCCGACCTGGAGCAGCTGGTGGCCGGGGCCGGCCAGGGTCCCCCAGGTGTTGCGGCGGTCGTCCGGGCCGCCCGCCGGGCCGCCGGTCGCGGGGACGCCCAGTGGGCGGCAGACCTGCTCGCGCGCACGGCGGTTCAGCTGCCATCCGACGCGGCGGCCCAGTGGCGCATCACGGCAGCCCGTGAGCTGATCCGGTTGGACCGCGGTGACACCGGCGGCGCTTGGTTCGACGTAACGACCGGCGCTCTGTCCGCCGCGGAGTCGGACGACGCATTGGGGCCCGATCTGGTGGCCGATGCCGGTGACGTGGCCTTTCACCGGAGTCTGCAGTTCGATTCCCCCGACAATCCACTGGCGGCGGACCCCACCGGCTTCCTTGAGCCCTGGCGCAGCAGCACCCTGGTGCAGCGGGCGCTGAATCGGCCCCGGCAGCCACGGCAGCCGGCCTACGACTTCGCCGGTTATGACGCGGTGCTCGTGTCCCAGGGCAACGTGAATTTCGCCGGCGGAGTCCGATCCGCACTGAACCGTCACTTCGGGTCGGTGTCGGAGGTGGACCTGGCCCGGTTCCCGGATGAGTTCCCGCCCGACAGCCACGGCTTGATCGCCGACGTGATCGCCGACCGGTGCGCGCAGTGGCAGCCGGCCACCGATCTGCTGATGGGCCGAACGCGGCTGGTGTGGGCGGAGTGGGCGCAGCGGCAGGCCCTGGTGCCCTCACATGCTCTTCCCGACGGCCCCCGTCTGATCGTGCGGCTGCACGCCTACGAGATCTTCACCGCGATGGCGCAGTTCATCGACTGGCGTCGCGTCGACGAGCTGGTGGTGGTGTCGTCGATGATGGCCGACGCGGCGCGGGCGCTGCTGCCGCTGCAGTCGGCCCTTCCGGTCACCGTCATCGGGAACCACATCGATCCCACCCGTTTCACCCAACAGAAGGAGCCGGACGCCCGGTTCACCCTTGCGCTCGTGGGACACAACAGCGCGGTGAAAGATCCCGACTTCGCCCTCGATGTGCTCGACGAACTCCGAGCCACCGAACCGCGGGCCCGGCTGCGGCTCGTCGGCTCGTTGATCACCCCCACGGGCAAGGCTCAAGGTCTGGCGGCGGCGGGCTACACCGAAGCGTTCCTACGCCGACTGGAGCCGTATGTCGCCGACGGGAGCGTCGAGGTGGTGGGGGAGACCGACGATGTGCCCGGCGAGTTGCGTTCCGCCGGCTTCATCCTGAGCACCAGCCGCCGTGAGTCCTTCCATCAAGGGTTGATCGAAGGGGCGCTCAGCGGCGCCGTCGCGGCCGTCCGCGACTGGCCGATCATGGCGCCGTTCGGCGGTCCGGCGTCGTTCCTGCCCGACCGTTGGGTGGGGCAGACGCCGGCCGATCTGGCCGCCCGCATCCGCCCGGTGATGGCTGACCAGGCCGTGTGGGCCGACGAGCGGCGCCGGTGTCGCGCCGAAGCCGAAGGCATCATCGGGGCCGCAGACAGCGAGGCGTTGGACCGGTTACTGAACGCTGGTTCAGGCCCGGCGGCGCTCGATCCGGCGTAGCGCTTCGCCGGGACCCAACACGATGTCGGCGTCGGGGTTCAGGTCCCGCAGCTGCCATGCCGTGGGTACCGCACCCCAGTTGGCGGCCACGACGACATCGGCGCCACTGATCGCCTCGCGCAATCGTTCGTCGGCGATCGCCCGAGCCCACAGGGGGTCGGTGTCGGGGTCACCGGCCGCCTGGTGCGCTTCCTGCTGCAACGACCGCCAGCGCAGGTAGCGCGCGACGTTGCGCCGCGGCGGTGCCGGCGACGGCTCGACCGGATACGCGGCCACGCGCTTGGGACGTCCGGGCGGGACGGAGTCGGCGAAGAAGGCGGTGACGGCCGTGTCCGGACCGGTCAGGCGCCGAACGACCGCCCACGCGGCGCGCTGCCGGGAACTTCCACCGTGCAGGACCACCACCTGCACCCGGCTCATCGGACGACCTCGATCAAACCGGCGACAGCCTGATCGGTGATCCGGGACCGCGCGAACGGCCGGGCGGCCTCCTGGGCGGGACGGGGGTCGGCCCCGGCGTCCTCGGCTGCCGCGATGAATGCGGCGGCGATGTCGGCCGGGTCCAACGACCGATTGGGAAACCACCGGGGGTAGGAGGCGAGAACCGCGGCGGCTGCCGACTCCGGTGCGTGCGCGGACACGATGGGAAGCCCGGTGGCCGCGTATTCGTAGACCTTGCCGCTGGTCACGTACTCGCCACCGACGAGGGCCAGCACCAACGCGTCCCATTCGCCGTACAGCGCCGCGACCTCCTCCCGGCGCACCGGACCGCCGAAGCTCACCCCGTCAGCGGCGAACCGTTCGATCGCCCGCTGGCGCCGCCCGGCTCCGACATTGCTGGTGGCGATGTGACCGCGAAACTCCAGGGTCGCGTCGGCCAACCGAGGTGAGGCGGCGCGAGCCAGCCGCCACCCTCGCAACAGGTCGGTGATCTGCTCGACGTCCAAGGTGATGGTGCCCAGATAGCCGAACCGCAACGGCGAGTGGGCGCCCGCGTGGACCAGTGCCCCCGGGTCGCCGTCGAACCCGTTCGGGACGGTGGACATCCGGTCCGCCCGCTCGGGATACCGGTCCTGGTAGAAGCGGCGGATCGGGTCGTTCACGAACCACACGGAACTGGCCCGGCCCACTGCGTCGGACTCCCAACGCCCCGCATCGCAGTCCCGGGGGAACGCCTCGGTGCCGTGGATGACATCCAGACTCCAGGCGTCGCGGTAGTCCAGCGCCAGCGGTACATGCTGTTCGACGGAGAACCGGGTGGCAGCGCCGAGCCCCACGTAGGGCGCGGGCGACACCAGGACCAGATCGGCCGGACGACGATGATGCAGGGCGGTCAGGGCGTCCTGCAGCGGCTCCAACCAACGGCCGAAGATCGGCTCGGGAAACACCGAGCAGTCGGCCGCGGCCTCCTCGGCGAGCCACCGTTCGTGATGCAGCGCCTGATCCCGCGAGAACGTCCGGATGTCGTTGGCCATGTCGTACCGGGCCAGGTCGAGGCCGACCCGCTCGACGGCGTCCGGTAGTCCCACAAGCAGGGAGTCGTCGAGACCGAGTTCGCGCTGCCAGGACTCATCGGCCAGCGATACGGCCGTCACGGTCCACCCCTGATCCACGAACGCCTGGGCCGTGGCGCGCATCCGATAGGCACAACTCTTCGCCGCAGGGGGGAAGCCGATGGCCAGATACAGGAGGTGGCGGGTGCCACTGGTCGGGTCCATCGGGACCAGTGTGGAGCACGCCATTAGAGCTCGGGCGCCGCTCTCGTGAGTTTTGCGGATACCAGCCGGCTTTCATGCATCATGGGGAGGTGATTCCAGGACTCCGCTGTGTAGCCGTCGCTGCTTCCCTGCTGATGCCGCTGTCGCTGGTGGCCGCCCCGGCCGCCGCTGGGAATCGCTCCGAGCCGCAACGGGCGGCGACCGGCGCCGAACTCACCGGACTTCTGGCGCCACAGGCGATGCCGCAACGGGCCAGCCGCAACTCGCTGCGGATCCCGGGCGTCCGCGCCATCGGCAATGTGTCGCCGCAGTCCTTCGGCATCCACTCCTACACCACGGATCCCCTGGTCAGTGCCGGCGCCTTCCGGCTCAACTGCGCTCCGCGCTGGAACCAACTCCATGTCGGTCCGGGCAAGTTCAAGTGGGGCGCGATGGAGGACTTGCTCTCGCGCTCCGAACGATTCGGCATCAAGAACGTGCTCTTCACGTTCTGCGGCACCCCCACGTGGGCGGCGCGCAAGCCGCTGCCGCGCCCGGACGTGATCCCGTACTGGGGCAAGTACGGGTCGGCGGCGCCAGCCAACATGTCCTCGTGGCGCGAGTTCGTGAACGCCTTCGTGATTCGGTTCGGAAGCCGGATCAGTGCCTACGAAGCGTGGAACGAAGCGACGTCCCCCTACCTGTGGCAGGGCTCGGCCGCCGAGATGGCCGAGATGACCAAGATCCTCCACGACGCGGTCCGGGCGCACGACCCGACCGGGATCGTGGTCTCCGCCGACTCCCAGACCGCGGAGCAGTCGGCCTGGTTCAACTCGTTCTTCCCCGCCTACATGAAACAGTTGGCGCGCCGCGGCTGGCCGGTGGATGCGGTCTCGATCCACACCTACGCGGGCGCCCCAGATACCGACCCGGCAGTGGGAATCGTGAAGCGCGCCAGCGTTCTCCAGGGCATCGTCGCGGCCATGCGGAAGGCGAAGGTCCCGCGGCGGGTGCAGTTGTGGGACACCGAGACCAACTACCTGGGCAAGGCCAAGAGCCGCCGGATGCAACAGGCCTTGATCGCGCGCACCTACCTGGACTCGTGGCGGTTCGGGGTGGAACGTACGTACTGGTACATGTGGCAGGACCGCACCGACAAGTGGCTCGGGGTCCAGATGAAGCGCGGGGCCACAAGTGTCCCGACCTACAACACCCTGGCGCGATGGACGGTCGGTGCCCGCTTCTCCGGCTGCGTCGACAAGTACGGCGCCCAGTTGTGCCGGTTCAAGAAGTCCGGGCGGAAGTTCACGATCGCCTACACCAGTGGGCTGGCGAAACGGACGCTGCCATTGCGCGGCAAGGCCACAGTGTGCGATGTCCACAACGACCGCTGCAGCAAGGAGCGGCGCAGCCTCAGGCTGACGATCCGCCCGGTCAAGATCTCCGGTCGGATCGGCTGAGTCAGCGCAGCGACTGGGTCTGGCCGGTGGCAGCGGCCGCAAGGGCGGCCTCGGCGACAGCGAGGGTGCGCGCGCCCTCGGCCAGGCTCACGATGCGGGTGGGTTCCTGACCCAGGACCGCGTCACGGAACGCTTCGTGCTCGGTGCGCAGGGGTTCCGGCTTGGCGAAGGAGTACCGGACCACGTCGCCCTCGCTGACACCGCGGAACCCGGCGACCTGAGCCCATTGGGTGGGGACCGAGCCGTTGGCGTAATACGTCAGGTCCGCCGACAACGTGTCGGCAACGAACGCCCCCTTCTCGCCGGTGATCACGGTGAGGCGTTCCTTCATCGGCGACAGCCAGTTGACCAGATGGTTCGTCACGGTGCCGCCGCTGAGCAGCCCGGTGATGGCCACCAGATCCTCGTGGGGGCGACCTGACCGATGCGCGGTCTGCGCCGCGACACTGGCGTACTGCTGTTGGGTGACCCAGGCGGTGAGATCGATGTCGTGAGTGCCCAGGTCCTTCACCACTCCGACATCGGCGATCCGCGCCGGGAAGGGACCGACCCGGCGGGTCCCCACCTGGAACACGTCGCCCAACTCACCGGCCTCGAGCCGCGCGCGGGCCTGTTGCAACGCCGGGTTGTACCGCTCGATGTGGCCGACTCCGCCCACGATCCCGGCTGCGTCGAAGGCGGCGACGATGTCGGCGGCCTCAGCGCTGGTCGCAGCCAGCGGCTTCTCCACCAGCGCGGATACCCCTGCGGCGGCCAGCTCCATGGCGATGCCGTGATGGAAGGCGGTGGGCACCGCCACGACGCAGTAGTCGATGCCGGCGTCGATCAACGCCGCCACATCGGGAAGCACGTCGTAGGCCGGCGCGACCCCGTGTGGGTCGCCCGTCGGGTCTGCCACAGCGACGAGGTCGACGCCCTCCAACGACTGCAGGACGCGCGCGTGGTGGCGCCCCATCATGCCCAGCCCGATCAACCCGGCTCGCAGGTCTGCCATCACGCCCCCTCGGCCACGCTGTTCACAGCCGCGACAACGGTCGCGACGTCCTCATCGGAGAGCGCCGGGTGTACCGGCAGCGAGATCACCTGCGCGGCTGCCTGCTCGGTCGTGGGAAGGTCCAGCACCTCCGCGAACGTCGGCAGCCGGTGCACCGGAACCGGGTAGTAGACGCCGGAGCCGACCCCGCGGTCGGCCAGTGCGGCGACGAAGGCGTCGCGATCGCCGGTGACCCGGATCGTGTACTGGTGGTAGACGTGCTCGGCGCCGGGCGCGACGGAGGGTGTGGTCACGCCGACGAGTTGTTCGTCGTAGATCGCCGCGATCTCCTGACGGCGGCGGGTCCAGCCCGGCAGTTTGCGCAGTTGCGCCCGCCCGATGGCCGCGTGTACGTCGGTCATGCGGTTGTTCAGCCCGGCTACTTCGTTGTGGTACCGCTTCTCCATGCCCTGGTTGCGCAGCAGGCGCACCATGCGGGCGAGTTCCGGGTCGTCGGTGACGACCATGCCACCTTCGCCCGACGTCATGTTCTTGGTGGGGTAGAAGGAGAACGCACCCGCCTGTCCCCAGGCGCCGGCCGGTCGTCCTTCCAGTGCGGCGGCATGGGCCTGGGCGGCGTCCTCCACGACGACCAGCTCGTGGTCGCTGGCGATGTCCATGATCTGGGCCATGGCCGCGGGGTGGCCGTACAGGTGCACCGGCATGATCGCCCGGGTCCGGGCGGTGATCGCGGGCACGATCTGGGTCGGGTCCATGCAGAACGTGTCGGCGTCGATATCCACGAACACCGGGGTGGCACCGGCCACCGCGACGGCGTTGGCGGTCGCAGCGAACGTGAAACTCGGAACGATCACCTCGTCGTCGGGTCCGATTCCCAGCGCCAGCAGCGACAGGTGCAGGGCCGAGGTGCCGGAGTTGACGGCCACACATTCGCGGCCTTGAACCAGGTCGGAGAACTCCTCCTCGAACGCCGCGACCTGAGGTCCCTGTGCGATCATTCCCGACTGCAGAACGGCGTCGACTGCGGCACGCTCCTCGTCGCCGATCATGGGCTGGGCGGCGGGGATCATGCGGCACTCGTCTCGTCGGGGGTCAGGTGGTCGTCGGCGGACTGGGTGAAGGTGGCTCCGGTCTGTGGGCAGCGCCAGCGGTTGTCGGCGAGGGACTCCAGCGGGCGTCCGGCCGGTCCGACCCACCCGACCCGGCGGGCGGGGACACCGGCGACGCAGGCGTAGTCCGGCACGTCCGCGATGACGACCGAACCCGCTGCGACCAGCGCCCATCGGCCGATCGTGACCGGGGCGACGCAGACGGCCCGGGCGCCGATCGAGGCGCCGTCGCGGATCGTGACCCCCACGGCCTGCCAGTCGGCGGCCGACTTCGCGGAACCGTCCGGAGTCACGGCGCGGGGGTATTGGTCGTTGGTGAGCACGGCGGCCGGACCGACGAAGACGCCGGCGCCGAGCTGGGCCGGTTCGTAGACGAGGGCGTAGTTCTGGATCTTGCAGTGCGGTCCCATGCGGACGCCGGTCCCCACGTAGGCGCCGCGCCCGATGACGCAACCGGGGCCGATCTGGGCTCCCTCGCGCACCTGCGCCAGGTGCCAGACCCGCGTCCCGTCGCCCAGGCGGGCATCGGCTGCGACGTCGGCGGAGTCCTCGACGACAGCGGCGGGATCGGTCACAGCAGAAGTATGGTCCATGCGGCACCGCTGCCCGGGCAGCGCCTCGGTCGGCAGTTCGCCGGCGGCTACGGTGGGGGGATGCGCGACACTCTGGTCTCTTTTCCCGCCGGCGGCCTGGACGGGGTGGGTCGCATCGAGGCGGTGCTTCCGGTCGGGGACGGTTCCGACGGCACGATCGCAGCGCCGGCGGACATCCTGGCGGTGCACGCGGACACCGCACTGCTGGGAGTGGTGCTGGACCGCACGCCGTTCCACCCCGTGGATCACACGTGGCCCGATCAGCCCGCGGACAGCGGCACGGTTGCGGGGATCGCCGTGGTCGCCTGTGTGACGGCCACCTCGGCTCCCGACGGTTCGATCGAGGCGGGCACGGCCATCTCGGTGCGGCGCGGTACTGAGGGTTATCGCTGGCTGGTGCTGCATCTGCTGCCTGCGGCCCAGGCCGACCAGTTGGTGGAAGGGCAAGAGGTCGAGGCGACCGTCGATGCCGATCATCGGCTGCGGCTGTCGCGCGGGCACAGTGCCTGCCACCTGGCCGCCTTGGCGCTCAACCAGGCGGCAGTCCCGTTCTGGGACTCCGTCCCGGAGCGGTTGGACTCCCTGGGCAACCCGGACCTGGATTCGCTGGCCATCACCCTGTCGCGGATCGAGCCCGATGGGGCGCTGGACGTCTACCGATTGGGCAAGGGGATCCGGCGCAAGGGGCTACGGAGTGCGGAACTCCTCGAGGCGCTGCCGGCGCTGCAGGATGCGGTCAACGAGATCCTGGCCGGTTGGACCGCTGCCGGCGGAGCCTCCCGAGTCGACACCGGGGGCGACGAGTCGTTGACCGCCCGTCGGGCCTGGATCGCCGGATTGCCGCCCGGCCGCGCCGAGATTCCGTGCGGCGGTACCCACGTGACCGACATCGCCGACGCCGGGCCCATCACGATGACCTACGAGCCCGTCGACGGCGGTTTCCAGGCGACCACGGCCGTCTCCGGTGAGCCGACCGGGTGATCGCCGATCTGGGCGGGCTTCGATACACCGCCTGCGGCGGCACTCACCCCGCAGAGTGGCGGCCGTACCGACCGGCCGCGGGGTGAGTAGCGGGCGTGAGCCCGCGTATCGAAGCCAAGGCCTCCGCGGCCCGCACCGACTGGCCGCGGGGTGAGTAGCGGGCGTGAGCCCGCGTATCGAAGCCAAGGC
>CAZVYU010000069.1:0-1607 GCA_964631645.1 uncultured Actinomycetes bacterium
TCGCGGAAGATCACGCCGCCCAGGATGTTGCGGATGGTGCCGTTGGGCGACTTCCACATCTCCTTCAGGCCGAACTCCTCGACCCGGGCCTCGTCGGGGGTGATGGTGGCGCACTTGACCCCGACCCCGAACTCCTTGATGGCATTGGCCGAGTCGATGGTCACCTGATCATCGGTCGCGTCGCGGTTCTCGACGCTCAGGTCGTAGTACTTCAGGTCGACGTCGAGGTAGGGCAGGATCAACTGCTCCTTGATGAACGACCAGATGATGCGGGTCATCTCGTCGCCGTCGAGTTCGACGATGGGGTTCTCAACCTTGATCTTGGCCACGGGGGTCCCTTCGAAACGGTGCTGGCTGCTGGCTTGCTGGGTGCCGAATGGAGGCTGCTGGACTCACAGATCCTTGACGTCGGCCTGCTTGGCGCGGACCGCCTCGGCTGCTTCCTTCAGACCGGCGGTCTCGGTGTCGGTCAGTTCCGTCTCGACGATCCGCCGAATCCCTTCGCGACCGATCTCGGCCTGCACCCCCAGGTAGACCCCTTCGATGCCGTACTCGCCGTCGACCCAGGCACACACCGGCATGATGTCGCCGGAGTCCTCGATGACGGCCTTGGCCATCCGAGCCGCTGCGGCGGAGGGAGCGTAGTAGGCAGACCCCGTCTTGAGCAGCGCGACGACCTCGGCCCCCCCGTTGCGGGTGCGGGTGACGAGTTCGTCGATCTCCTCGGCGCTGAGCAGGTCGGTCAGCGGCTTGCCGTCGACCGTGCACGCGGACGGCACCGGCACCATGGTGTCGCCGTGCGACCCGAGGGTCAGCGTCTTCACCGAACCCACGGGTACGTCGAGCTTCTCCGCCACGAAGTTGGTGAAACGGGCCGTGTCGAGCATGCCGGCCTGGCCGATGATCTTGCCCTTGTCGAAGCCGGTGACCAGCTGGGCCAGTGCGGTCATCTCGTCCAAGGGATTGGCGACGTTGATGATCACAGCGTCCGGGGCATGCTTGGCGACGTTCTCGGCGACCGCTCGCATGATCTTGGCGTTGGTCTCGATGAGGTCCATGCGACTCATGCCCGGCTTGCGCGGCAATCCGGCGGTGATGACCACCACGTCGGACCCGGCGATGGCTTCGTATCCCTCACCGTTGGGACCGGTCGACTGGCCGGTGACCTTCGTCTCGAAACCCTCGATCGGCCGCGACTGGTTCAGGTCGAGGGCCAGACCCTCGGGCTTCCCCTCGATGATGTCCGTCAACACGACCTCGTCGAAGACGTCGTATTCCGCGAGCCGCTGGGCTGTGGTGGAACCGTAGAAACCGGCGCCGACGACGGTGACTTTGCCTTGACGAGCCATGTGAGAGCCTCCCGGGCCGTTGATGTGAGCCCAGTTTACCGGCGGCTACACGCGCGCCTTGAGACGGTGTCCGCCGGATCGCTCCGATCGGCGGGAGGGTCAGCCCGGCGGCGCCGGAACAATCAGGGCCAGCAACAGCAGCCCTCCGGCCAGGATGGCTAGGACGGTCACGTCGATGGTCCGGGTGCGCACGACCAGGAGGCCGGCGCGCCGGGTGGGCAGCACGATCCGGAGGACCAGCGCCAACACCACCGACAG
>CAZVYU010000069.1:1707-13315 GCA_964631645.1 uncultured Actinomycetes bacterium
ACATCGTGGCGACGCAGCAGTTCCACGATCCCGCGGGGAGTACACGGCAGCGGGGCCGGGATCCCGAGGACGAGCCGACCCAGATTGACCGGATGCAGCCCATCGGCGTCCTTGGCGGGGTCGATCATCTCCAGCGCGTGACCTTCGTCCAGGTGCTTCGGCAACGGCAGTTGCACGATGTAGCCGGTGCATGCGGGATCGGCGTTCAGCGCCCGGAGTTCCGCGTCGAGCGCAGCAGCGCTGATGTCGCTCGGCAGGTCCACCCGCAGTGAGCGAATCCCGACCTCCTCACAGTCCCGGTGTTTTCCCGCCACGTAGGCTCGGCTGCCCGGGTCGTCTCCCACCATCACCGTCGCCAGCCCGGGCCGCCGCCCGGCGGCGGTGAGCACCGCCACCCGCTCGGCGAGTTCGCGCTTGATCTCGGTCGCGGTGGCCTTGCCGTCGAGGATCTGTGCCGTCACCGCCCCAGTGTCCCACTCCCCGGCGGCAACCGCCGTCATCGTCGCGAGGCCAGAACCACAGCCCCCGCTACCAGGCCCAGCCCCACCCACTGCGGCCAGGCCAGCGCGCTCACCGAGGTCGGTGCGACCGTGTCCAGGATCACCGAGCCCAGCAGTTGGCCGGCGATGCTCAACAGTCCGAAGACCAGAACCCCCAGCCCACGCACCGCCCACGCGGCCAGCGCGATGAACAACACCCCGATCGGGCCACCCAGATACAGCCACCACTGCGATGGCCAGTGCTGGAACGTGATGAGTCCGAATCCCACCCCGACCGCACACGCGATCAGCAGCCCGCCGAACCCGACCAGGAAGTTGACCAACGTGGCGGCCAAGGGCTGGCCGGTAGCGACCGCGACCCGCCCGTTGATCGCCTGCTGCACGGCGATACCCAGACCGGCAGAGACGGCGAGGATGACCACCCACGACAGGTGCACGTGCAGGTCACCGGCCCGCAACCCGGACAGGGCCACCGCCACAAGAGCGATCGCGGCCGCGACGATCCGGTGTGGCGTCACCGCCAGGTGCCCGGCGGGACTCAGCCCGGCTCGATCGACCACCAGCGAACCGGTGACCTGACCGGCCACGACTCCGACGGTGAAGATGGTCACCCCCACGACCACCACGACAAGCCCCTGGGTGGTGACCAGCCAGGCACCGCCGAGCCCGCCCAAGAGTTGCCACCACCGCAACGATCCCCGTCGGACCAGGCCGGGAATGGCAGCCATCGCAGCGCGCCAGTTCGGCCGTGAAGCGACGATGGCACCAGCGAGCAGCAGTCCGGTCCCGAAACTGACGGCCGCCGCTATGAACCCACTGCCGACCTGTTCGGCCAACCCTGCGTTGATCCGCGACTGCAGCGCGACCAGCGCTCCGACGACCACCGCGGCTCCGACGATGACCGCATGGCGCCGGTCAATGCCAGAAATGCCGGGTGCCCGTCAGATACATGGTGATCCCCGCCGCGTCGGCAGCGGCGATGACCTCGTCGTCGCGCACAGAGCCACCAGGCTGGACCACGGCCGCAACCCCGGCATCGACCAGGATCTGCAAACCGTCGGCGAAGGGGAAGAAGGCATCCGAGGCCGCGACCGCCCCGCGCGCTCGCTCCCCCGCTCGCTGCACCGCCAGTCGGGCCGAGTCGACCCGATTGACCTGGCCCATCCCGACGCCGACGGCGGCACCGTCATGCGCCAGCAGGATGGCGTTGCTCTTGACCGCCCGACAGGCGCGCCAGGCGAACGCCAGATCCCGCAGGGTCGAGTCATCGACCTCAGGGCCGCACGCACGCCGCCAGGAATCGGGCTGGTCACCGGGCGCGTCGATCATGTCGGTGTGCTGCAGCAGGACTCCGCCGGTGATAGGCCGGAACTCCGCCCGCGGCTCGTAGAAGTCGCGATCCACCAAGAGCACCCGCAGGTTCTTCTTCGCCGCCAGGATCTCGCGGGCGGCGGGCTCAATCTCGGGGGCGATCAGACACTCGGTGAAGACATCCGCCATGTCGGTGGCCATCGCGGCGGTCACCGGGCTGTTGGCTGCGATCACCCCGCCATAGGCCGACACCGGGTCGGTGGCGTGGGCCTTGCGGTAAGCCACGGCGATGTCGGTCCCGACAGCGATGCCGCACGGGTTGGCGTGCTTGATGATCGCCACGCAGGGTTCGAGGTGGTCGTATGCGGCGCGCAGGGCGGCGTCGGAGTCCACGTAGTTGTTGTAGGACATCTGTTTGCCCTGGAGTTGTTCCGCCCCGGCCAGACCGCCGCCGGAATGACCGACGTACAAGGCGGCCGGCTGGTGCGGATTCTCGCCGTACCGCAACTCGTCGGCCCGCTGCCAGGAACCACCGAGCCAGGAAGGAAACCCACTGGGGTCCGGGGCGACCACGTTGCCCAACCAGGAGGCGACGGCGATGTCGTACGTGGCGGTGTGGGCGAAAGCCTTCGCGGCCAGCCGCTGACGCTGCTCCAGATCGAAACCGCCCTCGGCCACGGCCGAGAGGACTGGACCGTAGTCATCGGGGTCGACCACCACCGCCACGTTGGCGTGGTTCTTGGCGGACGCCCGCACCATCGCGGGACCGCCGATGTCGATCTGCTCGATGCACTCCTCGGTCCCCGCCCCGGACGCGACGGTGTCGCTGAACGGATACAGGTTGACCACGACCAACTGGAAGGCGTCGATCCCCAGGTCGGCCAACTGGCGGACGTGATCCTCGTTGCGCAGATCGGCCAGCAGACCGGCATGGACGCCCGGGTGCAGGGTCTTGACCCGACCGTCCAGACACTCGGGGAACCCGGTGACGTCGGCGACCTGGGTGACGGGCACCCCGGCTTCGGCGATCACCCGGGCGGTCGAGCCGGTCGACACGATCTCGACGCCCGCCGCGGCCAGGCCGACGGCCAGTTCGGCCAGGCCCTCCTTGTCGTAGGTCGACACCAACGCCCGGGTCACCTTGGTTCTGCTCACGGGATGATCGCCTTTCTTCCGTCGAACCGCAGTCCGTGGCTGGCCACCCGATCGACGACCTCGACCACCAACTGCCGTTCCACGGTCTTGATCCGGTCGTGCAGCGACTCGGCGGTGTCGTCGGGCTCCACGTCCAGTGGCCGCTGGGCCACGACCGGCCCCGAGTCGATGCCCGCGTCGATCACGTGGACAGTGCAGCCGGTGATCTTGACGCCGTAGTCGACGGCATCCGCCACCGGACGGGCGCCCGGGAAGGACGGCAGCAACGACGGGTGGGTGTTGAGCACCTTCTGCGGGAAGGCCGCCAGGAACTGGGGGCCGAGAATCCGCATGAAGCCGACGGACACCACCCACTCCGGCGAGTAGCGGGCGACTTCCGCGGTGATGGCCGCGTCCCAGTCGGTGCGGTCGGCGAAGTCCTTCGGTTCCACGATGTGGACGGGCACTCGCGCCCCCCGCGCCCGCCGGGCAGCCCCACAGCGCGGTTGATCCGTGACCAGCGCCACGATGTCGGCCGGGTAGTCGGTCTCATAAGCCGCATCCAGGAGGGCCTGGAGCAGGGTGCCCGTCCCCGAGGCCAAGGCGACGATGGGGACCCGGTTCACGCCGACCATCGTAGAG
Source organism: uncultured Actinomycetes bacterium (assembly GCA_964631645.1). Lineage (GTDB taxonomy): Bacteria > Actinomycetota > Actinomycetes > S36-B12 > CAIWTL01. Next base: position 5,295 of record CAZVYU010000069.1, read on the forward strand.
CCTGCCGGGTGGCCGCCCTTCAGCCGCGCTTGCCGACCGGGATCCGAGGATCTTTGGCGGCCGTCGCCACCCGCTCGCGCAGGTCGACCGCCACCGGACGCGCGTCGGACGCCAGCGTCGGCAGAAGGGCCCACAACAGCGTGCCCGCGCCGGTCAACAGGGTGGCAAGCAGTGCGGTTCCCGACACCGGTCCGACCGAGTCCAGGCGACCGTCTCCCAATGAGCCTCCGGTCAGCGCGGTGAGCAGCCACCATGCGGCCCCGGACGCCGCGGACAGTGCCACCGCCCGGGTGATGCGACGCCGCAGTCGGGGTTCTGGAAGCAGTCGGGCGAACGCAACGGCTCCCAGAGCCCCACTGACGGCCACCACGATCGGCAGGATGGCGGTCCACTTCGAGGCCTCGACCGGCAGGGCCGCCAGCAGGGGGAGATCGGGAACGACCGGTGGGGCCGAACTGAACGGCGATAGCACGTGATCAGCACCAACGCTGAACCCACTGCCGACCACGAACGAACCGGCCCACACGATCAGGTTGGGCAGATAGGCCAACTGCAGCAGCCCGAGCGCCAGCTGTTCCGCACCGCTGGTGGTGACCTGGCTCTGGACCTCCGCGATGGCGCTCAGGGAAGTCACCAGCGTGACGAGCAGCAGCAGTGCTCCCACTGCCAGAGGCATTCCTACACTGATCAGCACGCCGACCGCGAAAGGCGGACAGGGCAGGCGGCCGCGGAGTTGTCGGACGACTCCCCACAGGCCCGCGACCGCCGCCACGACCGCGGCCCAGCCCACGGCGGGCACCACGCCGACCCGGGGCAGACCCGAACTGGTGGCCGCCGCCATGCCCGCCAGGGCGGAGTAGAGGAGAACGGCGAGAGGAGCGACGAGACGCAGACTTGACGAGTCGGTGTGCGCGGCCACGAACCGACCGGCGCGCCGGAGCGGCAACACCGTCAGCAGGAGAAGACCCAGCGGGAGCAGGGTCACCGTCCCGGTGGGGGTGTCCAGCCCGGCGTGATGCGCGGTCAGCCAGATCAGGGACACCAGCGACCGCTGCGGATCCTCGACCGCGGACAGGAGCAGCGCGCCGCCGCACAGCAACCAGCCCACAGCAGCGGCCCACCCGGCCGCCAGAAGCGCCACGAGTACCGGAGGAAGTCGCCCCGCCCGGGGCGACAGGATGAGCCAGCGGCCCATCCGTCCCGCGCCCCGTCGCACCGTGGCCGCATCGATGCGTCCGGGCGCCGGGACTCCCAGAGACCAATCGGTGGCTACTGCACCGTCGCTGCCAGTGGCGTCGGCCCGCGTATCGGCGGAGACGTCCGCTGCGGCTTCAGCCGCCATATCCGGCGCGGAAGGGAGGGGGACGGCGCCGACCACCTGGTCTGCTCGTCCTGGTTTCTTGCGTCCCCGAGTCACCCGCCACACGAGTCAGATGGTGTCATCCGCAAGCGGCCGCAGCGGACAGCCGGACGCGCGAGTCGCGTCAGGAATCTGTCATCAGGGCGCGCATGAGGGCGGCCGTCTCGCTCGGCGTCTTGCCGACCTTGACCCCGACCGCCTCGAGCGCCTCCTGCTTGGCTGCCGCAGTGCCCGACGATCCGGACACGATGGCGCCGGCATGACCCATGGTCTTGCCTTCGGGAGCGGTGAACCCCGCGACGTATCCCACGACCGGCTTGGTGACGTTGTCCTTGATGAAGGCCGCCGCCCGCTCCTCGGCATCGCCGCCGATCTCGCCGATCATGACGATGGCGTCGGTGTCCGGATCGTCCTCGAAAGCAGCCAGACAGTCGATGTGAGTGGTGCCGATGATCGGGTCACCACCGATCCCCACGGCCGTCGAGAATCCGATGTCCCGCAGTTCGTACATCATCTGGTACGTCAGGGTGCCGGATTTGCTGACCAGACCGATCCGGCCGGCCTTCGTGATGTCCGCCGGGATGATCCCGGCGTTGCTCTGCCCCGGCGAGATGATGCCGGGGCAGTTGGGTCCGATGATGCGGGTGGTCCCGGAGTTCTGGGCGTACTGGAAGAACCAGGCGGTGTCAGCCACGGGCACCCCCTCGGTGATGACGACCACCAGCGGCATGCCGGCATCGACAGCTTCGACCACGGCTCCCTTGGTGAATCGGGGCGGCACGAAGACGACAGAGACGTTGGCGCCGGTGGCGGCCATGGCGTCTCCCACGGTGTTGAACACCGGGATACCGTCCACCTCTTGGCCGGCTTTGCCGGGGGTCACCCCGGCCACGACCTGCGCACCACTGGCGACCATGCGGCGGGTGTGTTTGGTCCCCTCGGAGCCGGTCATGCCCTGCACGACCAAGCGGCTGTCCGCGTTCAGGAAGATCGACATGTTCGCTCCTCAGGCCCCGGCGGCCAGTTGGGCCACGCGGCGCGCGGCGTCGTCCATGGTCTCGACGAGTTCGATGACCTCGTGTTCGGCCTCATCAAGGATCCGTCGGCCTTCGGCGGCGTTGTTGCCGTCGATCCGGCACACGATGGGCTTGGTGACCGTCTCGCCCTTCTCGGCGAGCATGTCCAGCGCTCCGACGATGCCGTTGGCCACGGCATCGCAGGCCGTGATGCCACCGAAGACGTTGACGAAGACCGCCTTCACCTGGGGATCGTTGAGGACGATGTCCAGTCCGTTGGCCATCACTTGGGCGCTCGCCCCGCCCCCGATGTCGAGGAAGTTGGCGGGCTCCACCCCACCGAACTCCTCGCCGGCGTAGGCCACGACGTCCAGGGTGGACATGACCAGACCGGCGCCGTTCCCGATGATGCCCACCGACCCGTCGAGTTTGACGTAGTTCAGGTCGAGTTCCTTGGCCCGCAATTCCAGCGGATCGGTATCGGCGTTGTCCACCAGATCGGCGTGCGACGCGTGCCGGTAGTCGGCGTTGCTGTCCAGCGTCACCTTCCCGTCGAGCGCCAGGATGCGACCGTCGGGAGTGAGGACCAGCGGATTGACCTCGACCAGCGTCGCATCCTCGCGGACCAGGACCTCCCACAGTTGCTGGAGCACACTGCTGATCTGCGCTGCCTGCTCGGCGGGGAAGCCGGCGGCGGCCACGATCTCGTCGGCCTTCGCCTGGTCGACGCCCTCGATGGCGTCCACCCGGATCTTGGCCAGCGCCTCGGGTTTGGTGGCGGCCACCTCTTCGATGTCCATGCCGCCCTCGACCGAGGCCATGGACAGGAAAGCGCGCTGAGCGCGGTCCAGCAGATAGGAGACGTAGTACTCCTCGGCGATCTCGGCCGCCTCGGTCACCAGGACGCGGTGGACCGTGTGCCCCTTGATGTCCATGCCGAGGATCGCCTGGGCATGATCAAAGGCCTCGTCGGGATTCTGTGCCAGCTTCACGCCACCGGCCTTGCCGCGCCCACCGGTCTTGACCTGCGCCTTGACCACGACGGTCGTGCCGATCTTGCGGGCGGCCTCGCGCGCCTGCTCCGGCGTCACGCACACCTCGCCGGGAACCACGGGGACCCCGTGTTCGCCGAACAGGTGTTTGGCCTGGTACTCGAACAGATCCATCGGTGGCGCCTCCTGTAATTCCGGGCACAGACTATCCGCCGCCGCCCCGCCCGCTGGGCGCGGGGGCGGGCAGCGCGCACCCGTTGGGCCAGGCGGTGCGTGACGGAACGGGTGGAGGCCTTGAGAGGGAACTGCGACATGGGAAGTCGCGCGGCTCGTCCCTTCGGCCCGAATCCTGGGTTAGGTTCAGCGATTGTGACTGACGGGACGTCCGCAGCCGGCTCGAATCGAGCACAGCGAATGCGGATCGCTACGAAGCGTAGTGCCGGAAGTCTCTTCAGTGCCCGCGGTCTGCGCGGTGCCGCGATCGAGGTCGCCTGGCTCACCACCCACGTCGTCATGTATCCACTGGGCCTGGCCGAGGAGAAGGCCCGGCACGGACTGGAACGACACAATCTCGAGGGCCTACCGCCGGTGCAGCGGGGGCTGTTCATCGGCGACGTGGAGGCCGCCGGGACCCCCATCATCCTGCTGCACGGGGTGGTCGACAACCGCAGCATCTTCGCGCTGCTGCGCCGTGGTCTGCGGCGACGTGGCTTCGGCCGGGTCGTCGGACTGAACTACTCGCCGCTGTCCCAGGACATCCGCCGGGTCGCCCAGCGACTCGCCGATCTGGTCGAAGAAGTGGTCCGCGAAACGGGGTACGAGCGGGTCCACATCGTGGGCCACTCGATGGGCGGTCTGGTGGGCCGCTACTACGTGCAGCGCATGGGCGGGGACGAGCGGGTCCACACACTGGTCACCCTCGGGTCTCCGCACGCGGGCACCACCCCGGCGAAGTTCTTCCCGATCCCGGTGTCACAACAGATGTCGCCCCGATCCGACATCGTCCGCGAACTCGACGCACCCGCGCCCCACTGTCGCACCCGGTTCCTGTCGATCTGGTCCGATCTGGATCAGATGATCATCCCCAAGCGCAGCGCCCGGCTCGTGCACCCCGATCTGAACGCCCGCAACGTCTTCGTGCGCGGCGTGGGTCACATGTCGTTGCCCGTGGACGGCCGGGTGGTGCACGAGATCTGCACCACCCTGGCTCATCTTGATCATGACGGCTCGATCCTGACCGAGGGGGTCACGTCGATCGCCGCTCAGCGGACCAGACCCACCTCCGTCCCCGCCCCGCGAGGTGTGCGGGGTCGTCAGAGTTTCTCGACCGGGGCGTAGCGCAGCAGGAGGCGTTTCACTCCCCCGGAGCCGAAGTCCACGGTGGCCTCGGCCCGGTCTCCGGTCCCGGTCACGCTGACCACCGACCCCATCCCGAAGGTGTCGTGGGCGACCCGGTCGCCGGGGGTCAGGGTGACCACCTCGCGCTTGCCCGCCGAGCGAGCCGGGGCAGCCGGCACCGATCTCGCCGGACTCGTCGTCGGCCGGTTCCAGGTGGTTACCGAGGTCCGGGCTGCCGCCTGACCGCGGCGCCAGTCGATGAGTTCGTCGGGGATCTCCAGCAGGAATCGGCTGGGCGGGTGGCTTTCCGCCGACCCCCACGCAGAGCGGGTCAATGCCCGACTCACATACAGCTGCTCGCGCGCCCGGGTGACCCCGACATACGCCAGGCGCCGTTCTTCGGGCAGTTCGTCGGTGTCGAGGGTGCGGGCGTGGGGGAACAGGCCCTCTTCCATGCCGGTGAGGAACACCACCGGAAACTCCAGGCCCTTGGCGGTGTGCAACGTCATCAGGGTGACCTGGCCGTCGTCGGAGTCGGGAATCTGGTCGGCATCGGCGACCAGCGATACGCGTTCCAGGAAACCCGCGAGCGTGGGCTCCTCGACGATCTGTTCGTAGTCGGCGGCGACGGACTCCAGTTCGCCCAGGTTCTCGACCCGGGACGCGTCCTGCGGATCGTCAGAGTCAGCCAGCACGGCCAGGTAGCCACTGACGGCCAGGATCTCGGACAGGATCGCAGCGGGGCCGGCACCGGTGGCCGCCAGTTCGCGCAGTCCGACCATCATTCGGTGGAACTCCCCGACCAGTCGGACCGCCCGCGGCGACAGCGATCCGATCTCGGCGGCCGCGGCGCACGCGGCGTCGAAGGAGATCCCACGGACTGCCGCGTATGCCGCCAGTTCCCCCTCGGTCGTGTCGCCGATGCCTCGCTTGGGGACGTTGAGGATTCGGCGCAGACTGACGTCGTCATCGGGATTCGCCACCGCACGCAGAAAGGCGAGCGCGTCGCGGATCTCGCGCCGCTCGTAGAAGCGCACGGCCCCCACGACCCGGTAGGGCAGCCCGACCCGGATCATGATCTCTTCCAGGGCCCGCGACTGGGCGTTGGTGCGGTAGAAGACCGCCACATCGGCGGGCTTGGCCCGGCCGGCATCCGACAGCCGGTCGATCTCGCCGGCGACGAACCGGGCTTCGTCGTACTCGTCGTCGGCCACGTAGCCGACGATGGGGTCGCCCGCGGCGCCCGCGGTCCACAACTTCTTCTCGGCCCGGTCCGGGTTGCGCGAGATGATCGCGTTGGCCGCACTGAGAACCGTCTGGGTGGAGCGGTAGTTCTGCTCGAGCAGGATGGTCCGGGCGTCGGGATAGTCCTGCTCGAACTCGCGGATGTTGCGGATCGTCGCCCCGCGGAAAGCATAGATCGACTGGTCGGCGTCACCCACGACACACAACTCGGCGGGCTCGCTGTGGGGCAGCTCCGCACCGGGGATGGCCGCACCCCCGACCAATTCGCGGATAAGCACGTACTGCGCGTGATTCGTGTCCTGGTACTCGTCGACCAGCACATGCCGGAACCGGCGGCGGTAGTAGTCGGCGACTTCGGGGAACAGTTGCAGAAGCGCCACGGTGTGCCCGATGAGGTCGTCGAAGTCGACCGCGTTGGCGGTCCGCAGGCGCCGTTGATACTCGGCGAACACCGCGGCGATCCCGCCGGCGTGCGGATCGGGATCGGCCTCGGCGCGGCGCGCGTAGTCCTCATGATCGACGAGTTCGTTCTTCAGCGCGCTGATCCGCGCCGCGACAACGCGCGCCGGGAACCGTTTGGGGTTGAGGTCCAGTTCCTTGACGATCATGGTGATCAGACGCTGGCTGTCGGTGGAGTCGTAGATGCTGAAGTTCGACGATAGTCCCAGCCGGTCGGCCTCGCGCCGCAGGATCCGCACACACGCGGAGTGGAACGTGGACACCCACATGCGGTCAGCCACCGGTCCGACCGCCTCGGCGACCCGCTCGCGCATCTCGGCCGCGGCCTTGTTGGTGAAGGTGATGGCCAGGATCTGGCCCGGCGTCGCGTCGCCGGTGGCCAGCAAGTGAGCGATCCGACGGGTAAGGACCCGGGTCTTGCCGGACCCTGCTCCGGCCACGATCAGCAGCGGGCCGCCCCGGTGCTCGACGGCCTCGCGTTGCTCCGGATTCAGATCGTCGAGCAGCGCCTGAGCAGCTGCGGCTCGGGATTCGCGGTGCTCATGGCGGGCCTGCTCATCGCGGGCGCCTGATCCGCGCGTTGAGTGGGCGCGTTCAGCGAGCATGGCGTCCAACTCCCCGAAGAGGGAAGGGTTGGCTGGCTCGTCGGGCATCGCCCGATTCTACGTCCCCGGCCCGACCCGCCCATGGTCCGCCGCGACCACCATAGGGAACAATCCCGGGAGGAGGACGTCATGCCCACACCCGATCCCGCTCCCGCCCGACTACTGGCCATCGCGGCCCACCCGGACGACATCGATTTCGGTGCCGGCGGCACCATCGCACGGCTGGCCGCGGCCGGCACCGAGGTGACCTACTGCGTGATCACCGACGGCGACGCCGGAGGGTTCGATCCGTCGGTCCCGCGTTCCGAGATCCCCGGCATCCGCCGCCGCGAACAGCAGGCAGCGGCCTCGGTCCTGGGTGCGAAGATGGTGGAGTTCCTGGGCTACCGCGACGGCGAACTCACCGTGAGCCACGGTCTGCGCCGCGACATCGCCCGGGTGATCCGCCAGGTGCGGCCGGACGTGGCGATCGTCCAGACGCCGGTGCGGAACCTCGATCGCATGTACGCCAGCCACCCGGACCACCTGGCGGCCGGCGAAGCCGCGATGCAGGCGATCTACCCCGACGCCCGCAACCCGTTCGCCCACCCGTCGCTGCTGCAGGACGAGGGACTCGAGGAATGGACCGTCCCTCAGACCTGGATCGCCGGCTACTCCGAACCCGACTACTTCCCCGACATCACGGCCCACCTGCCCCAGAAGGTGGCCGCGCTGCAGGCCCATGAGAGCCAGACGGCCCACATGGACATCGAGGCGATGCTGCGCGGGTGGGGCGGTCAGATGGCCCAGTCCCAGGGCCTGCCCGAAGGCACCGTCTGCGAGGGCTTCAAGGTCCTCGACACCGCCTGACCGGTCAACAACTGGTCGATCGGGGCAGCCTCGCCCTGCCCCGATGACGATTGGGGCTGCGTCCTGCTGCCCCCAAGACGAACGGGGCCGGCGAAGGGTGCCCCGATCGCCCGGTTATTCCCACAAGAGGGTGCCGGGGGGGTTGCTGGTCACATCC
>CAZVYU010000070.1:0-12970 GCA_964631645.1 uncultured Actinomycetes bacterium
GCGCGCCGTCAGTCGGACTTGTCGCCGGCGAGCAGGCGTTGGGGGATCACCGACACGTCATAGTGGTTGCTCTGCGCGTCGCGGGTGAGCAGCCACAACAGGTCGTAACGGTGGTCCGGCCAGTGCGGCGGGATCTGGTCAGGGTCGGCGCCCAGCGCCTTGGCCACAGCCGGGATCTCGCCGTGGTGCCAGATCACCAGGGCCGGTGCCGGATCCGACAGCACCTCCTTGACCAAGCCGGGCAGTTGCCCGTGACCGTGGTCGTCCACGAGCCGCAGGCCCAGGCGCTCCGCCACCGGCGCGGCCGTGTCCACTTCGCGGCGGCTACGGGCCGACTTCGTGGGCTTGGTCGCGATCACCCGTTCGGGTCGCACGAGGCCGGAGTGGCTCACCTCGGGAGCGTGTGCCAGCAGCGCCGCCAGCGCACCGGCGCGCTGCCACCCCCGGACGCTGAGAGAGTGTTCGTCGGTGCGGCCGGTGTGGTCGACCCCGACAATCCCCTTGTCCGGGTCGGGCTTCTCGGCGTGCCGGCTCAGGATGATCACGTCGGGCGGTTGCATGCGCCCCAGTCTGCCCGTGCAGCATCCGCCATGCCCCTCGATCGTCGAGTCCGTCCGGACCGAAGAGCCAGGCCCCCCGCGATGACCGACGGGCGACTCAGACCACCAACCGGTCGCTGATCGCGTCGAAGACCGCCTGCGGGACCCCGGGCCGCTCGTCGTCCCAGGGTCGCGGGCAGTGCACCGCGACGTCGGTGAAACCCAGCGCCTCGAGTCGATCGATCGTCTCGCTCAGGGCGGACACCGAGTGTGTCGCCCACCCCTGCTCCAGGCCCAGCAGTGCCATCCGTCGTAACGACTCAGGCGCCCGGTCGTGATCACGACAGACGGCGTTCAGCCGTTCGGTCTGGAGTCGGAGACCTTCGAACCAATCATCTGCTGTGTCGCCGCCAGTCATGGGACCGAAGGTCACCCACGTCGAGCCGAATCGTGCGGCGACCCCTAGTGCGCGGGGCCCCGCGGCCGCGATGGTGAAGGGCACTCTCGGCTGTTGGACACAGCCAGGCAGGGTCCGGGACTCGACCGCCGAGAACCAACGGCCCCGGTAGGTCGTGACCGGCTCCCGCAGCAACTGGTCCAGCGCCGAGACGAACTCCTCGAACCGATCCGCACGGTGCGCCGGCGACAACCGTTCGGCCCCCAAGACATCGGCGTCGAAGCCGGTGCCGCCGGCGCCCAGTCCCAGTTCGACCCGACCGTCACTGATCCGATCGATGGTCATCACGTCTTTGGCGAACAGGGCGGGATGGCGGTAGTTGGGGCTGGCGACCAACGGTCCCAAGCGCAAGGAGGAGGTGACCGTCGACGCGGCGGCGAGCAGCGGTATCGCGCCCAACCAGGGCCCGTCGCGCAGGTCGCGCCACGACAGATGGTCATACGTCCATGCGGCGCGGAAACCACGTCGCTCAAGATCGACGAACTGCCGGCGCGCCTCTGGCCACTCGAGATCGGGAAGAACCACCGCCGCCCAGCGCATCCTTCACTGTGTCATCCGGCACGTTCCACAGCCAGATGGGGACGCCTGCACCGTGGCGGGATATTTCCGGATTCCGGTGCCTGGCCCTACTCTCATGCAATGACTCGACGCCTCTCCGCGCTCCTCGTCGGCGCCCTGACCACCGCGGGACTCACTGTTGCGGGGGCGACATCGGCACCCATGGCCGCCGCGCCGGTGGACGAATGCGGTGCCCCCGCCACCGCCCGCGCCATGGGCCCCGGTTCGCACGACAGCAACGAGGTCACCACCGAGCAGGCACAGGAATGGCAGGCCAGACTGTCCGACCGCCTGGCCCGGAAGGGGCTGAAGCCGGCCGGGTCAGCGGCCAACAAGGGCTCGGACAAGGTCACGCTCGCGCCGGGCTCGGTGGCGATCCCCGTCTACGTGCATCTGATCGACGATGGCTCGACCCCGGCACCCACCACATCGGAGGCCCAGAAGCAGGTATCGATCCTGAACGACGCCTACGCCGGGAAGTCCCGGCAGTCGGTGACGGGTACCGCCGGACCGGCGACGGCTTTCACGTTCTCGATCGCCGCCATCGACACCACGCGCAACACCGCGTGGGCGAACCTGATCCCGGGATCCACTGCCGAGAAGGCCATGAAGACGTCCCTGCGTCGGGGCTCGGCCGACGACCTGAACCTGTACGTCACCACGCTGGGCGATGATCTGCTCGGCTGGGCGACGTTCCCCGGCGACTACACCCGAGCCGCGGCCATGGACGGCGTCGTGATGCACACCGGGTCCCTGTCCGGTCGCACCGACTTCGCCGGTCAATACGACGGTGGGGACACGGCGACCCACGAGGTCGGCCACTGGCTCGGGCTGTACCACACGTTCCAGGGCGGCTGTTCCAAGAACGGCGACTACGTCGCCGACACGGCCTCGGAGAAGTCCGCGGCCTACGAATGTCCGACGGGTCGCAATACATGTGTCGGGACCGGGCTCGACCCGATCCACAACTTCATGGATTACACGTACGACTCCTGCATGTACGAGTTCACTCCCGGGCAGTCGCAGCGCATGGCTGATTCCTGGGTCGGCTTGCGCCAGGGCCGCTGACCGGGAGTGCGGACGCAGCGGTGCCCTTCTTCCTTGCCCTGATGGTGGGTAGTGCGCTGGGGCTGGCGGCCGACTCAGTCCGGCAGCGGGGCCATCCGGCAGGCGTGGTCGCTCTCGTCATCTCGCTGCTGGCGGCGATCGTGGCAGCGTTCCTGCTGGCGGGTGACGACTTCGTGATCGTCACGCTCCTGCTGGTGTTCTCCTTCATCACCGGGTACCTGGGCATCGGGCGGAAGTACCTGGAGCGCAAGCGCTCGGAGTGAGTACCGGCTCACGGCCGGTCGGGGAGGAACAACGGCGGCGCGGCCAGGGTGAATCCGACGCGGTTGCCCGGCCGCACCGTTGCCGGACCGAGTACCCGCGCCGCCAAGGGGTGCGGACTGTCGACGGACTCCAACTCGATGAGGCAGTCGTGACCGTGGTACTGCACGGCAACGGCCGTCCAGCGCGACGTACGGTCCGGAGCACCCAACTGAACCTCCTCGGGGCGGACCAACAGGTGACCCTTCGATCCTCGTTCCGGCGGGACCGCCGTGGGGACCCGCACCGGCACCCGGCCGAGGACGCAGTCGGACAGTTCGTCGCCCACGAAGGTGGCCGGCAGAATCGTCGCCTCACCGACGAACTGTCCGACACCCACGTCGACGGGATCGCGATACAGGTCGAGCGGCGTCCCATGCTGGACGATCCGACCATCCCTCATCACCGCGACCCGGTCAGCAACACTCAGGGCCTCGTCCTGATCGTGGGTGACCAGCAGTGCCGTGGCGCCGTCAGCCTTGATGGCCGCGAGTACCTCGCTCCGCACTTGGTCACGCAGGCCCGCGTCCAATGCGGAGAACGGCTCGTCGAGCAGCACGATCCGCGGTCTGCGCGCCAGCGCCCGTGCCACGGCCACCCGTTGCTGCATGCCGCCGCTCAGCTCGTGGGGACGTAGCGAGCCAGTGCCCGGCAGCCCGACCATGTCCAGCAACTCATCGATGCGCCGGGTGCGCTCCCGGCGCGAACCGGCCAACCCGAAACCGACATTGCCGGCGACGTCGAGGTGCGGGAACAGCCCACCTTCCTGCGGCACCAGACCGACGGCACGGTGTTCGGGCTTGACCCACACGCCGGGTCCGACGACGGTGATGTCACCCAGCCGGATGGTTCCCGCGCTCGGGCGCAGCAGCCCGGCGACTGCCCGCAGCAGCGTGCTCTTGCCACATCCGCTGTGTCCGAGGACGGCAGTGACCCCCGCCTTCGGCACGCTCAGATCCACGGCGGCCAGAACGCGATGGCCGGGGTATCCAGCTGTCAGGGAACGAACCTCGATATCACTCATCGTGCCTCCTGCCGGCCGAGCACCCGAGTCAGAACGAACGCGGGGATCGCCGCAAGCACGATCAAGGTCACTGCGTAGGGCGCCGCGGCCGCGTACGCACTGACGCTGGTGCGGGTCCACAACTCCGTCGCGAGCGTGTCCATCCCGGTCGGACGCAGCATGAGCGTGGCCGGGAGTTCCTTCATCGCGGTCAGGAGTACGAGCAACGCACCAGCAGCCAGGCCAGGCGCAGTCAGCGGCAGCGTCACCCGCCACCACATGGCGGGCGCCGACATGCCCTGTGTGCGTCCCACGTCCTCCAACAGTGGGGGCACCCGTTCCGTGGCTGACCGCACGGACCCGATCGCGTTGGACAGGAACAGCACGGCGTAAGCGAACCCCAGAAGCAGAAGGCTCTGGTACAGCGCGGGCACCACCGCCAGTCCCAGGTAGACCAGGGACAGCCCCACCACCACACCCGGCAACGCGTGACCGACGAACGCGCTGGATTCCACCCAGCGGGTCCAGCGGTCGCGGTAGCGGGCGGCGAGCACTCCCACCGGCACTGCGAGCACCATCGCCAGCGCCGCCCCCACCCCCGCCGCCTTCGCGGTGTTGAGCGTCGCGGACACCCACTCGCCGGGATTCCATTCGGGAGAACCGATCAGGAGCAATCGCAACAGCACTGCCGCGGGGAAGGCCAACGCGAGGCCGTAGAGCATGACGAGCGCGGTGACCGCCGGCGCCCGCCACCCCCCCAATTGTTGCCGGGGGCTGCGTCGCGGCGCGCCTGACCCCACCCGCCAGCGGCGTTGCCGGCCGCGGAACCGCCGCTCGATCAGGATGAAGATCAACGCCAGGATCACCAGCACGAGTGCGAAGACCGCCGCCGACGTCCGGTCGAAGGAGGCGCGGTAGGACGTGTAGATCGCCCGCGTGAAGGTGTCGAACCGCAGCAATGACACCGCTCCGAAGTCACTGAGCACGTACAGCGCCGACAACAAGGCCCCCGCGATCGCGGCCGGCGCGGCGGTAGGCACGACGACGCGCCAGAACGTGCCGATGGGGCCGGCGCCCAGGCTGCGGGCTGCATCGACCATGCCGCCGTCGATGCCAGCCAGTACGGCGGTCACGGGCAGCACCACGTAGGGCAGACAGGACACCGTGAGGACCAACCACGCGGCGGGGGCACCACTGAATCCGGGGAAGGTGGCCACCCAGGCGAAGGCGCTCACATACGACGGGATGGCCAGTGGCAACGCGGCGACGACGAGCCACGCGCGTCCGCCGGGGATGTCGGTCCGCGCGATCAACCAGGCCACCGGGACTCCGATCACGACACAGGTGGCCGACACCGCCGCCGCCAGACCCAGGCTGCGCAGGGCGAGTTCGAGGGTTCGGCGCTCCCACAGGACGTCGAGGACGGTGGCCAAGCCCGCATCCGCGGTGCGCACCACCAGGTACAGCAGTGGGGTGACGGCCACCAGCGCGGCCAGCGCCCCCAGCAGGTGGAGCGGGCCGATGGAGGTACGGCGCGAGGTCCGTTCTGCGACGCTCAGAGCAGTCCCGCCTGTTGCAGCAGCTGCTGGGTCCCGGCGACGTCGGCGAGCTGCTCGAGACTGATGTCAGGGCCTTGCACCTTCGCCAGCGGGGGCAGGCCCTCCGCCCGCTCGACCGAGGCCACCAAGGGGTACTCGGACGTCTCGGTGGCGAAGTACTCCTGCGCCCGCTCACCCAAGAGGAAGTCCACGAACGCCTGGGCATCCGGGTTCTCGGCGCCCGCACCGGTGACGCCCACCCCGGCGACGTTCACCAGGGTGCCCGGGTCGCCCGGTGCCATGAAGTGGTTCTGCACCGCGAGGTTCTCCGCCCCGACCTCAGCGGCCTTCTCGAACCAGTAGTAGTGGTTGGCCAGGCCCACCGAGATCTGGCCGGCGTCCACGGCGTCACGGATCGCAACGTTGTTCTCGAATCTCTGCACGTCATTGGCGACCAGACCGTCGAGCCATTTCTGCGTGGCTGCGTCGCCCTGGGTGACCCGCATGGCGGTGACAAAACTCTGGAAGGACGCGTTGGTCGGGGCGATCCCCACCTGTCCCTTCCAGCGGGCGTCGGTGAGTTCGGCGACGGTGTCCGGGATGTCGTCGGGTTGCACCAGATCCTCGTTGTAGACAAGGACCCGGGCCCGTCCGCTCGCACCGATCCAGTCGCCGTCGGCCGCGCGATAGGTGGCCGGGACCTTCTTCAGGGTGCCCTTCGGAAGGGGGGTCAGCAGTCCCGCTTCGGACACGGCTTGCAGCGCCCCGGCGTCCTGGGAGAAGAACACATCGGCCGGAGTGCGGTCGCCCTCCTCGAGCATCTGGGCCGCCAGTTCGGCGGTGTCGCCGTAACGTGCGGCGACCTCGACCCCGCTGGCCTGGCGGAACTGTTCCAGGAGCGGACCGACGAGTTCCTCGCTGCGCCCGACGTAGACGACCAGGGCATCCTCGGAGGCGGTGGACTCCGCCGCGGTCGGTTGCTCGGAACTCCCGGCGCACCCGGTCAGGAGCACTGCCACCGCTGCTGCCGTCGATCCGGCCCTCACCCATTTCGGCATCGCGTCCGCCTTTCTCCCTGCGAGACAGTTAGGTTAGCCTAACCTCGCCCAACTGATGGACGGGAGGCTCGTGGCCCTGCACTCACCGCCGGCGGACGGGGAACGACCCGCGCTCCTCCTGCCAGACCGGGTAGTCACTTGGGACGACCTGGACTCCGCCACCGGAGCCGCCGCCGAACAGATCGGGCGCGGGCGACGCCTCGTGGTCATCGCCGCCGACACCAGCGTCGGCACCATCTCCACCTACCGGGCGTGCCGCGGCGCGGGACATGTCGCCCTGCTCGCGCCGCCCTGTCGGGCAGAGGCACTGGCTGAGCGCTACGACGCCGACACCATCGCCACGCCGAACGGCATCACCCACCGCCATGACGACCCAGCCCACACGCTGCACCCGGACCTGGCCGTGCTGCTGAGCACCTCGGGGTCCACCGGCAGCCCCAAACTGGTGCGGTTGTCGCACCACAACCTGGACAGCAACGCCGCCGCGGTGGTGCAGACCCTCGGACTGAGCCCATCGGACCGGACGATCACCACCCTCAGCCCCGCCTACAGTTACGGCCTCTCGGTCATCAACAGCCATCTGCTGGTGGGGGCGAGTCTCGTCGTCACCGATCTGTCCGTCACCGACGACGGCTTCTGGCACTTGGCCCGAGATCGGGGAGTGACCACCCTGCCGGGTGTTCCCTATTCGTTCGACTTGTTGCAGCGTCGGGGGTTCACCGGCGCTGAAATCCCCACTTTGCGGCTCCTCACGTGCGCGGGCGGAGGTCTGGCTCCCGCCCTCGCCCGTCACTTCGCCGAGTTGGGAGAACGGCACGGCTGGCAGCTGGCGCTGATGTACGGAGCGACCGAGGCGACGGCACGCATGGCCTGCCTACCCCCGGACCTGACGACCCGCCACCCGGACACCGTAGGACGGGCGATCCCGGGCGGATCCTTCCGGCTGACCGACGTCGACGCGGAGGGCATCGGCGATCTTCACTACCGCGGACCGAACGTCATGATGGGCTACGCACGGACGGCGGCAGATCTGGCTTCGGGGGCGACGGTCGAGGAACTGGCCACCGGTGACCGCGCCCGGATCCGACCGGACGGTCTGGTGCAGATCGTGGGTCGGCGCGACGACTACGCCAAGGTCTTCGGACTTCGCATCAGTCTCTCCGAAGTGGAAGGTGCGCTGTCTGCCGTGGGCTTCACCGCCCGTTGCGTCGCCCGCTCCCAGCAGCTGTCGGTGGTGGTGGAGTCCGACGCGGCCGGTGCCGTTCGCAAGACAGCGGCACTCGCATCGGGCCTGCCGGCGCACGCCATCCGCGTGCACCCGGTCGAGGCCCTCCCCCGGGGTGCCAACGGGAAGATCCAGCGGGATGCTGTGGAACGGCTCGCGGCCCAGGATCTGGCTCCGGCCATCCCGACCACGGGCACGCCGGTCGAGCGGTTGTGCACTGCCTACTCCACGATCCTCGGGCGACCGGTCGGCAAGCAGGACACCTTCGCGGCGCTCGGCGGGGATTCGCTCAGCTACGTGGCGGTGTCCGTCGCGATCGAGGAGGTCCTGGGTGAGCTCCCTCGTGACTGGCACCGGCGGACCATCGCCGACCTGGCCGGCAGCGCCCTCGGCCGGCGCCGGCCCGGCCGTCACCTCGAGACCAGTGTGGTGCTGCGCGCCCTGGCGATCGTCCTCATCGTGGGATCGCACGCCGGGGCCATGGACATCCGTGGCGGTGCGCACGCCTTGATCGCTCTGGTCGGCTACAACTTCGCGCGCTTCCAGTTGGCCGACAGTGACCTGTCGGATCGCCTGCGTCGGATGGGGCGCGCAGCGGCGGGAGCACTGATCCCGGGACTGCTCTGGGTCGCGGTGCTGGCGGCCATGACGACGACCTACTCGTGGGCCGTCGTCGGGGTGAACTGGATCGCCAGCCCGACCACCGATTCGCCGGATTGGCGTTACTGGTTCGTTGAAGCGTTGCTGTGGCTCCTGCCCGCGGTCGCGTTGGGGTTGCGGGTGCCTGCGGTCGAACGACTCCGGCAGCGGTACCCGTACGGACTTCCTGCGGCGGCGGCGGTCGTGCTGTGGTCACTGGCGCAGGTCGTCGTCCCCGACGCCCGACCCAGCAGCTTGTTCGCGCCCCTGGCCGTTGCGTGGCTGTTGCTGTTGGGGTGGGCCATCGCGGCCGCGAGCGGCAGCCGGCAGCGCTGGATTCTGACCGGGCTCATCGTCGCACTGACGGCGTCATCGTTCGATGAGTCGCGTGTGGTCGTGATCCCCGCGATGCTGCTGGCGCTCGTGTGGGTGCCCGGCCTCCGGCTGCCCCGCCGGTTGACCCTGGTGATGGCCTTGGTCGCTGAGGCCTCGCTGCTGATCTTCCTGAGCCACTGGCAGGTGCTGGAGGTGCTCGACGGCTGGACCGCACTGGCCGTGTCCCTTGTCGTCGGGATCGCTCTGCACCGTGGGTACGTGCTGGCGTGGCGCTGGGGACGCGTCCGCCCGGTCGTTGCGGTGCCCCGGGTGGCCGCCCGCCGCAGGGTCGCGGCCGCATGAAGGTAGCCGTCGGCACGGACCTGGTTCGGATCGATCGGATCACGACCGCCATCGATCAACTCGGCGATGCGTTCCTTGTGCGTGTCTTCACGGAGCGCGAACTGGCTCTCTGCGCGGGGGATGCGCAGCGACTCGCGGGACGGTGGGCCGCCAAAGAGGCGGCGGTCAAGGCGCTCGGTCTGGGTGTCGACAGCGTGTCCCTTGTCGAGATCGAGGTGCTCCCCGCAGAGGACGGGAGGCCGCTGGTTCGTCTTACCGGCGCCGCTGCGGCGGCCGCCCGGCGCTCGGAGTGGACGGCGTGGTCGGCGTCGATCGCCCATGACGGGGACTACGCGACGGCCACAGTGGTTGCCCTCACCCTCGGATGACGTTCTCGGCGTTCTTGGCGACCCGGTCGGCACAGTCCTGCCCGGAGCTGCGAACCGGCGTCGAGCTTGGTCTCGCCGACCTGGTCTGCCGGCAGGAGTAAGTGCGCGTCAGGCGGTGAGTTCCACGGCGCCGAACGACACGTTGAACCGGTCACACCAGATGGTCATGCTGCGGAAGTCGGCCAGGTCCACATCCGCAGGAATGGCGTAATTCTGGTTGCCCACGTTGCCCTTCAAGGAGCCCAGGTCGAGGTACTCGCCATCGTCGAAGACGAACCAGCCGTCATTGCCGGGAAGGACCGGAGCGTCGGTGAGCCAGACCTTCAGATCTGGGCCGTTGCTGGTGCGGAAGTCTTCCAGGCGCAGGATCCGTTGGCCGTCGGACAACTCCAGGATCGTGGCAGTCCCCTGCGTCGCGTGTTCGTGGTCGATGAACGACCCGCTGCGCAACGTGGTGGGCCCGGTGGGGGCACCGGCGACCGGTGCGCCTGCCGCGGCGGCCACGGGAAGCGCTTCGTCGACGGTCTGGTCGAGCACGAGTTTCCACGGCTGGAAGGCGAGCGCCGCCGCCACGAGCAGTCCGAGGATGACCAAGATCGCCGGAACCAGCACTCGGGGACGGGTCCATCGACGGGTGCGTGCCGGCGTGACCGTGGGGGTCGTGGCCGTGTCGTTCATAGGACGCTCCCTTCCTGCGTTCTCGGTAGTGCCATCGCGATTGCCTTGCTGCATGACCATCTCAACCCACGCCCGGGCCCGTCACCAGGGGGAGCGGGTTACCGGACTCTTACGTCTAGGGCCGGTCCCCGGGTTTCCGAGCCCCCGGGGTTCCCGCTCTCGGCGGGCGCCCCGGGGGTCGACTACCCTCTGCTTCGCATCCGGTGGGCACTCTCCAGACTCGCCGGCGGGGGACAACGATCAAGGGGCCGACTGTGAACGAGTCGACGGATCGGCGAGGGCTCAAGGGTTTCCTCGACAAAGGCGGGTTCTGGCGGCTTGTGGCGCTGCTCGTGGTCTACTTCGCGATCTACCTCGGCGCCGGGCAGGTGGCCGGGAAGATCCGTGGGGATGCCCAAGGCGAGCTGCTCGACAGCCTGTCGAACGTCTTCTTCTCCTTGACGTTCGCGCTGATTGTGGGGGCGGTCGTGCTCACGGCCCTCACGGCATACCTGGGCTGGAACCGGGAGATCTACGGCCGGCAGCCGGTTTACCGATCGTGGTGGATGTGGCTCGGCCCCCTCATCGCAGCCGTCCCGGTCGCGCTGCGCGTCCTGGACATCAACTGGGGCGGCCCGGCGCTGTCGGTCGTGCTGCTGGTGTTGGCCAGCGGGCTCATGGTCGGCTACGTCGAGGAACTGCTCTTCCGCGGCATCGCCGTCAAGATGCTGCGCGCGGGCGGCCGACGTGAGTTCTCGGTGGCCGTCCTCTCCTCCTTGCTGTTCGCCCTCTCGCACAGCGTCAACGTCCTGCAAGGCCAGGAGCTCAGGACGGTCGGCACGACCGTGCTCTACACGTTCGCATTCGGCGCACTCATGTACCTGACGATGCGCTCGTTCCGCTTCATCATCGCGGCGATGATCCTGCACGGGCTCACCGACCCGACCGCGATCCTGGCGACCGGTGGAATCGACAACGTGAGCGACGCTGCCCCTGCCGGGATTCCCGCCGTGGTCGCCGGGTTCACCCTCTTCTTCCTGGTCCCGCTCGGGATCATCCTGCTGCTGTGCGTCCGCGGCAAGGCCGGCGAGGACAAGACCGGCGCGCACGTCGCTGACGCATCAGTGGCGAGCTGACCTTCGCGCTGGCATGGCGTTGTGGCCCTCGTATCTCCGTCCAATGCAGCCTCAGCCGAAGTGCGCCGACTTTCCGAACCCGGACTTCGGGTGGTCATCAAGTCGGGTGGCGTATGCCTGCGGTCGCGACTTAGCGCCGACGTGAGTGCTTCGCGCGGGCGTACTCATCGACGGCCTTGCGGCTACTGAGCCACAGTCCATCCGGGCCTTGGAAGGCTTCCAGGCGACCCCGCTGCGCGGCTTGCCTCAAGGCGGTGACGGTGAACCGGTCATCGACCAGGGCGGCCAACGGCACCAAGCGGGCGGGACCGGCGACGTTGGGCAGGATGAACCGATTGAGGCTGTCGAGCATCGCACGGGCGAGCAGTTCGCCGAGCAGTCCGGCATCGCCGTCGTCGGCGCGCTGCATGGCCTTCAGATAGGTGTCCCGCTGCCGCTTCATGATGATGATCGGCGGGTAGCCGAGACGGACGAGCAGCAGGTTCAGGGCCAGTCGGCCGGTGCGGCCGTTGCCGTCGATGAACGGATGCACCTGCTCGAAGTCGTTGTGCAGAACCGCCAGCACCTCGGGGAACGGCGTCCTACCTCGGCCCTCGCGCAGTTGCGTGGCTGCCCCATTCGCCTGGTCAAGCCAGTCCTGCGTCCGTGCCGGCACCAGAGGCCAAGAGGGCGGCGTCATCCCGCCCGGGAACGGGCGGATGTCGTGCTCACGGAAGTTCCCAGGGCCTTCACGGTCGTTGGCGTCGGGATGTGGCGCCACGTCCCACACCGGTCTCATTGCAGTGGCGTGGATGTGTCGGACCTCGGTGAGGGAGATGAGGTTCCCTGAGCCGCCGGACTCCCCGAAGTGGGCCTGGCTGTAGACCCAGGTGGCTGCGTCGGCGTAGCCCTTGACCTCCATGTACTCCTTGAGCGGCTTCGCGCCGATAGCCCGCCCCTGCTCCAATAAGGCCTCGACCTCGCGGATGACCAGCGTGTTGCCCTCCAAAGCAGTGGAGTGATGGGCCTCCAGGTGCCAGATGTCACGCCACACAAACCCAGCCTCAGCGGGAGCGGGAAGGCCGCCTAGGCGGCTGTGCAGGTCGGCCATGGCAGCGTCAAGCCTCGCGTAGACGCTGGCTCTTGTCGGACGACCGCGCGGCACCCCTGCCTCCTACTTGATACATCTGGCGCGAACTCATATGACCGCATCAAATACTAGTTGATACCGGCTCGACATGAGCAAATGATCGAATCAAGTAGTGGGCCCCGGACGACCGCCCAGCCACAAGGTTCCGCTCGGCTCAGTACGGCAAGTCGGCTGGTCCACGGAGTACCGTCGGTGCGCTTCCACCCCGTACCGCAATGATCGCTCTCACGGCATTGATGCCTGGTCGATCTTCTGGTGGGTGGACATCTTCACCGATGTCCACGAGAAGTCGTTCGACTAGCCCCAGCAGTGCACGAAGCCCCCGCGGCTTCCCCATCGGACCAGAATCGGACCAGGTAGGGAGCCCGGGGGCTTCTTTGTGCGCTTCTCACGCTCAGATGAAGCGCGCCTGAAGGGATTCGAACCCCTAACCTTCTGATCCGTAGTCAGATGCTCTATCCGTTGAGCTACAGGCGCGTGATGGGAGGTACTCGCATCACGTCGGATCATACCGGACCGCGGCCAACCCTTGACCGTCGTGCAGGCGGCTGGCGTCCGCCGATCAGGCGGCGTCGTGTTCGGGGGGTTGTCGGCGGCGCCACTGGTGGCGGGGGACG
>CAZVYU010000071.1:0-315 GCA_964631645.1 uncultured Actinomycetes bacterium
ATGACCGGCCCGAGAACTGCCTCAGCCCCCCGGGTAGGGAGGCTGAGACTGGAGTGGGTAGTTCACATAAGTCCCTAGCCCCACGCGGGTAAGGGTTTCTCGGGTAGTGCCAAACGCCTCACCACACGCCCGATGGTGTTCTCACCACACGGCACGACCGCCGCGTCGCCGCAGAGGTGACTACTCGGTGGGCGAAGATGCTTGGTGTGGGGAAGAACGATGAGGCAGAGGAACCCATCGCGTCGCTGGCGCGTTTCCGCCGTGAAGTCTTGGGTGCGGCTGCCGCGGCTTCCCCGAAAGGCGGGGGCGGGCGCC
>CAZVYU010000071.1:325-12791 GCA_964631645.1 uncultured Actinomycetes bacterium
CGGGTGGGTCACGCCTCCTGAGGGGCTCGTCGCACTTCAAGCCTCGATGAGGGATCTGGTGGTGCCCAACATTGAGGTCGGATTCGCTGGG
The DNA here is from genome assembly GCA_964631645.1 of uncultured Actinomycetes bacterium. GTDB lineage: Bacteria > Actinomycetota > Actinomycetes > S36-B12 > CAIWTL01. The sequence continues at coordinate 417 of CAZVYU010000071.1, forward strand.
CTGAGTGCGGAGCGGGCGTCTTTGCTTCGCAAGGAGATGTTGAACAGCAGTTCGTTGGCTCGCGCCATTTCTCAGCTTGCCGATCCTCCTCGAAGGATCCTGCGCGAGTTCAAACTGTTGACACCCCGGAACCTCATCGGGGTACCGATGAGTGAGCAAATGAGACTGATCGTGCTGTCGGTGCGCATGCACTTCGGTGCAGCGGACTCGATCCCCACCGCGACCACGTTGAGCCTTCTCGACGCTGTCGAGGATGACGTTTCACAGGTTGCCCAGTTTCTGCTCGACCACGCGGGCGATGTCCTCGACGGATGCGAGGGCACGGCGACGACCGTCAGCGAGTTGGAGGGGGTCTCGGACGATCACGCCATTCTGCTGCTGCGCGCCGTCGATGCCTACCGCGCTGGCTTCCACGAGGCGGCTCAAGCGCTGGTTACGGCGATGTGGGATTCGCACCTCACGAGGGAATTGCGGGGGACGGATTTCATCAATCGGATGAAGAAGTCACCTGGTGGGGTTGATCCGACGCCGGAGTCGGACGTGGCGCAGCTCTACGCGCGGGCGGACTGGGGTCCTGCTATCGCGGCATACCAGAACGGGCGCGACAACGATTACGGACGTAACCAGACGATTCACCATGCGAGCCTGGCGCAGTACTCGGCGGTGAACGGTTTGCGTGCGATCACTGTGGGGACGAGCGTGCTCGCCCACACGTATCGTCGCCTCCTACCCCTACCGGGGGACGATTTGACCGGTAGTTAGAACACGGTCCCGTTCCGGGCGGCGCACGAATCGCAGATGTCGGGTCCTGTGTTGCGGTGTTCGGGAGCCGTGACTGTGCGGCATTGGCGGCAGTACCGGAATGCCTTGCGGCGCTTCTTGGTGATCTCGTTCAGTTGGCGGTCGAGTTGCTCGTTTCGCTGCGCGGGGTCCGGGTCCGCGGCGTGGAGGAGAAGTTCTTGCCCTGACCATTCGAACTTAGGAGACGCCACAACCGCTTCGCTGTCTCCCGAGACGCCGATGAGTACCTGGAGCGGCTCTCCCGAACCCCACCACTCTCCCTCGGAGTGGTGAACGTGAACGCGACGGAACAGTCCGACTGTGGAGATGAACTCCTCAGTGGGCACGCCGAGCGCTTCGCAGAGCCCCCGAGGGACGTCACCGTGACCGTACGGGTCTCCATGCTCCGTCATCCGAGGACCACTGTTTCTCGGGGCGCGGCTGGCTTCATTCCGTCGGGGTGTCGGATTGGAGTTCGGGGGTGTCGGCTTTGAGTCCCGAGGCGCGTTGGATGAGGTCGATGAGCAGTGCCCGGTTGGCGGTGAGGTCGTGGGCGGTGAATGCGATTTGGTAGTTGCCCCACCTGGTTTCGTACCGACGCACGTCGAGACCCGCGTCTTCCATCCTGGCTTTGAGTTCATCGCTGCGTGGAACGCGAACTTCCGCCCAGACGTGGGCTTGGCTCTTGCGGGGTCGCATGGTGATGAAGTTGTCCGCGATCCCGTCACGAGCGAGCCCGATGTAGTGCTTGTTGTACTTCAAGGCGAGGCGGTCGTCTCCGGTCGCTTCTCGGATTAGGGCGAGCATGTTGTCGACGGTCTTGAGGTTGGCGGCGGAGGCTTGCTGGGTCCAGTAGTTGCGGTCGACGGTGTGCCCAGGTTCGGTGTCTTCGTCGTCGGGGGCTGCGGGAACCAGGTCCAAGACCTTGGTTGCGGTGATGGTGGTGCTGTCGCCGACCTCCCACGCATTCATCTGGATGGCGATGAGGGGCACGGCTCGGTTGAGAAGGCTGATGACGTTGAGGAAGCGGCTGGTGACGTCTTCGGCGACGATGACGGCTACGTGGTCGTAGAGCGGGTAGCGGTTCTTCTCCAGGTCCCAGTATTCGATCGTGCGGATGATGTGCGACTCGTCGGTCGCGCCGAGCTGGATCTCCACCTCGTAGCGGGTGTTGGTGCTGGCATCTGACAGCAGAAGGTCGAGTCGACCGGCGCGAGGTTGGCGGCGTTCCACGTCGCGCACTTCGATCTCATCGCCCAGCCCCAGGAGGCTGGGGTCTTCGGCGATGAGTTGCTGCAGCCAGCGTTCGTTGTACTCCGGGTGGGCTTTCAGCGACACCGGCTTCGGTTTGCTGAAGGGCTTGTTCGGCATGGTTGCTTCTCCCCGTTAGTAGTTTTCGCGGATGTAGGCGTAAGCGGAGTCAAAAGGCTGCCCCGTCACAGGAAGCCCGTACTTCTTCAACACGATGCGCAGTTCCTTGCGGACGGTGCGGTCTCCTTCCTGGGTTTCCGACCATCCGGTGAAGCGGACCTGTTTGACGATTGTGTCGATGTCCCGAGCAACGTCGGACACGACGACTGGAGCGCCTTCGGGTTTGTACTCCTCCACGATCTGCGTCAACGCCCCAATGTTCGGGTCAAGGAGGGCTTCGGCTTCGTGGGAACGTCCTTCCGCCTCCAGGCGGTCTGCTTCCACCATCGTGCGGGCGAGCTCCAACGCCTTCTTCAAGAACTCCACGGAGTCTTCGGCGCGAGTGATCGCTTGCTGGCGCAGCAGTTCGATCTGTTCGGCGATGGTCTTGTAGATCCCGGTGGGGTGCACCCGCAGCCGGGCTTGGACCCGTTTGTCGATGATCGACAACACCTCTTCGACGGTAACGGGGTCATCAACGAGGTCCCTACCGGGGTCGAGTTCAAGTTCGCCTTGTTCCACCAGTTCCCGCATCGCTTCTATCGCGTCGGGGTCCACCACGACTTCTTCGAGTCCGGTGCCGGTGACCTTCACCCCGCTCATGTGCCCGTGCACCATCGCGATGGTTTTGGGTCCGAGGCGCTGCCACAGGATCGCGTTGGACGGTCGGGTGGGTCGTGAGGCTTCGTAGATCTGGGCGAGCCACTTGTAGTCGGCGGCGTGCGCTTCGGTGGCGGGGTTGGGGTCGAGGAACTCGAACAGGGTGGCGACGGCGGTGAAGTCCCGCGCGAACGCGTCCCGGTCTTCCTGCTCTCGGATGCGTTCCAACGCGTCTTGCAGCGTCTTGAACGATGAGTCGGTGCGGTCGATGTCGGTGAACCGGTCCAGGCACGTGGCGATGGCTGCTTCGAACTCGGCGGCGAGCCCGTCCACGTCCACGGGGCGTTTGCCGTGCCGGTCGGGGTCGGCAGCCTTCAACGCTTGCGCGATCTGGTTGCCCAGCCCGATGTAGTCCACGATCAGCCCGTAGTGCTTCTCCTGCCCCGTGTTCGGGTTCGTGTACCGCCGGTTGGTACGAGTGATTGCTTGGAACAGCGTGTGGCGACGTAGGGGTCGGTCCAGGTATTGGACTTGTTCGATGGGTGCGTCGAAACCGGTCAGCAGTTTCGCGGTCACGATCAGGAACGTCAGCGGGTCGTCGGGGTCGTTGAACCGCGCCTTCAAATGGGCTTCTAACGCCCGATCCAGCTCGTACTCCACCCACGATTGGGGGTCGTCTTTGCCGCCGACCGTCATCACGACAGCGGTCTCGTACGGTAAGCCGCGGTCGGAGATGAGTCGTTTGAGTTCGTGGTCGTAGGCGACGACGAGCTCCCGGTCGAAGGCGACGACCTGAGCTTTCATCCCCGACGGTCCGATCTTGGTTTCGTAGTGGTTGAGGATGTCCTCGCACACGGCGGTGATGCGGTCGGGGTTCAACAGCACCGTCTTCACGTGTCCGGCTTTGGAGGACAGGAAATCGCGTTCCTCGTCAGACAGCTCTTCTTCATTGGCGAGGGCTGTTTCGGCTTCGGCGAGGGCTGCGGCGTCGAGGTTGAAGTCGATCAGCCGTGTCTCTACGTGGACGGGGACGCTGGCGCCGTCGGCGATGGAGCGTTCCATCGTGTACGTGTTCATCACGTAGCCGGGGTCGCTGGGGTCACCGAAGAGTTTGAACGTGTTGCGTTCCTTGTCCGAGATCGGCGTGCCGGTGAGCCCGAAGAACCGCGCGTTGGGCAGCGCTTCGCGCATGTCGTCGCCGAGTCGTCCTTCTTGGGTGCGGTGGGCTTCGTCGACGAACACGATGATGTTGTCGCGGGTGTTGAGTTCTCCGGCGTCTTCGAACCGGAAGATCGTCGTCAACACGATGCCCCGCTGATCGTCGCGCAGTACCTGGCGGAGTTGTTCTTTCGTGTCTGCCGTGGTGACTCGGGGCAGTCCGGCGGTCTTGAACTGGCGCTGGATCTGCTCAATCAAATCCAGCCTGTCAAGCACGACAACGATGGTCGGACCCCCCACTTCGTCGTCGTTGAGCAGCATCAACGCGGCGAACGCCATCAACAGACTCTTGCCGGTGCCCTGGTAATGCCAAATCAACCCGCCGCGTCCCCCGGCGAGGACACGGTCGTGGATCGCCTCCGCCGCCTCCACCTGCGGGTACCTCGGGATCAGTTTTCGGGTGCCGCCGCCGGGGAGTTCTTCGAACAGTGTGAAGTCCCGCAGCAGACTCAACACTCGCTCCGGCGTGAGGAGAAGTTCAACGGAGCGTTGGACTCGGGGTAGTCCGTCCATGTCGTAGGGGTCCTGGGTCGAGCCCCACATCAACCACGACTCCGCAGGCTGACCGACCGCCCCGTAATGGAACTCCCGTCCTTCGGTGGCGGCGACGAGGACGTTGGGGGCGAAGAAGGCGGGCTTCTCTACCTCATACACGTTGGCGATGTCCCGTGCCCCGTTCAGCCACGACACGGATGCTTTGACGGGGGATTTGGTTTCGATGACGACGAGGGGGATGCCGTTCACCCACAACACGACATCGAACCGTCGGGCGTTGCCGGGGGTGCCGTAGGTGACCTCGTCGAGGATCGGGTTGACGGAATCGGGGAGCGGTCCGGAGACGGAGAACCGGTTGTTCTCAGGGTTGTCGTAGTCGATGAACCGGACCGGAACGTAATGCTCGGTGCCGACGTACTTGTGCGTGTAGTCGCCACGCAGAATCGTGGTCAGCGTTTCATTCGCCGACAACAACCCATCGGTGGCAGCGGACAAGATGGCTGTGCGCAGGTGTGGGAGGACTTCGTCGAGGCGGTCCGGGTCTTCCGCGATCTCCGAATTCAACCTGGTCAGCGCATCCGCCACCCAGTCCTCACACAACACGTCAATCGCGTCCCGGCTCAACGAGTGACCCGGCGCGTGCTCCCAGCCCAGTTTGGTGAGCTCCTCGACCAGCCAGCCCTGCACCGTCTGCGACTCGTTGAACACGGTCACGAAGCCACCCCCAGTAGATCGTCGTAGGACTCGGGAAGGTCAGTCTGCTGTGACAGAAGCGACGAAAGGAGATCACGTCGCAAGCTGCGTAGCCGCAAGACTTCGGCGCTCCGTCCGGCATTGAGTGTGTCGAGGTGCTCCATAACGTCCACGATTCGCCGCTGCCCCGGGAGCGGAGGAAGTGCGAGAGTCTGCGACTTGAGGATTGCGCGATTGATGTTTCGCTGCGTCGCCCCTCGTGCGAGAGCATCCAGTTGAGGCTGGTGGTTGCGAAGCCAATGGAAGAGAAATTCAGCTGTGACCTTCTCTTGCTTGGGCACCCCCCAGGCAATCGCCTGGTTGGTTGCCATTTCCCGACGCGTGATAGCGACTCGACCGATCGTGCCGTACATCGTCACAAGCACAGAACCTTCGGGCGCGGTGTGCCCGATCTTCTTGATGCCCGCCTCGGTCAGGTGTTTCTCGGTGTCTCGGATGGGAGAGTCCTGAACGTCGCCGATGATTGCCCACGGGAAGGTGCCCCCGTCGTAATACTCAGGAGCTCCCGCCTTGGGCGTGCCACCTGCCCCCCAGTCGGCGATGTCCCCAAGCGTGGTCACCTCCCACCCATCATCTGCCGCCTGCTCGAGGGAGTTGCTGGGTCCTTGCCGGTCCAGCTCCTCATCGGGTCCGAGCAGCGAGTCGTACGTGCCTGGGATGAGGGCGTCCCGTGCGAGCAAGGATGCAAGGAGCGCCCTCCGGAACTCCCGGGAAGCTTCGTCTTCGCTCTCAAGGTTTGCGATGTGGGTGTCCAGGTGTTCCATCAAGTCCACAATCCGCCGCTGAACCGAAAGCGGAGGAAGCGAGAACCTGAATCCGCGTAGGTTCGCTGCCGTGATGCTGGAGAACATCCCGCCACCCGAACGAGCCAGCAACTCAGCCGTCCCGTGCTGGACCACCAGTCGCAGGAATGCCGTCATCGCCTCTTTACCGCCACGGATGACCGCGAGTCCCCGCCCGTAGGCAAGTTCCTGATCGGCAAAGTTGGTGTCACCGACGGGCGCTCTCACACTCACGAGTAGGTCCCCCTGCTTCGCGATCCTTGTGGGCTCCGAACACCATTTGACCGGGGTCGGCGTGTGCTCACCGAACTCGGCGCTTCCCTGCAAGAAGGGAAGACCATCGCCGCGCGTGTTGTAGGTGCTTCCGGGTGGAGACTGACCCATCAGCACTTGCGCGACCTTTGCGAGTTCCGTCTCCGCCCATTCGTCACTCATCGTCGTTCCCCTCGCCCAAGTCGGCGATGCCTGCTGCTTTGAGTCGTTCGAACAGCGCGGATTCGGAGGCGATGCGGGCTTCTCGGGCTTCCGTGTATGCCGCCAACGCTGTCTCCAGGTCGACCTCATCGTCGACGGCGGTCTTGACGTACCTACCGACGTTCAAATCCCAACCGTTGGACGCGATCTCCGCGTGAGGCACCAGTCGCACGTTCGCCCCACCCTCGCCGTCCGGGTCCTCACCCGTTTCATACGCCTCGAGGAGGATGGCGACATCTTCGTCGGTCATTTCGTTCTGGTTGCGCCCCTTTGAAAACCTGGCGGAACCGTCCACGAACAAGACGTGTTCCTTGCGCTCCGCTGGTTTCGTGGCGCGGAAGATGAGGAGGCAGGCGGGGATGCTCGTGGAGTAGAAGAGGTTGTTCGGCAAGCTGACCACTGCCTCCAACTGATCCTTCTCGATGAGGCATTTGCGGATCTTGCCTTCCGCGCCACCACGGAACAGCACGCCGTGAGGCATCACCACACCGACCCGCCCGGTTTCGGGTTTCATCGACGTGATCATGTGTTGGATCCACGCCATGTCGGCGTTCGTGGCGGGCGGCACGCCGCAGAAGGAGCGGGGGTCGGCTGCCCACGTGTCGGAGCCCCAGTTCTTCAACGAGAACGGCGGATTGGCAAGCACCACGTCGAATTCGCTGATCTTGCCGTCCGAGTCGCGGAGCCCGGGTTTGCGCAACGTGTCTCCGCGGACGATCTTGAAGTCTTCGATGTCGTGGAGGAACAAGTTCATGCGAGCGATCGCGCTGGTGGTCAGGTTCACTTCTTGCCCGTAGAGGCGGAGGGTGCGGGTGTCGCCGCCGTGGTCGCGGACGGTGTTGATGGTTTCGACGAGCATGCCGCCAGAGCCAGAGGCGGGGTCGTACACGGCTTCGCCGGGTTGGGGGTCGAGGATGCGGACGAGGAGTCGCACGACTTGGCGTGGGGTAAAGAACTCGCCAGCCTTCTTCCCGGATTCGTCGGCGAAGTTCTTGAGCAGGTATTCGTAGCCGCCGCCGAGGAGGTCGTGGGGGGTTTCGTCGGGATTGAAGTTGAGCCCGTTGAACTCGTTGAGCATGTTGACGAGGGCGGTTTCGGGGAGGCGTTCCTTGTTGCCCCAAGCAACATCACCAAAGATGCCTGCGAGGGTGTCGGGGTTGGCTTGTTCGATCGCTCCCAGCGCCTTGTTGATCGCAGCGCCCAAGTTGGCGGTCTTGGTGGTGACTTCCGCCCAGCGGGTGCCGTCGGGGATGGCGAACCGGTGGTAGTCGGCTTCCACCTCGGGGTCCACGTCGTCGCCGAAGTCGGCGACTGCTTGGGCGTGCTCCCACTCGTAGTTGTCGGATAGCCACTTCCAGAACAGCATCGGGAAGACGTACGCCTTGAAGTCGGCGGGTTCGACGGGTCCGCGCAGCGCGTTGGCTGCGCCCCACAGCCGCTTCTCTAGTTCGGTCTGGTCCACGGGGGTTCCCTCGTCTCGTCTTCGTTGCCGCGGCGGTATAGACCCCCTCGACAGGCTGATGGCTAGGGTATCGGCGTCGTCCGACAGTCACGCGGCATCTTCCGCTCAATCCCCCCGGCGAAATGTTGGATTTCCGCTGCACTATCGGGAATATGCGCGTCAATAACGTCCTTTAGCTGAGCTGTGCGTTATCGGAAACGCATTCCGCAAAGCGCGGAGTTATTGATTGAAACGGCTGTGAATATGAGCAACGAAACTGATGTGGAACCGACCGTGGTGGACGTCCCGACGTGGGCGCCGTTCGATGAGGTGGAACTGGAGTGGGTTCGGCGGTGGTCGGCGACGCTGTCACTGCTGCAGCCGGGGCAGTTCTTCGTCGCCGACGTACGCCACCCGGAGCATTTCGGGCTGGAGGGGATGTCGCCGTACTTCCAGGTTCTGCTTGCTGGGGACACCCAGTTCATCCTCGAAGTGCCGGGTAATGAGCTGTTGCAGGATCCGTATCGGTTGACGGAGCGGCAGTGTGGGTTGTTGTCGGCGTTGGGGTTCACGCAGCCGCATTCGGATTCGCGTGCTCCTGATGATGCGCCTGCGATGTGGCAGCTCGGATTCTCGCTGGTGGATGTCGGTGCTGTGGCGGGGATCGTGGTGACGTTGATCGGTGAGGTGTTCGCGCTGCCCCACCCGTCGTTCGCGAGTGTCACCACGGTCGGGTCGGTGTTCAACGAATCCAGCCCGTGCGTGTGTCTGGTGGGCGCTCCGTGCGGAACGGAGTGTTAGGCGCGTCGGCTTCGACGCTGCCGCGGGCGGTCCTCTTCGACGAGTTCTTCCCGTGCCACTTCGACGGGGTGCCGGAGGCGGGCAAGGAGGGCAGTTGCGGCGGCAGTCACGCCATCGGGGTCGCCGCTGGTGAGGGCTGCCCGTAGAGCGTCGCTGGCTTTGATGATCTGTCGGGTGAAGCGGGGCTGGATGGTGATGGTGCCCGCGCGTTGAGCCGGGGGACGGGACAAGCGGACCGCTGACCTGTTGCGAATCGTGGTCCGTTGCGTCTGGCAGTCGTTGCACAGCGCAGCGACAGCTGTAGACGCGTCGTGACCGCACTCCGGCATACCTCACATGATTGCAGAAATGGGGGTCTACTGCGGGTTTACCGCAAAGCAATCGAAGCTGATTCTGCAGTCTCCAATGCTGTTCCGAAGGGAGTTTCCACAGTTGCAGTCGACGGCTATTCGCGTCGGGCGAACCCATTTTCACGCCTCTTGGAAAGGCATGACAAATTTCCGCCCAGAGCTGCCGACAACCGTCGATATCTCATCATTGACCCCAGAAATGCGGTCGACGATGTTGAAGTATCAACCCACTTTCCTCGACCGGGACTTGTGGTTGAAGATCCGCAACTACGTGTTCGAGTTGGTGGTGCGGGTGGAGCCACCGAAGACGCATGACTTGACCCGCGCGTTGCGGCTCCTCGCCGGATACGTCGGTTCCCTCGTCCACGACGACCATCTCGACGTGGCGCGCACGCCGATCGAAGTCGTGTTCGACCCAGCTCGAGTCGAAATGTATGTGACGGGTGCGCGTATGGAGTTGGCTCCGGCTCACGACCGCCGCTACTACCGGCGGTACGGGCGCGTGTTCAACCCGGCGGGAGCGTGGGCGAAGGGTTCTCCCGTCACAGCGCGTACCGAGAGGATGGATCCGTACACGGCGGCGGAAGTCGATGCGATGTTGCGCGCGTTGAAGTCGATGCGCCGAGGCAAATACCGCGAACTCCTCACCGTCGTCATCAATGTCGTCTTAGCGTGCGGCGCAGGCACCACTGAACTCACGTTGCTCAAGTGGGAAGACTTCCGCATCGCCCCGGGGCTTGGATGGGTGGTCGACCTTCCGGGAGGTTCGGCGCGGACACGACCGCTCCCACCCCGAACCGTGCCGCTCGCGAAGCCGTACCGGGCAGCCGTGGTGCGTATGGCGCGCACCAGGACCGGGTTGATCATCAACCCTTCGTTCGACGACCCTCGGTACTTCAGCAGCGTTGTGGGTAGCGCCGCCAGTGAAATGCACGTGACGCCGAAGGTGTCGATTACGGGGTTGCGGACGACGTGGATGGTGAACCGTGCCGTAGCCGGAGTTCCTTTCCCCGACCTTGCCGAGGCGGCGGGCATCGCGTGGGGCAGCCTTGTCCGCGCCCTCGAAGGTCACGTCGACCCCACGACCGGCGCCCAGTGGTTCCGAACCTTGTCTCGGGAGTCCACATGACCCGACCCCCACAGTTGGGGCGACGGTTGGCTACACCGAACGGCAACTTCTCCGCCCCCACCGTGGAAGCAACCGCCCGCTTCTTCCACGACTTCTTCACCCAACATCCCGAGCTTCTCGCCGACATCCGCGAGATGGTGAACTCGGACATGGGGGCTCCACGGTTGTTGACGGTGGAAAGCCTCGTGTCGATGGCGATCGCCTCCGCAATCCACGGCGAGATGTTTGTGCGCAGCATCTCCAGCGAAGCGCGCGCGTTGCACCCCTCCGCTCAACACGACCTTGGCTTGTCCCGGCAGCGGGACGACGGATCGCGGGAACGAGTCACCGAACGGATGGCGGCGTACCTCTTCGAACGCATCGCCACCGCCTTCGACCACGACGCCCCCGAACGCCGCATCGTCCACGTCGGAGACATGCGCGTCGACGCCGACACCGGCGAAATCATCACCGACACCACCGTCGACGACATCAACATCGAACGGGTAGGCAACCGGATCCTCGCCGCCTTGTGGGAACACGTCGGCATCCCCAACTCACCCGAGTGGGCGTTGGACTCCGAAGTCGTCGAAACCCACTACGCCATGCAGTCCTACGGCGGCGCCCCAGACGTGGACCCCGCGTGGGTCGCCGACCCCGACCAGTCCGCAGCCGCAGGCGGCACGACGATGACCCGTCGCCTCACCACGAAACACAAGACATGGAAGAAGAATCGTCGGGAACGCCGACGCCAACAGCGCAGCCGCAAACCCGAACGAATGGGTCCAACCGCGGAAGGCGACTTCAAACGTCGCAACGCCGACTTCCCCCAAGTCGGAAAGGACGGGCGACTCCGCCACACGAAAGACGTCGGGGCGGCTTCCTCGTATCGCGGAGCAGGCGCGAACCGCACCGCATCGTTCCCCGTAGGACGCGACAAGCACACGTTGGTCGCCTCCGGGCATTTCCCTCGGCGGCTCAAGCCGCACCGAAGCAGGTATCACCACCTTCCGCTACGCCAACGACACCGGCATGCCCACCAACCGTCGCCACGCCACCTTAGACCGCATCTACACCGGACCCGACGCCGACAAATTCGAACAACCAGTACGCGCCCTCGACTGGACGATCACCAAATCCCTCACCGCCAACCAGAAGACCTTCCATCCGTGGAACGAACCCGGAGTCGTCTACGTCGACGGCTTCTTCTACACCGACGCCCTCCCCACCGGGCTACGCGACCTCCCCGCACGCCCCCTCAATACCACCTCCGAGGAGCTCGCCAAGTTAGAGAAGCGGTACGACAAGCGTCGCCCCTACGCGTTCATCCAACACGGCTACACGACAGCCGGAAGCATCCGACTTAGGGGACCAGCCACCCCCTCCCGCGTCATCAAGAACGAGCACGGACAACCCACCGCGGTAGAGGGGGTTCGGCTCAATTGCGTCAACTCGCAGTACCACCACCTCGTCCCGGCTCGGGTGCCGATGTCGGCGTGCATCCCCAACCAGCCGTGCGGGTGCAGCGCAACCTTCACGGTGGCGACCGACGACCTTCCCAGCAGCTACGAGCCGACGTTGTGGGGTTCGACGGCGTGGGCGAAGAAGTACTTCCGCCGCAACCTCGTGGAGGCGTACAACAGCGTCGACTCCTACCACTACCGGGTGGGACGTCATTCGATCCGGGTTCACGCCGACAAGTGGGACTTCGCCCACCTATGCCTCGTCCTCGCCGGATGGTTCAAACAAGTCCGGTCGTGGCTCCTCCGCGAGGGCGCTCACGCCGTCGACGTTGAAGAGTTCCCCGGCGCACCATTCCACCCGACCGTGATGCGAACCGTCATTGAGCGGGTCGCCGCCGAGTCGAGCGGGAACCGCGCCCCTCCCGACGACTAACCGTCGCTCGCCTCCGCACAACCCGTTCACCGCAAGTCATTCTCAGCCCCGCCGCCAGGTGTGGGCTTCCTTGGCGTGCGCCGAAACAACAGCTGCTCGCGCAGCGCAAGCCGAGCAACCCTCGTGGGCGCTGATGAGGCGTCGATCCTGGGATAGCAGGGGCTCAGAAACACAGAAGTCGGCTACGGCTGACTGCGTAGCCGACATCTGTAAACAAATTACGTGGACGTTCGGGAGGAGCGGGGGCGGGATTTTTACCAGCGACCA
>CAZVYU010000072.1:0-12745 GCA_964631645.1 uncultured Actinomycetes bacterium
TCTCGACGTCCTCGCCGACGTAGCCGGCCTCAGTGAGCGCGGTGGCGTCAGCGATGGCGAACGGGACGTTCAGGCGCCGGGCGAGCGTCTGCGCCAACAGGGTCTTCCCGGAGCCGGTGGGACCCAACAGCAGAACGTTCGACTTCGCCAACTCGACGTGCTCGTCGCGGCCACGATCGGGCTTGCCGAACTGGAGCCGCTTGTAGTGGTTGTACACCGCCACGGACAGCGTCTTCTTGGCGTTGTCCTGCCCGATGACGTACTGGTCGAGGAAGTCGTACAGGTCCTTGGGCTTGGGCAATTCGTCAATCGACGAACTGGCACCATCGGTCAGTTCTTCCTCGATGATCTCGTTGCACAGATCGATACATTCGTCGCAGATGTAGACGCCGGGGCCCGCGATGAGCTTCTTGACCTGCTTCTGGCTCTTGCCACAGAACGAACACTTCAGGAGGTCGCCACCGTCACCGATCCGCGCCATCGACGAACTCCCTCCGAACATCCAACGCCTGTGGTGCCCACACCCCAGGACGCGCGGCTCACTCGAGCCTTCCCCAACGACCGCCCCGAAAGGCGGTCCGGCCCGCGCTACGAGCCTTTGTCCGACCGTACCCCGGCCGACCGCGCCACGCGCGGTGCGACCCCCCGACAGTTTGACTACCGGATGAGTCGGTCAGGCTCCGCTCGGAGCCGCTTTCCGTGACGCGATCACCTGGTCGATGATCCCGTACTCCTTGGCCTGCTCAGCGGTCAGGATCTTGTCCCGCTCGATGTCGCGGCGGATGTCCTCGACCGACTGCTTCGAGTGATGGGCAAGGATGCCCTCCATCTCGTCGCGCATGCGAAGGATCTCGTTGGCCTGGATCTCGATGTCGGAGCCTTGGCCCTGGCCCTCGCTGTACGGCTGGTGGATCAGGATCCGCGAATGGGGCAGGGCGAACCGCTTGCCGGGCGTTCCCGCGGCCAGCAGCACCGCAGCTGCCGACGCGGCCTGACCCAGGCACACGGTCTGGATCTGCGGCTTGACGAACTGCATCGTGTCGTAGATCGCCGTCATGGCGGTATAGGAGCCACCCGGCGAGTTGATGTAGACGGAGATGTCCCGCTCGGTGTCCATCTGCTCCAGGCACAGCAACTGGGCCATGACGTCGTCCGCCGAGGCGTCGTCGATCTGGACCCCCAGGAAGATGATCCGCTCCTCGAACAGCTTGGCGTAGGGGTTGCTGACCCGCTCCATACCGCTGGACGTCCGCTCCCGGAACTCGGGCAGGATGTAGCGCGCGCTGGGCGCGGTCGGCGTCGGGATGTTCATGCGGTACCACCATCTCCGGTCACGTCACGTGCGCTGGTCACGACGTGATCCACGAATCCGTACTCCTTGGCCTCGTCGGCGGTGAACCACCGGTCCCGATCGGAGTCGTTCTCGATCGTCTCGAGGCTCTGGCCGGTGTGCTCGGCGATGAGTTCGGCCATCTTCTTCTTGGTGTAGAGCATCTGCTCGGCCTGGATCTTGATGTCCGAGGCCGTGCCCCCGATGCCACCGGACGGCTGGTGCATCATGATCCGGGCGTGGGGCAGGGCGTAGCGCTTTCCGGCCTCGCCGGCGGAGAGAAGGAACTGACCCATCGACGCCGCCAGCCCCATGGCCACGGTCGCCACATCGTTCTTGACGAACTGCATGGTGTCGTAGATGGCCATGCCCGCGGACACCGATCCGCCCGGGGAGTTGATGTACAGGAAGATGTCGCGCTCGGAGTCCTCGGCGGCCAGCAACAGGATCTGGGCGGCGATGGTGTTGGCCATCTGATCCTCCACGACGGAACCGAGGAAGATGATCCGCTCACGCAGAAGTCGCTGGTACACCGACTCGTCCAGGCCGAGGCCCCCTGAGGGTTCCCGGCCCCGCGCGGCGGGCGTCAGAATCTGAGACACGTGCAGCCTCCGTGGCCTGAAGCGGTCCGGGGGGTTCGGGGAACCCGACCGGACCGGTCTGATGTGGTGCTACAGACCCTAACGCGCGGGTCCGACGATCAGTCCCCGGCCCGCACAGGTTTCGCGGTGGGCACAATCAGCCACCGCGCTCAGGCCTTGTCCGACTCCTCCGCGACGACTTCAGCCGCCCCTTCGGCCTCGTCCGCGGCTTCGGCGTCCTCGGCTTCACCCTCGGCGGCCGCCATTGCTTCGGCCAGGGCCGCCTCGATGTCCGACGACGGGTTCAACTGGGACAGGTCGATCGGGTTGCCGTCGGTGTCGGTGATGACCGCCGATTCGAGGACGACCGCGAGTGCCTTACCGCGCCGAACCTCGGCCACAGCCATGGGCACCTGGTCGGCTTCCACGAGGGCCTGGGCGAACTGGTCGGGTGACATGCCGTAGCGGGGTGCCTGCATCATCAGCCACTGGCTGAGTTCCGCCTCACCCACCGACACGTCCTCGACCTCGGCGATCCGGTCGAGCAGGAACTGGCTCTTGAGTGCCTTGCGGGCATCGTTCTCGACCTCGGCCCGGTGCCCCTCGTCGGAATCACCGTGGTTCTCGAAATGCTGGTCGACCTCGGCGGTGATGATGCCCTCGGGCAGCGGGATCTCGACCGAGTCGAGCAACTGCTCGTTCACCAGCTCGCGGGCCTCCTGGCCGCGCTCCATGAGCCGACCCCGCTCCAGCCGGGCCCGCAGATCGTCGCGCAGTTCGTCCAACGTGTCGAACTCGGAGGCCATCATGGCCAGTTCGTCGTCGATATCGGGCATGATGCGCTCGCGCACCGCGCCCACCTTGACCGTGACGTCGATGGGCGTGCCGGCGTACTCGCCGAATTCAGGGGTGAAGACGAACGTGGCGGACTCGTCGGCGTTGAGCCCCGTCACCGCTTCGTCCAGACCGGGGACGACACCGTCCTCGCCGACTTCGTAGGACATGGCCTGCTGGGCCAGCTCCTCGATCTCAGTACCGTCGGCCGTTGCCGACAGATCGATCAGAAGGACGTCACCCTCGGCGGCGGACCGCTCGACCTCGGAGTACGACCCGAACCGCTTGGCCAGCAGTTCCACCTGCTCGTCGACGTCCTCGTCGGTCACGGCGAGCGGCTCGACCTGCACCGCCAGGCCCTTGTAGTCGGGCAGTTCGAAGTCGGGTCGGATGTCGACCTCGGCGGTGAAGGCGATCTTCTCGCCGTCGACGATGTCCGTGACCTCGACCTGCGGCTGGCCCAGCGGCACGACCTTGGCCGCGGTGATGGCCTCGTCGTACGCGGCGGGGACGGCGGAGTTGACCACCTCTTCCAGGACGGCCCCACGGCCGAGGCGCTGGTCGATGATCTGGCGCGGCACCTTGCCCTTGCGGAAGCCGGGGATCTGCACCTGACCCGCGATCCGGGAGTAGGCAGCCTCGATCTGGTCTCCCAGATCGTCGAACGGCAGATCGACGGTCACCTTCACGCGGGTGTCGGACAACTTCTCGACGTCGCTCTTCACGCTTCTCCTCGGATTCGGGCAAGTAGGGCGGTCTCTTCGCGGCGGGTGCGCTTCCGCGGCCCACCAACCCGCGCTCATGCTACCCGCGCGGGTCCGATCTGACGATGGCGGCGTTGCCCGGCCACTGGACCACAGGACGAGCGATGATCTCTCGGGCCCGACAGGGCCCGCCCGAAGTCGGGGCGGCGGGACTCGAACCCGCGGTCTCCTGCTCCCAAAGCAGGCGCGCTAGCCACTACGCTACGCCCCGCGCACATCACGCCAACCTGGCGCGCGACGTGGACTAGACTTCCCTCGTCCCGTTGCACAGCGGGTCCGATCAGGGGCATCGGGTCAGAGGTGCGGCGGTACGCGGGTGTAGCTCAATGGTAGAGCCTCAGCCTTCCAAGCTGATGGTGCCGGTTCGATCCCGGTCACCCGCTCTTTCCCCCGGCGCTTGTCGATACCCTGCGGCTCATGCCGACCTCGCCTGCTCCCACCGTCGCCGTGGTCCTGACCGGAGCCGCGGCCCGGGGCGCGTTCCAGGCCGGCGCGCTGGCCACGATCATCCCCGAACTCGAGTCCCGAGGGCTGGCGCCGAGCATCTTCCTGGGCGCCAGCGCTGGCGCCATCAATGCCAGCCTGTGGGGGTCCTTCGCACATCTGGGCAGTGACCGCGCGGGCCGACGGCTGGTCGATGTGTGGCGCTCGATGGGACGCAAGGACATCCTTGGGCATCCCGCCCAGTCCGTTCTTCGCGACAGTTGGAAACTGCTTCCGGGCTCCGTGGCCGGACGAGGACCGGGGCTGCGGGCGCTGTTGGATACCGAGCCGCTGCTGCGGACGTCGCGCACCGTCTTCGACGGCGACCGGCTCGCCCGCAACGTCGACGAGGGAGTCGTGGCCGCAGTCGGGGTGGTCGCCACCCGCATGCCGGGACGCGACTCCGCCATGGGAACGGCGCGGTCGGTGGTGTTCGTCGACAGCCGCCTGGACACGAGCGGAGTCGCCGATCCGGTCCGGGCGGTGGACGTGGCGAACGGACCCCTCAGCGCAGAGACGATCTTGGCTTCGGCGGCGATCCCGGTCGCTTTCCCGGCGGTGCGGCTGTCACAGCCCGCGTCGGCTGCCGGGTGGTACATCGACGGTGGTGTGCGGATGAACGCCCCGCTGCGGCCGGTGGTCGCCTTGGGCGCGGATCTGATCATCGTGGTGTCGGCCGACGCCACGGACTACGCGCCCGCGGAGCCGCCCGCGGACCCGTCCGAACCCTGGCCGGATGTCGCCGATGCCACGGCGTTGGTGCTGCACACCGTGCTCGGCGATCGCATGATCGAGGACCTGCACAATCTGCGGCAGCGCAACGACTGGATCGCCCAGGGACTCACGCCGGTGTCCACCTCGGGGCGCCCCTACCGCGAGGTGCGGGCCGTCAGCATCGCCCCCCAGCCCGGCGAGCTCGGCGCGTTGGCCGAGTTCGTCATGACCCGCAAGCGCCTGTCGCGGTGGCGCAGTTGGTTGCAGGAGTCGGACCTGTTCGCCCTGGAACGGGTCCTGCGTGGGTTAGGTGAGGGAACGGGTCAGCGCGAACTGCTCAGTTACGTGTTGTTCGACGACGAGTACTTCGCCGCCCAGATCGACATCGGCGCCAATGCCGCGCGAGCCGTCCTGAAGCAACTGGACGGCTGAGTCCGGGAATGGCGGGTAGGGCGGCGGACGACAAGAATGGCGCCATGCCCGGCGACGCTCCCGATCAGGTGGATCCGGTGCTTGCCGTGGCCGACCGTGACAATCCGCTGCACCGGCTTCTGGGCGGGTGGCGGGGTGGTCTGGAGTCCGCCGCCCCCAGCGTGGTCTTCGCGTCGGTCTACGTCCTGGCGCGACAGACCCTGACCGTGGCGCTGGTGGCCGCGATCGCCACTGCCGCGGCGCTTGCGGTGGCCCGCCTCGTGCGCCGGGAACGACCGGTCCGAGTCCTGGGCGGGCTGCTGGCCGTCGGGGTCGCGGCGATCGTGGCTGCTCGCACCGGCAATGCCGTCGACTACTTCCTACCGAGCCTGTTGGCGAACGCCGTCTCGGCATTGGCGTGGGCGTTGTCCATCCTGATCGGCTGGCCGCTGCTGGGGGTGGTCATCGGCTTCGCGCTGAGGCAGCGGACCTCGTGGCGGGCCGACCCGGATCTGGTGCGCGCCTACAGTCGCGCCTCGTGGATCTGGGCGGCCTCGTTCGTCGTTCGCGCGGGGGTCCAGTGGGTGCTGTGGGCCGGGGACAACGTCGTCGGTCTGGGGGTCGCCAGGGTGGTTCTCGGGTGGCCGTTCGTGCTGCTGGTGATCGCTGCGTCGTGGTGGGTGATCCGGCGCAGCCTGTCGGGCGACCACCCCGGCTTGCTGCACCCACGCGCTCCCGTCGGCACCGCCCCCTGATCCGGCCCAGTTCTGGCAGGATGCCTCGGGGAGGTCCACATGAGCAGCGCCAACATCACCCGGGCCGAGGCCGCCGAGCGGGCCGAGCAGGTATCGGTGTCGTCCTACGCCGTGAGCCTGGATCTGACCTCCGGCGCGGACCGGTTCGCCAGCACCACGGAGGTCGTCTTCACCGCCGAGCCCGGCACCGACACCTGGATCGACCTGATCGCCCCCGAGGTGCGGTCGGCCACCCTCAACGGTCGACCCGTGGACATCTCCGGGTTCGACGGCAACCGCCTGCCCCTGACCGATCTGGCTCGCGACAACGTCCTGATCGTCGAGGCCGACTGCGCCTACATGAACACCGGCGAGGGCCTGCATCGATTCGTCGACCCCGTCGATGACGAGGTCTACCTGTACACGCAGTTCGAGACCGCCGACGCCCGCCGGATGTACGCCTGCTTCGAACAGCCCGACCTGAAGGCGACGTTCCAGCTGACGGTGACGGCCCCGGACCACTGGAAAGTCGTGTCGAACGCACCGACCCCGACACCTGAGCCGGTGGCCGCGGGGACCGCGCGCTGGGAGTTCCCGGCCTCGGCCCGGATGTCCACCTACATCACCGCACTCGTGGCGGGGCCTTACCACCAGGTCGACGACGAGTACTCGGGCCCGAACGGGACCTACCCGCTGGGTGTGTTCTGCCGACGCAGCCTGGCCGACCACCTGGACGCTGACGAGATCCTGACGGTCACCAAGCAGGGGTTCGCCTTCTTCGAGTCAGCCTTCGGGATGCCGTACGCGTTCGGCAAGTACGACCAGTTGTTCGTCCCGGAGTTCAATGCCGGAGCCATGGAGAACGCCGGCTGCGTGACGTTCCTCGAGGACTACGTGTTCCGCAGCAGGGTCACCTACTCCGCGTACGAGCAGCGGGCCAACACGATCCTGCACGAGATGGCCCACATGTGGTTCGGCGATCTGGTGACCATGAAGTGGTGGGACGATCTGTGGCTGAACGAGTCGTTCGCCGAGTGGGCCTCGCACTACGCCTCGGTGGCCGCCACCCGCTACACCGATGCGTGGACCAGTTTTGCGGTGCTCCGTAAGGCGTGGGCCTACCGCCAGGACCAGTTGCCGTCCACGCACCCGATCGCCGCCGACATGACCGACCTCGATGCGGTCCGGGTCAACTTCGACGGGATCACCTACGCCAAGGGTGCGAGCGCGTTGAAACAGCTGGTGGCGTGGGTCGGTGAGGAGGAGTTCCTGGCCGGGTTGCGTGCCTACTTCGCCGAGTACGCGTGGGGCAACACCCAGCTGCCGGACCTGCTGCGCCACCTCGAGGCTGCCAGCGGTCGCGATCTGACCGACTGGACCCGGCAGTGGCTGCAGACGTCCGGAGTGAACCTGCTGCGTCCGCAGATCGAGTCGCAGGATGGGTTCATCACCGGTTTCGCCATCCAGCAGGAACCGCCCGCCATGCCGCCCGGTTTGGAGCCCGTGCTGCGGGACCACCGACTCTGCGTCGGGCTGTATCACGACCAGCAGGGCCAGTTGGTCCGCGAGCGCAGTGTCGAAGTCGACGTGACCGGCGCACTCACCGAGGTGCCGGCCCTGGTCGGTGAGAAGGTGCCCGAACTGGTGCTGCTCAACGACGGCGACCTGACGTTCGCCAAGATCCGCCTCGACGATCACTCGGTGGCGACCGCGGTGGCCGGAATCGGCCGGATCGACGATTCCCTGGCTCGCACCCTGATCTGGGGAGCGGCCTGGGACATGACTCGCGACGCCGAGATGACGTGTGGCGCCTATGTCGAACTCGTGTGTTCGGGCATCGTGGTGGAACCCGATGTGTCAGTGGTGCAGACGACGTTGCGGCAGGCCAGGGCGGCTGTCGATCAGTACGCCGATCCTGCGAATCGCGAGCGTTACGCCGCCACCCTGGCCGAGTGCCTGTGGGAGGCGGCCGCTGCCAGCGATCCCGGCAGTGACCACCAGTTGGCCTTCGTCCGGGCGTTCTCGTCGTTCGCAGCCGACGACAACCTGGACCGGGTCGCCGGCTTATTGTCGGGCGACATCGTGCTCCCGGGTCTGGCCGTGGATACGGACCTGCGCTGGTCGCTGCTGCAGTCGTTGGTCGCGGCCGGTCGAGCCGACGACGCCGCGATCGAGACCGAGTTCGCCGCCGACTCCACGGCCACGGGCAAACGCCATCGGGCGCTGGCCCGCGCGGCCCGACCGTCCGCCGAGGCGAAGGCCGAGGCGTGGGACCAGATGGTCACGAACGACGACCTGCCCAACGCCTTGCTCGAGGCCACGCTCGGCGGGTTCTCCCAGGCCGGTCAGGAAGAGCTCCTGCGTCCCTACCGGGACCGTTACTTCGCCGCGCTGGATGACCTGTGGGCCTCCCGGACCCCGGAGATGGCGCAGAGCATCACCATGCTGCTGTACCCGTTCCTGCTGATCGAGGACGACACCGTGGCAGCGGCCGACGCCTACCTGGCGCGCCCGGACATCAGCCACTCAGCCCGCCGACTGGTGTCGGAAGGCCGCGACGCGACACTGCGGGCGCAGCGCGCTCGCGCCTGCGACGCGGGGGCGAAGGCTGCCCAGGTCGGACACTGATCGCCACGCTCGCGGCGGGTCCCCCGGTCAGGGCGTGCGTTCCGGCGCGTACTGCTCCGACGGTTCGAGGAGATTCTGCAGTTCCGCACGGAACTCCGGAGAATCCTCGTGCCCGTGCACGCTGACGGCATGTTCGGCCGCGGCGTCGAGTAGTTCGTCCGATTCGCCGATCATGACCAGCGAGCAGTTGGTCTCGCTGGGCCAGCGGCGACAGTCCGCCATCATCCGAGCCATGATGTTCCCTTCGTCAGAGGACCACCTTCGACTCTGCGCAGCGCGTCGAAGTCGGGTCAACCCGTCTTGTCTGGGATGACCCGTTCGGGGCCTCCCGCGCGTCGCTGGGCCGGACCGGTCAGCGGTCCATGATCGTCGTGAGCTGCGACCACAACGGCAGTGCGGTGAGATCGTCGATCATGACCGGTTGCCCATCCGGCCCGCTCAACGGCATGCACCAGTTGGGGTACTCCCGGTGGGTCCCCGGCTGATTCTGAGGACGCCGGTCACCGGTGAGATCGGGCAGGCTGACGCCCACCAGGCGCACCGAGGACGCGGCCAGACAACGATGCAGTGCCACCACGAAGTCGTCGACCGTGGTTGCCTCTTGAGCCAGGAATCCTTCGCCGACGAGCAGGCGGCGCCACTCTTCGATCTCGCGGGCATGCTCCGCGTCGGCCTCAGCGGCCGAAGCCAGGAGGCCCAACGACTCACGCAGCGCGATATGTTCGCCGGCCACGTACCCGGCCGTCGGAGGCAGATCGTGCACGGTCACACTGGCCAATGCATCGGTGCGCCACCACAGGGGCGGACGCACCCCCGCGTCGTCTCGCTCGAACCATAGGACCCCGGTTCCGAGGATCCCCCGATCGGCCATGTCGTCCCGGATCCATTGCGCGACGGTCCCCAGGTCCTCCCCGACCACCACAGCGCCCGCGCGCTCCGCCTCCAGCAGCAGGATGCCGACCATGGCCTCGTGGTCGACCGACACGTAGGTGCCTTGGGACGGGTCGAGGCCTTCGGGAATCCACCACTGCCGGTACAGACCCAGGATGTGATCGACCCGCACTCCCCCGCAGTGGCGCAGGATCGCCCGCAGCATGTCGCGGTAGGGGACGAACGCCGCCTCGGCCAGCGCGGCCGGCTGCCACGGCGGCTGGGCCCAGTTCTGGCCTAACGCGTTGTACAGGTCCGGCGGGGCGCCGACGCTGACGTCAGCGGCCAGTTGGGGACCCAGCCGCCAGGTGTCGGACCCGTCGGCGTGGACCCCCACGGCCAGATCGTGCATGACCCCGATGCTCATGCCCGCGGCGAGGGCGTCGCGCTGCACCTGGGCCAGTTGCCGATCGAGGAGGAACTGCAGCCACGAGTGGAACAGCACCGCTTCTTCGCGGGCGGCGAACTCGCCCGTGACGGCGCCCGAACGCACATTGCGCAGCGACTCGGGCCACTCCTGCCACTTCGGCCCCTGCTCGTCCGCGATGGCGCACCAGAGGGCGTGGTCCTGGAGCGCGACGCCCTGGTCATGGACGTACTGGGCGAAAGCGTCGTCCTCCGCGTTTCGGGTCGCCCACAGCAGTTCCAGCGCCGCCCGCTTGGCGCGCCACGCGGCGGACCAGTCGATCGTGTTCTGGCAGGCGGCCCGGGCGCGGCCGGCGAGCTCGGACAGCTGCGCCAGATCCGCTGCGTCGAGTTGGCCGGCATCTTGAGCAACCGCGATGAGTGGTTCGAGCTCGAGGTACACCGCATGGGCGAATCGACGGGTGACCGGAAGGTAGGGCGATGGCTCCATGGGATCGACCGGGCTGGCGGCATGCAGGGGGTTGACCAGCACGAAGGATCCGGAGGCCCGAGCGGTGGTGCACACCAAGGTGTCCAGATCCCCCAGATCGCCGATGCCCCACGATCGACGGGACCGCGCGGCGTACAACTGCACCATCAGGCCCCAACCCGGCGTCACCTCGGGCAGGCGGTCCGGAGTCACGATCAACGGACAGAACGACACCTGGTCCCCGGTCCGGACCTGGAATTGGTGATAGCCGAGGGGCATTCCGGCCGGGATCTCGAACACTGCCTCGCCCACGGCGGCACCGTCGATCTCCCGCGGAGGCTCCCAGTGGTCCAGTTGGTCGGCGGGACGAGCTTTGCCTTCTTCGGTGACGATGTGAGCGGTGACCCGCGTGCCGTGCGGTACATGCACCCAGATCCGCCCTGACCGCGACTGGCGATGAACGTAGACCGGCGGCAGAGTGCGCCGCCAGTCCTGCAGGTCCGCCTCACGAAGCGACTGCCGCACCTGGTCCGGATCTGCCGCCGCCACCCCGAGAGCCGCAAGGACAGCGATGATCGTGTCGGGGGCCACCCCGTGCCATTCCCCTTGTTGGTCCCAGTACTCGACCCCGACCCCGTGGCGACCCGCAAGATCGGCCAACGCCTCATCCACGATGGGCCCGAAGTGGTGGGACCCGCGTGTGCCAGTCGACGACCCGTTCCACTTGAGCCGCCAGCGCGATGATGGTGACCTCGTCGCGCGGACGGCCCACCAGCTGGACACCCACGGGCAGACCGTCAGCGGTGTGATGCACCGGAATACTCATCGCCGGCTGCCCGCTGACATTGAACGGAGCGGTGAACGGCGTGAACCGTTTCTGGGCCTCGAAGTCGGCAGCCGGGTCCTCGTCGTCGCGCAGCTGACCCACCCGCGGGGGAAGGGTCGCCAACGTCGGGGTGAGCAGGACGTCGTACTCGGCCGTGGCCGTGATGGCCGCGACGGCCGCTCCCCGCATCCGCGCCACCGCCTCGGCCAGATCAACCGCACTGAGTTTGCCGCCCCGCTCCCGCAGGTGCCGTGTGAGCGGCGTGATGACGTCCTCCTGCTCCGCCAGCAAGGGGATCGCTGCGGCCCCGGTGCGCCACACGGCCTCGAACGCGGGCACCTCGGCCGGAGTGAACGGCGGCTCGATCTCGACGACGTCGTGCCCGAGTTCCCCCAGACGTGACTTCGCTTCCTCGTAGGCCGCCAAGCACGACGGATGAACCTCGGTGTCGACGACCATCGGCGTGGCGAACGCACCGATCCGCAAGGGTCCGGGATCGGTACGAGTCGCGGCCAGAAAGGTGCCGGGCCCCAGAGCCGCAAGACCGAAGAGGTCAGCCGGACTGGACCCGGCCAGGACGTCGAGCAGAGCGGCTGCGTCGGCCACTGTGCGGCCGAGCGGGCCGATGGCACTGAGTTCTCCGACGGAGTCCGGAAACGGAAGTCCGCTCACGCGGCCCCGTGATGGCTTGATGCCGACCAGTCCGGTCACGCTCGCGGGGATCCGAATGGAGCCGCCACCGTCGGATCCTTGCGCCACACTGGCCAGGCCGCTCGCGACCGCAGCAGCTGCTCCCCCGCTGGAACCTCCCGCCGATCGGCCCGGGTCCCACGGGGTGCGGGCCGTGTGACCCAAGTCGTTCTCGGTATAGGCGGGCAGCCCGAACTCGGGTGTCGAGGTCTTGCCTGTGATCACCAGACCCGCCTGCCTCATGCGGCTGACGAACGCGGCGTCACGGTCCGGGACGAAGCCAGCCAGGGCGCGTGACCCGAAGGAGCAGGGCATACCGGCCACCAGGTCCAGATCCTTGACCGGTACGACGCACCCGGCCAGGACCGCGTCGGCGCCCAGACGGCCGTCGGCCAGGGCGGCGTCCACCGCCGTCGCCTGTTCCAGGGCCTGGTCCGGAGCGAGGTGGGCGAACGCTCCGACCTGGTCATCGAGCTGCTCGGACCGCTGCAGGTACATCTCGGTCAGCGCGACGGAGGTGAGCCGGCCGGATCGGATGGCGGCTGCCTGTTCCAGCGCGGACAGACTGACCGGGTCGATGTCGGTCACGCTTGTTCGCGGCGACGCCGACGACGTTGCCGGGCCCCCCACCAGGCCGCCAGGTAGCCGAGGATCAGGCCGATGATGAGCACGCCGGTAAGTGCGATCCACAAGGGGATGGTCGCGGTGAAGAAGACAAAACTGACGGGCACGGACTGGCTGTTACGGACGATGAACAGGATCACCATCAAAGCCAGGACTCCCCAGGCGGTCATCCGCGCCCAGCGACGCCAGTTGGCGGGGGGCGGCTGACCGATGGGCTGCGGTTTGCCTTGAACAAAATCGCCGGCCGGTTCGGGTCTGCCGTCCTTGCCACCGGGTACCGACATGGCCACCTCCGCGCGCATCGTGATCCGTCGGGTTCACCCTACGGATCAACAGCGGCGATAGGCGTCCGACGCGCGTA
>CAZVYU010000073.1:0-12705 GCA_964631645.1 uncultured Actinomycetes bacterium
GGAAGTCGCCCAACGGCACCATCCGCAACATCCTGGGCGGCGTGATCTTCCGCGAACCCATCATCATCAGTAACGTCCCGCGGCTCGTGCCGGGCTGGACGAAGCCGATCGTCATCGGCCGTCACGCCTACGGCGACCAGTACCGATCCACCAACTTCGTCGTCCCCGGCGAGGGCACGCTGACCATGACGTTCACGCCCAAGGACGGGTCGGCGCCCATGGAGTTCGACGTGTTCGACTTCCCCGGCGCCGGTGTGGCGATGGGCATGTACAACCTGGACGAGTCGATCCGCGACTTCGCCCGGGCGTCGATGCGTTACGGGCTGTCCCGCAACTACCCGGTCTACCTGTCCACGAAGAACACGATCCTGAAGGCCTACGACGGCCGCTTCAAGGACCTGTTCGCCGAGGTCTACGACAACGAGTTCAAGGATGAGTTCGAGGCCGCCGGCCTGACCTACGAACATCGCCTGATCGACGACATGGTCGCTGCGGCCATGAAGTGGGAGGGCGGCTACGTGTGGGCCTGCAAGAACTACGACGGCGACGTTCAGTCGGACACGGTGGCCCAGGGGTTCGGTTCGCTGGGTCTGATGACCTCGGTGCTCATGACCCCCGACGGCCGGACCGTAGAGGCCGAGGCGGCGCACGGCACGGTCACGCGCCACTACCGCCAGCACCAGCAGGGCAAGCCCACCTCGACCAACCCGATCGCGTCGATCTTCGCGTGGACCCAAGGGCTGGCGCACCGCGGCCGGATGGACGGCACGCCGGAGGTCACCCAGTTCGCCGAGACGTTGGAGCGAGTCTGCATCGAAACGGTCGAGAGCGGGAAGATGACCAAGGACCTGGCATTGCTGATCGGACCCGACCAGCCGTACCAGACGACCCAGGACTTCCTGGCGTCGATCGACGAGAACCTGCAGGCCGCAATGGCCACCGCCTGACGAGTCAACTCGACGGACCGGCTGCTTGGAGCAGTTCCGCCATCTTGGTGCGTACGAGCTCGATCGCACGCAGCGGGCGCAGCATGACGGTGAAGTCGATGATCTGCCCGGCGTCGTTCCAGGTGATCATGTCGACCCCGTTGACGTGTACCTCATCCACTGTGGAAGTGAACTCGAGGACGGCATTCGGGGCGTCGACCACTTCGCGGACGTACGTGAAGGTGTCGTTCCCCAGCACGTGCAACGCGCCCGTCAGGTACACGGTCACCAGGTCGCGGCCCAGGACGGGACGGTGGAGGACCGGGGAGTGGAACACGACATCGTCGGCCAGCAGCGTCGTGAGGCCGGCGGGATCACGGGCCGCCACGATGTCGTGCCAGGCGGTCAGGGCGGCGGGGGTCGACATGGTGGCTCACCCTAGCGTGACGGCGTGGTCATGAGAATCGTCACCGCAAACGTGAACGGCGTCCGCGCGGCCGCGCGCAAGGGTGGCCTGTCCGAACTGCTGTCGACCCACGCCGATGTGATCACTCTGCAAGAGGTGCGATCGACCGCCGCCCAGTTGACGCAGGAGTTGGCCGCCGCCGGGTTCGCGGAGTGGGCGGCGGTGTATGCACCGTGCGAAGTCCCCGGCCGCAACGGCGTTGCGGTGCTGAGCCGCCGGGCGGTGACGGGGGGGCGCACGGGTCTACCGGGTTTCGCAGGGGATGGCCGCTGGCTCGAGGCGGAAACCGAGGTGGCCGGCGAGCCGCTCACGGTGGTGTCGGCGTACGTCCCGAAGGGCCATGCGGGCGAACCTCCGCAGGAGCGCAAGATGGCGTTCCTGGCAGCGATGACGGCCCGCATGATGGAACTGCTGGCCGCCGGTGGGCATGTGGTCGTGACCGGAGACGTGAACGTGGCCCGTACCGAACAGGATCTGAAGGCGTGGCGGCAGCGCATCGGTAAGTCGGGTTTCCTGCCCGAGGAACGGGCGGTGCTGGACTCCTGGGAGTCGGCCGGGTGGGTTGATGTGGGCCGACTCCTGGGTGGTGCGGGACCTGGCCCCTACACCTGGTGGTCCCAGCGTGGTCGGGCCTTCGACAACGACACCGGTTGGCGCATCGACTACCTGTGGGCGACCCCTGGCCTGGCGCAGCGAGCGACCAGCGCCGAGGTGCTGAGGGCGTCGTCGTGGGACACCCGCTGGAGTGACCACGCCGCGCTGCTGGTGTGGTTCGGAGTCTGAGTCACCGGCTGGGTCTAACCGACCGAGTCCGGGACAAGCGTCCGTGCCAGGTGGATCCCATCAGGCGAGGCTGCGTAGTAGCCGAACGGCTCGATCGTGGTGTACCCACTGGACGTGTAGAGCCCGATCGCCTCGGGTTGGGCTGTGCCCGTCGTCAGGACCATCCGCCGCACTCCATCGGCCCGGGCGCTGCTTTCCAGGCGCCGCAGCACCGAGCGCGCGATGCCCCTTCCGCGCATCTCCTCGCGCACATACATGCGCTTGATCTCCGCGTCGTCGGGCCCACCCGGCCCACCCCGGCGCCAGCCGCCCATGGCCACCGGGCGTCCCTCGGAACGGACAAGGAAGAACCGTCCCGCCGGGGGCACGAACTGCTCCGGATGCAGCGGCGCCCGGTCACCGCCGGATCCCCCGTACCGGCGTTCGTACTCAGCCTGCACTTCCGCGATCAACACAAGAACGTCCGGGTGATCGAGCGCGGTGGCTTCGAGCGTCCGGCTCGCCATCCTCATTCTCCGGTCCCCGGAAACGCCAGCCACCGGTTCGCCTCGCGGAAGATCTGCTCCACGTCCACCACGGTGTCGATCCGCGGTTCCGTCTTCAGGGCGGCCACAGCGCGCACCAGCTCGGCGCGGTCGACCTCGGGCGCCGGGCCACCGAGGCGTCCCCCTTCGTCGACCACACGCCCGTCCAACAGCGCGGCCACGGCGAACGACACTGCGATGGCGTGTTTGCACCAGTCGCCCGGCGCGCAGCTGTACGGGCAGTCACACGACGCCCGCAGCCGGAACGGTCCCGTGTCGGTGACGCCGAGTATCACCACGTCGTAGGTGGCCCCGGAGCCCTTCACGTCGGCCTGGACCCGATCACCGTCGCGGGCCAGTTCCCGGATGGCGCCGTTGCGGGCATAGGGGCGGCCTCGACTGAGCGGCCCGGGCAGAACATGCTCCTCGACGCTCTCGAGGAATTCCTCGCCCACCCCGGCGATCTCGGCCATTCCGGGGTGATCGACCTCGAAACCACCGGCTTCGGCGTACAGCGTATGGAGTCGGCGCACGTCAGACCTTCCGCAGCAAGATCTGTTCGTCACGGACCAACGTGATCAGGTCGTGCAGGTCGGCGTCGGACATCTCCGTGACCGCCGGGGTCGCCTCGTCGCCGACGATCTGGCCGGCAGTGGCGCGCTTGCTGTCCAGGACGCGCGCGATGCGTTCCTCGACGGTCCCTGGGCACACCAGGTTGTGCACGATGACATTCTTGGCCTGGCCGATGCGCCACGCACGATCGGAGCCCTGGTCCTCGATCGCCGGGTTCCACCAGCGATCCAGATGTACGACGTGGTTCGCCCGCACCAGGTTCAGTCCGGTGCCGCCGGCCTTCAACGACGCCAGCAGTACCGGGGGACCGTCGGCGGCACTGAATTGGTCGACCACCTGGCTGCGGCGGTCGCGGCTCATCGAGCCGTCCAGCCGCAAGGGCTGCGGCGCACCGCGCTGCGTCAGAAGGTCGGCCAGGGGGCGCAGGAACGTGGCGTACTGACTGAAGACCAACAGCGCGTCCCCCTCGTCGACCGCCTCCTCGATGATCGCCAACAGCTCCTCGACCTTGCCGCTGGACTGGTCCAGTCCCTCTTGATGCATCCCCAACGCCAGTTGCGGGTGGACACACGCCTGCTTCAGCCGCGTCAGCCCGGCCAGGATCACGCCTCGGCGTTTGGTCCCGTCGGCGGTCTTCGCCTCCTCTTCGAGGCGACGCACCACCGCCTCGTAGACGCCCACCTGTTCACGGGACAACGCACAGTCGCGCCGTACCTCGATCTTGTCCGGGAGATCCGGGACCACCGTGCGGTCCCGCTTGGAGCGGCGCAACAGGAACGGCGACACCACCATCCGCAGTCGTTCGACCCTGCGGTCGTCGGCGCGTCCTTCGGCACTGAGATAGCGCCGCCGGAATCCGGCGAACGACCCGAGCAACCCCGGCTGCGCGAACGCCATGAGCGACCACAGATCGCCGAGGTGGTTCTCCACCGGGGTCCCGGTCACGGCGAACCGGTGTGGTGCCTTGAGCGCCCGCGCGGCCTGAGCCGACTTCGCCGAGGGGTTCTTGATCGCCTGCGCCTCGTCGAGGATGACCCGATGCCACTCGATCTCCCGCAATTCCGGATCCCGGACCAACAAGGCATAGGTGGTGAGCACGACATCGGCATCCAGGCTGTCGGTGAGTTCACGCGCCTTGCCATGATGGATCGCGACTTTGAGCTCGGGCGCGAACCGGGCGGCTTCGCGCCGCCAGTTCTCGAGCAGGGTCGTGGGGCACACCACCAGCGTCGGCGCCGGATGATCCGCCAGGATCCGGCTGAGCAACTGCACGGTCTTTCCCAGCCCCATGTCGTCGGCCAGAATCCCGCCGAGACCGTTCTCCTCGCACCAGGTGAGCCAGGTCAATCCAACCCTCTGATACGGCCGCAGGGTCGCCTGCAGGCCGGGCGGTGGTCCGACCGGGTCGATCGTCTTCAGTGGTGCCTCGGAGCGCAGCGTCGCTCCGACCCAACCGGACACGTCCACCGCATCGATGTCGAAGCCCTGGAACTCATCCTCGAGCAGGTCGACCGGCGCGATGGGATCGCGCTCCGCCCGCTCCAACAGGCGCGCTGCCGCCCGCGCCCCGGAAGGCACGCGCACCCAGTCCGAACCCAGTAGGACGAAGGGCGACTGGGCATCAGCCAGCGCCGTGACCTCGGCCGCATCCAAGGGGCGCCCATCCAGGTCGGCCACGGCCGTGAGCCGCAGGTTCGCCGTGGTCATGCCGGCGGGTGCACCGGACACCGACACGGCCGTGCGCAGGCGTCCCGCGGCGGCGAGCAGGCCCTTCGGGGCGCGCACTTCGATCCCCGCTGCGGCCAGGTCGTCGACGGTGTCGAGGAACCGGAGGAGGTCCTTGTCCTTGAGCCGCGCGTAGTACTGGGTGAACAGGCCGGGGGCCCGGGACACCTCCCGCGCGGCATCACGTTCGACCCGCACCAGGTCCCTGACCGTCTCGACGTCCACATCGTTCAGCCGGGGTGTCTGGAACCGATCGCGGAGTCGGTGGACCTCACCGGTGCCGCCCTCGACGAGAGCCAAGGTGGCCAGCCATGGCCCGCGCCGCTCCGGTGGCTCCAACAGGATCGTGAGCCGCGCCCCGCCGGTCTCCCGGCGCAACCGCACGCGCTCGGCCCAGCTCCATGCGGCGGGCTCATCCGGGCTCCCGGTCAGTCCCCGAGGGAGCGGCAGCGTCGCAGCCAACTCGTCGCCGGCGCTCTCGGCGAACCGGATCCCGACATCCACCGCGATCGGTGTGAACGGTCCGGCAGCCAGGATGAGTTGGTGGGTGGCCGCCGTGAGTCGACGGTGATCCTCTCGATCGGGCTGGGTCACCCACGCCCACTCCGCGCCCCGGACCCCGATCCGCAGGTGACCGGCCAGGGCGACAGATCGGCCGGCCGCCACCAGCGCGGCCAACGCCAACACCGAGTCACTCAGTTGATCGTCGGGAGCGGTGGTGACGAGGCGTGTCAGGCCGGCCGCGACACCGTCAGCCTTGTGCAGGCGGACCCGCTGTTCCTGGTCCGCTCCGCCCCCGCGGTGCAGTGTGGGGTAGACGTCGGCGGCCAGCACCTCGGCCAACTCGCCCCGCGACCCGGTGAGGCACACCGACGCCTGATCGATGTCCGCCCACAACACGCCCCCAGTATGTCGCGCCGTCCGCGCCCGCCCTGCGGCAGTCCGCCACGCCGGAATTCCCGTTCGGAGTGCTTCGGCTCTCCGGCCTTCCTAGACTCGCGCCTTGATCGGAGGTGTCATGCGGCGAGGGCTGACCGTGATGGTCGCAGGCTGTCTGGCGTTGGTCGCGACCCCGGGTGTGGCACAGCAACGTCCGGCCGACCAGCATCGACGCGACATGATCCAGGCGCTCCGGTCGACTCCGGGGTTCACCGTGACACTGAAGCAGGGGGGCGGATCCTCGGCGCTCATCCATGTGGGCCGCCGCGGGTCGACCGGCGTCCTGACCGGGCGTACCACCGGCCCGGTGCAGTTCGTCGCCACGCGCGGGGCGATCTACCTGAAGGGGGGACCGCGCTTCCGGCACTCCCTGGGACGCAACGCCCGGGCCCTCGGACATCGCTGGCTGCGACTGCGGGCCGGTGATCCGCGTGGTCTGGGATATGGCGGTCGCTTCGATGGCTCAGTGCTGGCGGCCCGCGCATTCGCCGGATTGACGTCGATGCATGCGGCGATCGCGGACATGCTCAAAGGGGTGCACCCTGCCGTCGACCTGGGCAACACCCGCGTGAGTGGGGTGCCTGTGCGCCGCATCCGTGTGGGCCACACCTCCGCGACCGCCACCACAGGCGCGCCGATGCGGTGGGTATCGCTGAGTTCGGCAGGCGTGACCGGGACGATCACCCGCTGGGGAGTGGAGACCCCGATCACGGCGCCGAAACGGTTCGCGCGAGCGTGGCGGCTTCCGTCGGGCGGGCTGCGCCGGGTGCGCAGCGAGGGTAAGCCGTTGGCTCCGAGGCAGTATCACGCACGCGGCCTCACCGTCGGTACCGGTGCGAACGGGGTTCGCCTGGGCGCCAGCGGCCGCGAGGTGCGGTGGCTCCTGGGCCCACCACAGGACTCCAAACGCGGCTTCAACACGTTCGGCCCGTACCGGATGTGGCGCTACCACCAGGGTTTCCATGTCGACCTGAAGTCGGGCCACGTGGTCGCCCTGAGCATCCAGAGCCCTCGGATGCGGACCCGGGAGGGCATCGGCGTCGGATCCACGATCGCGCAGTTGCGTCGGGCCTACGACGTGGAATGCGACAAGGAACGGTCCGGTGCCGTGGTGTGCACCGTAGGGGTGCTGCTGCCGGGGACCGCCGTGACATCGTTCCGGGTGCCGCCCCGGGGGCACCGGATCGACCACATCACTGTGGTTCGGGTGAACGGCTGACCTCGACCGGCGTGACGGTGAGCCGGTCGGCGCGGCGTCCGTCGAGCGAGTCGACCGTGATCCGGATCCCCGCCCACTCGACAGCGTCTCCCACCTGCGGCAGCCGCCCGAGCCGGTGGACCACGTAGCCCGCCACGGTCTCGTACGGCCCTTCCGGCAGTTCGGTGCCGAAGTCCTCGGCGAAGTCGTCCAGATTGAGCAGACCATCGATCTGCTGTGGGGTGACGGGGACGGCGCCCGTGGGTGGATCCGGCCGCTCCGGGGCGTCGTACTCGTCTCTGATGTCGCCCACCAGTTCCTCGACCAGATCCTCCATGGTCACGATCCCGTCGGTCCCGCCGTACTCGTCGACCACGATCGCCAGGTGGTGACCGGAGTCGCGCAGTTCGGTCAGCGTCGGGATGACCCGTTTGGTGCTGGGCATCCGGGGGACCGGCCGGGCGAGCGCTCCCACCCGGATCGACCGGCCGGACAGGCCCGGATCGAGCAGATCCCGGACATGGACGAAACCGATCACATCGTCGGAGTTGCGCCCGATGACCGGATAGCGCGAGTGCGGCTGGTTCCCGACCTTCTCGGCCGCCGTGAACAACGGCATGTCCTCGGGGAGGAAGGCGACCTCGGTGCGGGGGATCATCACCTCGCGCAGTTCCCGTTCCCCGGCAGCGAAGACGTCGTCGATCAGGTCGCGTTCGTCCTCGGTGAGTTCGTCGTGTGTGGCGACCAGGCCGCGCAGTTCCTCCTGCGTCATCCGTTCCCGCCCCATCGCCGGATCCCCGCCGAGTAGTCGGACCAGCGCGTCTGTCGACACCGACAACAGCCAGATGAAGGGGCGCGACACCCGCGCGAGCCAGTCCACCAGGCCCGCGGTGCGCGCCGCGATACCTTCGGTTCGTTGCAGGGCCATCCGTTTGGGGACCAGTTCGCCCAGTACCAGCGACAGGTAGGCGATGACGATCGTCACCAGGACGAACGCGACAGTTTCGGCGAGCCCGGGTGACAGACCCCAGGCCACGAAGGTGGGGGCGAGATCCGGGGCGATCTGCGCCGCGCCGAACCCGGCCGACAGGAAGCCGGCCAAGGTGACTCCGACCTGGACCGCCGCCAGGAACCGGTTGGGGTCGCGGGCCAGTCGGCGTAGTCGGGCTCCCTGGCGCGGGTTCTTCTGGTCGATGTGGTCGATCTGGCTCTCGCGCAGCGAGACCAACGCCAGTTCCGAGGCGGCGAAGAAGCCGCCGATCAGGATGAAGATCACGACGATTCCCAGATTGATCAGGATCTGGTTCACCGTGACTTCACCGCGGTTCGGAGCATAAGCCGAGCGTAGGCGGTCACGACGTGGCGGTCAGGCGACCGGTCGGCGCAAGCCGACCCGGTCGTAGACGTCGGACACCGTGGCCGCGGCCACAGCGCGAGCTCGTTGCGAGCCGGCGTCCATGATCCGGTCCAGTTCGGCCGGGTCCGCCAGCAACTCGGCGACCCGCGCCGCGTAGGGCTGGGCGAAGGCCACCACCTGCTCCGCCGCGGCCACCTTGAGCGGACCGTACCCGCCACCCGCGAATTCGTCGGTCACGTCGTCGATAGTGCGGTCGGACAGGGCGGCGATGATCGTGATCAGGTTCGCGACCCCGGGCTGGCCTTCCGGGTCGAAGTTCACCTCGCCCACCGAGTCCGTGACCGCGCGCTTGAGCTTCTTCTCGATCGCCTTGGGGTCATCGAGCAGGAAGACACATCCAGTCGGTAGGGACTTGCTCATCTTGCTGGTCGGATCCTGCAGGTCCACCACGCGGGCGGTGTCCTTCACGATGAACGGGCGGGGGACGGTGAGGGTGTCCCCGAACCGGCCGTTGAACCGCTGCGCCAGGTCGCGCGTGAGCTCCAGGTGCTGGCGTTGGTCCTCGCCCACCGGCACCTCGTCCGCGCGGTACACCAGGATGTCCGCGGCCTGCAGGATCGGGTAGGTGAACAGGCCCACGCTGGCGGTGTCGGTGCCCTGGCGGCTGGCCTTGTCCTTGAACTGCGTCATGCGGGACGCCTCGCCGAACCCGGTGAGGCACTGCATGACCCAGGCGAGTTCGGCGTGTTCCGGCACCTGGCTCTGGGCGAAGACAGTCGCCCGTTGCGGGTCGATCCCGGCCGCCACCAACTGGGCGTACGACGAGCGGGTCCGCGCCCGCAGCGTCTCGGGATCGACCGGCACGGTGATGGCGTGCAGGTCGACCACCATGTAGAAACACTCGTGGGTGTCCTGCATGGCCACCCAGTTGCGCAGGGCCCCCAGGTAGTTGCCGAGGTGGAACGAATCGGCGGTCGGCTGAATGCCGGACAGTACGCGGGGCATGGGGGACATTCTGCCGTGTCCGCGGACTCGCTCGCGGGCGGGTGATCAAGCGGCCGTTCCGGCCTGCCACCCGCCGTCTTTGGCGATAGGTTCGCCGTGAGCCGTCGCCCGGCGGCCGCGATCCCCAGGAGCAGGAATGAGCGAACAGGACGAGTCGGCCATCGACATCGTGGAAGAGGTCAGCGAAGCGGTGACCGAGGACGGCGACATCGTGAGCGAGGACGTCATCGCTGCGGTCGACGAGGAGACCGGCGACGCGATCGTCGACGATCTGGTCACCGTCGAGTCCCCCGACGGCTCGGTGGCATCGGAGGAGATCGTCACCGCCATCAGCGGTGAGGACGGCGCAGCCGAGGTCATCTCGGACACGGTCGCCACCATGGACGCCGATGGCAACATCGAGGTTGCCGAACTGGCCGACGAAGAAGAGTGATCATGGCGGACCCGCAGCTGACGTCACCGGACCCGGTCCAACTGGGAGAACTGGCCGACCTGGCCACCCCTCGGACCAGCGACGCGGTGCTGGACCCTTCGTCCCGCGCCGGGGTCTACCTGGCGGCGTACGCTGCGGGTTCGTCCACTCAACCCAATCTGCTCACCCGCGGCACGATGGACCAGGCCTTGATCACCGGCATCGGGGTCGCGATCACCTACGGATGGGGTCTGTCGGCCAACTCCTTTCTCCGGTCCTTCGCCGACCGACTTCCCCTCGGGCAGGCAGCCTCCGGGATGGTGATGGACTCCGCGGTCGCAGCAGGTGCCGCGGCCGCCACCCGAGCACTCGCCCACCGACCCGATGAACCGGCTCGACGAGCCGTCGGTCGGCTCATCGCACGGAGCACCGCGGCCGCTGCCGCCGCCGGCGTGC
Organism: uncultured Actinomycetes bacterium; assembly: GCA_964631645.1. Classification (GTDB taxonomy): domain Bacteria; phylum Actinomycetota; class Actinomycetes; order S36-B12; genus CAIWTL01. The sequence continues at coordinate 10,365 of CAZVYU010000073.1, forward strand.
TGTCACATGCAACTCAGGCGATTCCCGGGCGGGCGCTACGGGGCCTGATCGGCGCCGGCGTCGCCACCGGGATCGGGGTGGGGGCCTGGTCGCAGACGCGTGGCGCCCGCGTCGGCTCGGAACTCGACGACGGCCAGTACTTCGAGGACAGTTACCGCTCCATCAGCCCACCCAAGGCAGCCGCACTGGGGGTGGCCACCGGAGGGATGTTGTTCGGTCTGGCCAAGGGCGAATCCATGCTGAGCGCCGCCTTCGCGCGAGTGGGCGCCCACGTGCTCGGCGGGGCGGCGGACGATCACCGCACCCTCGGACGAGTCGGTGCCACGGCAGTGTCGTACTCGGTGGCGTGGCTGGGGCTGTCGGCGGTCGTGTCACAACTCAACAAGGCCGGCAGCGAGGTCGAGACGGCCAACATCGCCCAACCGTCGCTGCCCGAGGTGACCGGCAGCCCGGCCTCGGGGGTCCCGTGGGACAAACAGAGCCGAGAGGGGACCCGCTGGCTCAGTGCGGTCCTGCTCGCCGGACACATCTCCGACGTCATGCAAGAGCCGGCCAAGCAGCCGATCCGGGTCTACGCCAGTCTGGCCGCCGCTGACACCGAAGAGGAGCGCGCGGAACTCCTGCTGCGAGAGCTGGACCGCACGAAGGCCTTCGAGCGGTCGGCGATCGCATTGTTCTCGCCGACCGGCTCCGGCTACGTCAACTACGTCGCGTGTGAGACCTACGAATACCTCACCCGGGGCGACTGCGCCAGCATGGCCATCGAGTACTCGGTGCTGCCGTCGGCGCTGTCGTTGACCCGCACCGCCATGGGCACGCGTCAGACCCGGCTGGTCGTCAACGGCATCACCGAGCGGCTGCTGGCGCTGCCGGCGGACAAACGCCCGGCCTTCTATCTGTTCGGCGAGTCGCTGGGCTGCAAGGTCAGCGAGGAGATGTTCAGCGGCGCGAGCGACGCCGGACCCCGAGGTGCGGGGATCGAGGCGGCGGTGTTCGTCGGGACCCCGGCCTTCACCCACTGGCGCAAGGCCCTCTGGGGCGGCCGGCCGCAGAACGTGCCCCCGCAGGTGGGGCCCGGGGCCACGTTCCTGCCCCGAGGGATCCCGGACTGGACCGATCTACCGGCAGATGAACGGGCCAAAGTGCGGTACCTGTTGCTGCAGAACGGGGACGACCCGATCCCGAAGTTCGAAGCCCCCCTGTTGTGGCGGGAGCCCGACTGGCTGGGTCCGGACGACACCCGCCCGATCGGAGCGCCCCGAGGGACGTTCTGGCAGCCGGTGACCACGTTCGTCGCCACGTTCACCGACATGCTCAATGCGCTGACGCCGACGCCGGGGCTCTTTGCCGAGGGCGGTCATGACTACCGGCTCCAGATCCCGGAGGCGATCCGCCAGGTCTGGGGGTTCGAGGCGACCGACGATCAGATGAACCGCGTGCAAGCGGTCCTGCGGACCCGCGAACTGGCGTGGGAAGTGAAGCGCGACTGGGACTCTGCTCAGGCGAAGCCGGAGGACAAACGCAAGGAGGCCGAGGACAAGGTGCGGCGCCAGGTGGGGGAGTGGACCGGGTCCGACGGCCCCGTCGACGACGCGACCATCGCCCTCATCGTGAGGGGCACCGAACCGGTCTGAGCGGACCCAGGCGGCAGGTCACTGGGCGTCGTCGACGCCGAACATCATGGCCCGCTTCACCTGCTGGATCGCGGTGGTCACCTCGATGCCCCGGGGGCACGCGTCAGTGCAGTTGAAGGTCGTGCGGCAACGCCACGGGCCTTCGCTGGTGTCCAGGATCTGCAGCCGTTCATCGGCGCCCTCGTCGCGGCTGTCGAAGATGAACCGGTGGGCGTTCACGATCGCAGCAGGGCCGAAGTACTGCTCGTCGGTCCAGAAGACCGGACAGGACGTCGTGCACGCGGCGCACAGGATGCACTTGGTGGTGTCGTCGAACTTGGCCCGGTCCTCGGCGGACTGCAGGCGTTCCCGGGTGGGTTCCTGACCGGTCGTGATCAGGAACGGCTTGACCTTGCGGTACGCCGCCATGAAGGGCTCCATGTCGACGATGAGGTCCTTCTCGACCGTGAGGCCCTTGATGGGTTCCACGGTGATGGGCTTCTTGGTGTTGAGGTCCTTGACCAGGGTCTTACAGGCCAAGCGGTTCTTGCCGTTGATGCGCATGGCGTCGGAGCCGCAGATGCCATGGCCGCACGACCGACGGAATGTCAGGGAGCCGTCCTGCTCCCATTTGATCTTGTGCAGGCAGTCCAGGATCCGGTCGGTCGGAAAGACCGAGATCGTGAACTCCTGCCAGAAGTGCTGGTCGCTCACGTCGGGGTCGAAGC
>CAZVYU010000074.1:0-12574 GCA_964631645.1 uncultured Actinomycetes bacterium
AGCAGATCGTCGGCGCGACCGAGCGCGATCAGTTCGGCGCCGCCATCGACCAGACTCACCGTCTCGGCGGTCAGTTGACCCATCTGCGGCGCGACCAACCGCTGGGTCCGTTCGGTCAGCCGCAGCGTGATCGCCGGGACCACCAGCCCGCCGACCAGCAACGCCACCGCCAACGCCACCCCCGCCGCCGGCACGAACGCAGCCAGCAGGATCACCGACCCGGTTCCCACCAGCAACGCCACCGCGTACGGCAGGACCACCCGCAGGTGGAAGTCCAGCATCGCATCGACGTCCGCCACGAGCCGGTTCAGCAGATCCCCGCTGCGGTAGGCGCCGAGCCCGGCCGGGGCCACGACCGCCAGCCGGTCGTAGACCGCGATCCGAAGGTCGGTCAGCGACCGGAACGCGGCGTCATGACCCACGACCCGCTCGGCGTAACGAAACACGCCCCGACCGATCCCGAACGCCCGCACCGCCACGATCGCCACCTGCAGGTGCAGGATCGGCGGCTGCAGCGACGCCTTGCTGATCAGGAAGGCACTGGTCGCCAGCAGCCCCACCGACGAGCCGATGGCCAACGCCCCCAGGAAGGCGGCCAGCAGCAACCGGCCGCCCACCGGACGGGCCGCCCGGAACACCCGCCGCAACGGACTGCCGGGTGCGCCGGGCAGCAGTGACGGCAGCAGTTCCGGTTCGCCCGGTTGTACGGTCGTGGCGCTCATCGGCCCAGGCCCGGCAGCGCGACGTCGTCAGGTTCGGCGGTGATGAGATCGTCGGCGTCCGGGGGCGCCAGCGTGACCACAGTGTCCGCGACCTCGAGCAGCGCCGGGCGATGGGCCACGACCACCACGGTCCGCCCCGCGGCGCGCAGGCGGCGGACCGCAGCGACGACGAGTGCCTCCGTGTCCTCGTCCAGCGCGGCACTCGGCTCGTCGAGCAGCACCACCGGGGCATCACGGACCAGGATCCGCGCCAGGCCGATGCGCCGCCGCTGTCCGGCCGACACCCCAGCACCCCCGTCGGACAGGCGCTGCTCCAGGAAGCCCGGCTCGGTCAGGCCCGCGGCAGCCGCCGCGGCAGCAATCTCGGCATCATCAGCCTCCGGGCGGCCGAGTCGGATGTTGTCGGCCACGGTGCCCGCCAGCATGATCGGTTCCTGCGGCAGCCAGGCGAACTGGTCGAGCCACGCCCGCTGGGGCAGGGCCGCCTGGTCGAACGACCCGTCCCGGATGAGCCGCGCGCCGCCGTGTTCGGTCGTGACGAACCCCAGGGCCACGCGCAACGCCGTGGACTTACCGGCACCGGACTCCCCCGCCAGCGCGGTGATCGTGGCCGGTTCGGCGCGCAGCGTCAGGTCGGCCACGGCCGGCAGGCTGCGGCCGGGGAACGTCACCGTGACGTCGTCCAGCACCAGCGTCGCTCCGTCGAGCCGCCCCGGGTTCGCCGCCGTGGCGGAGTGGTCGCTGACCTCCTCGTCGAGGATGTCCAGCAACTGCTCGGCGGCGGCCACACCGTCGGCGGCCGCGTGGAACTGGGCACCCACCATCCGCAGTGGCAGGTAGGCCTCGGGCGCGAGGATCAGGACCAGCAGCCCGGTGTACAGGTCCATCGTCCCGTTGACCAAGCGCAGCCCGATCGCCACCGCCACGATCGCGACGCTCAACGTGGCGAGCAGCTCCAGCACGAGTGCGCTCAGGAACGACACCCGCAGCACCCCCATGGTGGTGCGCCGGTACCGATCGCCGATGTCGCGCAACGTCTGCGCCTGGGCGCGCGCCCGCCCGAACACCTTCAGCGTCGGCAGCCCCGCGACGACGTCCAGGAAGTGCCCGGCGAGCACGCCCAGTGTGCGCCACTGCCGGGTGATCTGTTTGTTCGTGTACAGGCCGACCAAGATCATGAAGATCGGGATCAGCGGGATCGTCAGGGCGATGATCACGGCCGCCAGCAGGTCCTCGGTGACGATCACGGCGATGATCGCGATCGGCACCATGACGGCCAGCACCAACTGCGGCAGGTAGCGCGCGAAGTAGGCGTCCAGCGCGTCGATGCCGCGCCCGGTGAGTTGGGCCAGTTCCCCGGAGCGGCGCCCGTCCAGGTACTCCGGGCCCAAGGCCACGACGTGCTCCAGCACCGCCATGCGCAGTTCACTCTTCGCGCGGGCTGCGGAACGGAACGCCACCCACTCCAGCAGGAACGCCATCAGCGCCCGCACCACCACCACCGCGGCCAGCCCCTGCACCTGCGGCCACACTTGTGACAGCGTCGCTCCGGCCTGGAAGACCTGCGTGATGACCGTCGCCAGAAGCACCGCCTGCGCGACGATCGCGGCCGTGGTGACCGCCCCGGTCAGCACCGAAGCGACGAGGAACACCCGGGTCGAACGTGCCCACCGCATCAAGCGGGGGTCCAGTGGCTTCACGCGGTCCACCGTATCGGCGCCACCGCGGTCCGGCCCGTCGTCGATCGGGGCACCCTTGGCCTGCCCGCATGGTCATCGGGGCAGCCGCACGCTGCCCGGATCGTCATCGGGGCACCGGAAGACTGCCCCGATCGACCATGCTCACGACGGGGGGCGGGAGCGGATGTGGTCGTTCAGGTCCTTGACGTGTTCCCGCAGTTCGATGATCTGTTTGGACAACTCGTTGATCGCTGCCCCTTGGCTGGGGTCGTCGACTACGGTTCCCTTCCCGGCGGCCTCGGCCAGGGAATCGGTGGTGTCGTCGCGATCGTACGGGTCGCCGATCCCCCGCTTGGTCTGCTCCTTCTTGGCGTCCTCGTCGTCCTTCTTGTCCTGCGAGGGGCTCAGCTTGAAGAACGACGACATCGACCCGGCGAGTACGCCGAGCAGGCCGATCCCGACCGTCATGATCGCCACTCCGGCCAGCCGCCCCTCGAGGGTGATCGGCACCACGTCGCCGTATCCGACGGTGGTCAACGTGACGTAGCCCCACCACACGGCGTCGCCGTAGGTGGCGAACTCCGGGTTCACCGGCTGCTCGACCCGGTAGGCGACCAGCGAGCACAGCAGAACCACGACCGCCGCGACGAGTGCCGCCCGGCCCAGTCGCTCGATCAACCGTCGGGCTCCGCGCGCTACCAGGAGTACGCGCACGAGCCGCGCCAGACGGAGGATGACGATCAGGCCACCACCGCTGACGCCTGGCAGCAGATACCAGGGGGAGGTCAGGACCACGATGACGAAGTCGAACATCCCGCTGCGGGACTTCAGGTACTTCACCCGGGTCCGCGTCTGGACGATGTAGTCCACCAGGAAGATCAGCCACGACCCCACCCCCACCACGATGGACAGGTCCTTGCCGCTCTTGGGCGGGACCATCAGCGGGAGGATCGCGGCGCCGACGATGAACCAGCGGCTCCACGACTCGTACCGGGTCAGGAACGCCGCGTCGTCCGGCGTGCGCGGCGGGGCCGTCCGGTCCCAGACACTCCTGAACGTCACCCCCGCATTCTGGCGCGCGGAACCCAGCGGCGTGCCCCTTTCCACCGTCCCACTCCACCGTCCGACTTCCACGGTCCGACTCCCACCGTCGGGCCGACCCGAGGTGGGGGGACGGTTTCGGTCGCAGGCGACCGAAACGGTCAAGTGCGACCGGTTGGTTCGGTCGCATCCAGCAGAAGAGGTCGCACCTGGCTGCGGTCGGTCGACCCGAACCCCCACCCCGTCCGATCCCACCGTCGGGGGGCGGTTTCGGTCGCAGGCGACCGAAACGGTCAAGTGCGACCAGTTGGTTCCGTCGCATCCAGCAGAAACCGTCGCACCTGTCCCAGAACGGGACCTCCGACGTCCCTCAGCGCGGGACAATCGGCGTCGGCTCTCTCCCAGGAGGGGGCCATTCGCCATCACACCTGCTCACCGGGGGCGCGGTACTTTCCCCGTCGCCCCGCCGCGGACGCACCTCCGCGAGTAGCGTGCGAATCGTGGGAAAGAAGTCGAAGCCGGATGCCAAGTCGCCCGCAGGCAAGGCACCGCGGATGAACAAGAAGTTGTACGAGCAGGAGTTGTTCCGGCTCCAGGCCGAACTGGTCGAGATGCAGGAGTGGGTGCGCTCCACCGGGGCTCGGCTGGTCGTGATCTTCGAGGGCCGCGACGCCGCGGGCAAGGGCGGCACGATCAAACGCGTCGCCCAGTACCTGAATCCCCGCATCGCGCGCATCGCCGCACTACCGGCTCCCACCGAGCGCGAGAAGACGCAGTGGTACTTCCAGCGCTATGTCTCGCACCTGCCCGCCGCCGGCGAGATCGTCCTGCTCGACCGCAGCTGGTACAACCGGGCCGGCGTCGAGCGGGTCATGGGGTTCTGCTCCCGCGAGGAGTACAACCGTTTCCTGTATCAGGCACCGATCTTCGAGCGCATGCTCACCGAGGACGGGATCATGCTGCGCAAGTACTGGTTCTCAGTCAGCGACGAGGAACAGGAGGCCCGCTTCCGCTCGCGGCTCGAAGACCCCATGCGTCGCTGGAAACTGTCGCCGATGGATCTGCAGTCGATCACTCGCTGGGAGGACTACTCACGCGCGAAGGACGACATGTTCGTCCACACCGACGTCGCGCCCAACCCGTGGTACGTCGTCGAAAGCGACGACAAGCGTCGCGCGCGCATCAACTGCATCGACCATCTGCTGTCCACCATCCCGTACACGGCTGTCCCCCCGCCGACGTTGGATCTTCCCGACCGGCCCCCAACGACCGGCTACCTGCGCCCACCGAAGGACACCCAGGCCTACGTCCCGGACCACGCAGCCGACGTCGAATTGGCCGCCGGCGCCAAGAAGGGCCACCAGCGCGAAGGGAAGCACTGATCAACAACCTCGAGTCGAGGAGTGTTCGGAGCCCCAGCCCCAGCGGGCATCGCGACGGGTGGCGCCCTTCGATTCGGCGCTCACGCGCCTACTCAGGACGCGGGTGCCGCTCAAGACCCGCCACCACCAGCGGGCTGAACAACCGCGGGGCCCATCCCCCAGTGGGCTGAGTAGCGGCCGCAGGCCGCGTTTCGAAGCCCCCACCACCACCTGCGGCATCAACCAGGGGGCCCTTCGATACGGCGCTCTCGCGCCTACTCAGGACACAGAACCCGCCTGCCGGGCCGACACCGGAGCGGTCGCTGTTGCACCTCCCAGATGATCTCCGTTCGACTCGGAACCACGTGGTCACCCTGCGTGTCATACTCCCAAGGAATCCACCAATGTCGGGGGCAGCCAGTGCGCGCGGGAGTCATGGTCGCGATCGGCGGGGCCGCAGCGGTCCTCGTCGCGACCGTTCCTGCGTCTGCGTTCTACTCCGGCTCCGATCCTGACTCCTACTACCGGGCCGTCGTCACAGCCGTGAACGCCCACCGGGGCTGGGAGGGGACCCGGGGAATAGCATTCGAGTCCGTGGAGGGATTCACGCCCCGCCTGCCCGACGACGAGTTCGACGACATCCTCCTGAACCTGGTCAACGACTACCGAGGCGCACAAGGCCTGGCCGAGGTGACCCAGTTCGAGTCGCTGCGAGTGCAGTCGGCGATGTGGTCGAATCGGCTCGCCGACGCGGGAACGACCGAGTTGGCCGACGACTGGTACACGGCTGACGCAGTCGTCGCCTGCGACCCTTTGGAAGACATCACCACGACCTCCGGTCTGTCCGGAGGTCGACCTCAGGACGTGTTCGACGGATGGCTGGCCGACCCCGCCGCCCGCAACGCCTTGCTCGCCCCGGACGCCCAATCCGCGGGCATCGCGACGGTCGCCGAGGGCGGTCAGTACTACACGACCATGCGACTTGCCGACGGCAGTTGCCCGGGCGGCACCCTTCCGTACCGGGCCGAGCCGACCGGACTGCCGACACCCAAACTGCGGGTCCATCTGATCGACCGGGGCGCCGGCCTGGCGATTCGCGTCAACCGTCTGGGCCAGAACCAGCAGCGGGTCGAGATCCAGCGGGCCGACTACTACGTGTGGCGACTGTGGCGCAGCGACTACGTTCAGCCTCGTCGAGGAGAACTGCGCGTCCATCCGCCGGGCGGGCGATACCGGGTCGTGGTCCCGGCCCAGGACGGCTATGACGTGGCGATCAGCCCGATCATGGACGTCGCCGGTCCCCCCATGCCCTGACCCCGATCCCACCGACCCGGCTGCGGGCTGAAATCTCCCGACCGCCGCGGCTGAGCAGATCCCCCGACCGCCGCGGGCTGAGTAGGCGCCCCAGGCGCCGTATCGAGCCCAAGTTCCCCTCCGACCCGCACCCAGGGCCACGCCCGATCGTTGGTGCGGACCGCACCCCGCACCCCGCACCACTCCAGACCGAGCAGCGTCCTCGACCTCAGCCACCCCGCCACCCGACCCAGAGCTTCGCTTTCCCGCTCCCCTCGGCCCTTCCCCTCCCGGACACAGGCCGCATAGTGACTCCCAGCAACGGATTCCGCAGGTAGCAGGACTGTCGGTCGACCACCTCACTCAGGGTGTTGTGACTAAGCCCCTATCCACCGAATAGCGGATGCTCTCGTTGTGAAACGGTGACATAGACACCTACGGTCCCGGGAGCAAGCGAGAACTGGGAGTTGTTGACTGTGCGTCGAACGATCGCGTTGGCTTTGGCCACCGGCCTGAGCGCCACGCTGTTGGTGCCCGCAGCGGCCTCGGCCCAGCCCAACATCATTCCGCCCGTCCAGAGCCAGATTCTGCCGTGCGCCCAGGTCAAGTCGGAGTACCGCCAGACCGTCAGCAGCGCCCGCGAGATCCGTAAGGAAGCGCTCAGGGCCGCTCGCTCGGTGAAGGAGCGCCAGACCCGCAAGGCCAACAAGCGTGCCGCTCGTGAGTCGTACAAACTCACGATCAAGACGGCCAAGCGGGAACGCCGCAGCGGTCTCGAAGACTGCCGCTGACTTCGCCGGGCGCATCCGCCTTGACGACTGAGGTCGGCGGCTCCGCCTCCCACGGCGGCGGAAGTACCAAGCCTGAGCTCCAACAGCACGCATGTGACACCCGTCATCCGTCCGAGCGTCGACCGCCCTCTTTCGCGCCGACGGGACTCCGTCCTGCCGCCGGACCGCGAAGCATCTAGGCGATTCCCCCCTGCCGGGCAAGCCTCCCGGCAGCCGCTGCCCCACCTCGCCGTGACCGTGTGGGAGCGCGCGACCCCGTACAGGTCCAGCGACCCAGCGCCCCCGGGCGCATCGTGTGGGACGCATCCGCAAAACCATCGCTGTGGTGTGTCTGCGGTTTGCCCTGCAGCTCGCCGCTGCGGAACCATCGCGTCGATCGGGGAGGCACACTCCGGGTAGCGCCGCGGTCCGTCCGGCGAGTCACCAAACCGGAACCAACGGGCGACAACTCGCATGTCAGCCCGTCGGACCGTGACTGAGGCCTCACGAACCTCGTCATCGCGGAGTCGCCAAGCGTGGGCCACCCGGTTTTCCCTCCGTATCGGCTTGGTCGTGAGGCCTCAGCCACGGCATGGGCGCCTCAGCCACGTAGCAGACGGGTGGATTCAGGCATTGGTTCACCGTTTGCGTCATCCACTAGCGCCATCGGGTGATTCCCTGACCGGGTGACCAGATTCGCGGCCCGTCTCCCGATGGGTCAACGAGGGAGGATTCCATGTCACGCATCCCGATCGTCACCGCTGCGGCCACGGCCCTGATCGTCTCCGCCGTCAGCGCACCCCTAGCGACGGCAGCACCCGCGGGCACTGCAGGCCCCGCAGTCGCCGCCGGCTCAGTCGCTGCGGTCGGGGCCAGGGCCAAGCCCATCTACAGCGATCCGGAGTGGCTGCCGGTCCGCGAGATGTCCGCGCTTCACTGCACCACGGTCATGCGTCGGGGCGGCTGCGCCAGCGGCGGCCACCCGGCGCTCTACGTGGTGCCCCGCAATGGCAAACGTTGGGGCGGACCCAAGGGCGTTGTCCCCGACCCGATCTACGCCGCCGGTTACGGGATCGTCCACGTGGGCGCCAGAGGCCTCACCTGTTCCGCCGGCGGACGCAATCCGGCCCGCGGTAACTGGGTCTGGATCGACCACGGCAAGCGTCAGGTGACGCTGTACTTCCACCTCGCGCGGGTCATGGTGCGTGACGGCCAACAGGTCACCCCGAACACCCTGCTCGGCCCCATGGGACGCACCGGCAAGTGCAAGGGCACCTACCTGCACTACGAACGGCGTATCGGCAAGGCTGCCGGTCGCCCCGAGAAGGCGCTGCCCCCGATGGCCAACAAGGCCTGCCACGGATCGACGCTCGTGAGGTACCCCGGGATTCTGGGCGCCAGCGCCTGGAGTCGCCTGCCGTACAACTCGATCATCTGGTCCGACGGCACCCGTTGTGGCTGATCATCACGCTCGGACCCGTAGAGCGTTTCACCCGGCGTAGTGCGACGGGTTCACCGGCGGAGGACGCCCAACAACCATCCGCCGCACTACGTGGAATCCGTCGATACAACTAGTCCTATCAGCGGAATCCGTGGAATACTGCGGCCAGACCCTCCGCTACGAGCGCGCCATCTTCGGTCGTGCTGCGTACGGTGGGAACGTCCGCCCCGCAAGGAGAACTCATGCTCATCGGCGTGCCCAAAGAGATCAAGGTCCACGAGTACCGCATCGGTCTGACCCCCAGCTCCGTTCGTGAGCTTGTCGGACACGGGCACCAGGTCATCGTCCAGCGCGACGGCGCTCAGACCATCGGCCTGACCAACGAGATGTACGAAGAGGCCGGCGCCGAGATTGTCGACACCGCCGAGGAGATCTTCGAACGCGCCGACATGATCGTGAAGGTCAAGGAACCGCAGCCCGTCGAGACGGCCATGCTGCGCGAGGGCCAGATCCTCTTCACCTACCTGCACCTGGCACCCGACACGGTCCAGACGCAGGGTCTGATCGACAGCAAGTGCGTCGCCATCGCCTACGAGACGGTCACCGACAAGCACGGCGGACTGCCCCTCTTGGCACCCATGTCCGAGGTCGCCGGGCGGATGTCCATCCAGGCCGGCGCGCACTGCCTCGAGGTGCATCAAGGAGGCCGCGGTCAGTTGCTCGGCGGGGTGCCCGGGGTGCCTGCCGCCAAGGTCGTCGTGGTGGGAGGCGGTGTGGTCGGCGCCAATGCGGCGCGCATGGCGATGGGTCTCGAAGCCTGGGTCACGGTGATCGACAAGAACATCCACCGGTTGGCCGAGCTCGACCAGCAGTTCGGTTCGATGCTGCAGACCATCTACTCCACCACCGACACGATCGAGCGCGAGGTCATGGACGCCGACCTCGTCGTCGGTGCCGTACTGGTTCCGGGTGCCGATGCGCCCAAGCTCATCACCGCCGACATGGTGAAGAAGATGAAGCCCGGCTCCGTGATCGTGGATGTCGCGATCGATCAGGGCGGCTGCGCGGAGACCTCGCGGGCGACGACCCACGCCGACCCGACCTACGTGGTCGACGACGTCGTGCACTACTGCGTCGCCAACATGCCCGGCGCCGTGGCGCGCACCAGCACGTTCGCGCTGAACAACGCGACCCTGCCGTTCACGCTGGCGCTCGCGGACAAGGGCTACAAGGTGGCGCTGCTCGAGGACGACCACCTCAAGAAGGGCCTCAACGTCTACTACGGCCAGATCACCTACGAAGCCGTCGCGTTGGCCCAGGATCTGCCCTGGATCACCCCCGACCAGGCGCTGGAACCCCAGCCCACTGAGTAGTCGCAGCCGCGGTCTCGCCCCCAGGTGGCTGAGAAGCGACCGCAGACCCCGCCCCCCAGGTGGCTGAGTAGCGGCCGCCGGCCGCGTATCGCGCCTACTCAGGGAGCTGACCGTGGAGCAGCCAGGCCCTACTCACGGTGCTCTTCGCACAGCACGCAGGAATCCCTGCCAGCGCGCGGGCACCAAGAAAGCGGTGCTCTTGGCACTGCGCCTCGGGAGTGGTGCTGCACACAGCACTACGGGAGCGGTGCATCGCGCGGCGGCACGAAGGAAGCAGTGCTGTGGACAGAACGCGGGGAGCGCTCGTATGCCGCAGCGGACGAACCCTGTTGTCGCTCCGAGCCGAGGGCTAGCGTGATTGCATGGCCGATCGCGTTACCGCTGCCCAGTTCATCGACAACGACCTTCCCGACTGGCAGGTCGTCGCCGGAGCCGCCGAGACAGCCTTTCGTGGTGACTCCTTCGCCGACGCCGGGAGGCTAGCCGCCGACATCGCCGCCCTGTGCGACGAGCATCAGCATCACGCCTCCTTGGACGTGCGCTACCCGGCGACCCTGTTCGTGCGCACCACCACCCACTCAGCCGGCGGCTTGACCGACCTGGACGTCGACCTCGCTAGGGCGATCAGCGCGCTGGCCGCAGAGCGGGGGTTCGCGCCACAGCCGTTGCTCGGCGAGAACGTCGACATCGCGATCGACGCCATGGAGATCGCCACGATCCGGCCGTTCTGGCGGGCAGTGCTCGGATACGGCAGCGAGGACGTCCGGTTCGACGACCCGGCGCTGGTCGATGCGTCGGGGCGCGGACCCACCGTGTGGTTCCAGCAGATGGACGAGCCTCGGCCCCAGCGCAACCGGATCCACCTGGACATCAACGTGCCACCGGAAGTCGCCGAACAGCGGGTCGCGGACACGATCGCGGCCGGCGGGGTTCTGATCACGGATGAATCCGCCCCCTCCTTCTGGGTACTGGGCGACCCAGAGGGAAACGAGGCGTGTGTGTGCACCTGGCAGGCCCAGCCGGGCCGGTCCGGGGTCGAAACTGTCGCATAGCGAGGCGAAGCGGGTCGGGAAGCGACCAGATCACCCACCGACCGCGGGCGTGGAGCGACCGGCGAGTGCCCGACGCACCCGAGCGACGGCCAGGTGCGGCTCGTGCAGCATCTGCGTGACGGTCCAGCGCACCACCGACCATCCCTGAGCTCGTAGAGAATCCTCGCGCCGCTTCTCGTGGCGGAACGCACCCCAAGCGTCGTCGCCGTACTTGCCATAGCCGTCCACCTCGCCCAACACTCCGTGCTCGACCCAAGCGAGGTCGGCGTAGTAGCGCGAACCGTCGTCACCGGTCACCGGGAACCCGACCGTGGGCCGGGGCAGTCCGGCGGCGATGAGTTGGGCTCGGGACAGGGATTCGCCCGGTGACTCGGCAGCGGGATCAACCCACCGCGCCACGCGTCGCGCAGCCCCCAGGCCTCGCTGGTACGGCGCGTCGGCCAGCACCTCGTGCAGTTCGTCGGTAGCTCGACCAGCGTTACCCGCCATCAGTCGGCGGAACTGCGGTCCATAGCGACGGGCGTCGGCCAGACCCCCGTCCCAGTCCTGCCCCTGCAGCAGAGCGAGGGCGCTGCACTCGTCGGCGGCGATCAGTGCCAGCCGGAACGGGAGCACGCGAGCCAGATCCATCGAGGTACGACCGGGGGTGGTCGCTGGACCGTGCTCGGTGCGGGTGACGTGGTGGTCGGGCATCGCCCGGGACCGCACGACCAGGTCCGAGCGGCTGGCTCGGTCCGCAGCCGTGTTCAACCAGACCGGTCGATCCCCCCACGCGGCGCCGAACCACGGCAGCGAGAGCCCGTGCAGCGCCAGCGCGGACTCATGCGTAGCCACGGCGTCGGGCCGGGCCGCGAGTGCTGCCTGGATGCGGCACCGGTACTGCCCCAGATCCAGCGGGTCATCGGCGACGGCGTAGGCCCCGTGGCGCACGCGCACCACGGTCCCGTTGGCCACGGCGGTGCGCAGGGTCCGGGCGGAGACAACTGTCAGGGCATCCGCGCGGGTGAACGGTGCGACGCCGAAGTGATCGCGCAGGGTGTTGGCGGCGCGCGTCGCCGAGTGGATGGCAGGCATGCGCCACCGTGTCTCGCGGGGCGCCGAGCCCGCTCGGGTTGTCCACACCCGCCCGTCCGTGGTCGAAGTGGTCGACTCCCGGGCGGATTTGACGCCGGAACCGACCAGGTGGGTAACGGACCGGAGGCCCAGGCAGCTCCTAGGGGCTAGGGCTGGACGAGGATTCGGCCGCGGCTGGGTCCAGGATCCCGGCGAGGGCCTCGAAGGCCGCCACAGCGGGGGCGACCTGCTGGTTCTGCGGCCCCTTGGTGATGTCGCTGTTCACCATCACGACGATCGTCGTACCGGTCTCGGGCTTATGGTTCAGCACGGTGTTGTACCCGGGGATCTCGCCGGTGTGGCCCAGCCAGCCGGCGGTGTTCACGATCCCCATCCCGTACGAACGTTCCGGTGTGTTCGGCGGGACGGTGGTGTTCACCGATTCCTCGCGCAGCTGCTGGGTCTCGGGGCTGAGGATCCCCTTGCCGGTGCCGAGGGCCTCGCCCCAGGTGTGCAGGTCCTCGATGGTCGAGATCACCTCGCCGGCGGTCGAGGCGAACGAGGGATTCCAGTTGGTGGCGTTCTTGACCTTGCCCAGGGGGTTCGTCTGCTCACTGATCCCGGAAAGGTAGGGCTCGGGGAGGGCGGTGGAGGTCCCTGGGACGCTGGTGTTCGTCATGCTGAGGGGAGTGAACAGCCGCTCGCTGAAGTTGTCGGCGATGGACGTGCCGGTGACCTTCTCGATCACCATGCCGAGCAGGACGTAGTTGGTGTTGGAGTAGAAGAACT
>CAZVYU010000075.1:0-12527 GCA_964631645.1 uncultured Actinomycetes bacterium
AGTTCGACTACAAGAAGGGCTACAAGTTCTCCACCTACGCCACCTGGTGGATCCGCCAGGCGATCACGCGCGCCATGGCCGACCAGGCCCGCACCATCCGGATCCCGGTCCACATGGTCGAGGTCATCAACAAGCTCGCCCGGGTGCAACGGCAGATGCTGCAGGATCTCGGCCGTGAGCCCACTCCCGAGGAACTGGCCAAAGAACTCGACATGACGCCCGAGAAGATCGTCGAGGTGCAGAAGTACGGCCGTGAGCCGATCTCGCTGCACACACCCCTGGGCTAGGACGGCGACAGCGAGTTCTGCGACCTGATCGAGGACTCCGAAGCCATCGTGCCGGCCGACGCGGTGTCCTTCACCTTGCTGCAGGAGCAGCTGGATCAGGTGCTCGTCACACTGTCCGATCGCGAGGCCGGAGTGGTGCGTATGCGTTTTGGTCTGACCGACGGTCAGCCGAAGACGCTCGACGAGATCGGCAAGGTCTACGGCGTGACCCGCGAGCGGATCCGTCAGATCGAGTCCAAGACGATGTCCAAGCTCCGTCACCCGAGCCGTTCCCAGGTGTTGCGCGACTATTTGGAGTGAGAAGCGCCGGCTTTTCGGAACGTCGCGACATCGAGCCCGGTCAAACCCTGGGCGTGGCGGTTGCCTGCCCGTGACCGATTGATGGGCACTGGCGTGCCTTCACGATCCGCGTCGATGAACTCTTCGAGAGACGGAACCCGGCCGTAGAACCGGAACCGGTCGACGGTGAATGGCAGACCGTCCGCATCGAGAAGCGACGGCCTGTCCATGAGCTGGAAGTGCAGATGAGGTCCAGTGGAGTTCCCGGAGTTCCCGAGTTTGCCGAGGACCTGGCCCTTTCGTACTGTCTGCCCCGGCCGAATCCGCATGGAGCCCGGCTTCACGTGCGCGTAGCCCGCGTAGACGCCCTTGGCCAGTCTGATGATCACATGGTTGCCGTCCGCAGCCCCGAGGGGCACAGGCTTCGCGGCGTTGGGGATTTGGTCGGGGTAGCGGTCGACGACCGACACGACCTTCCCGTCCCCCACGGCCAGCAGCGGTTGGCCGTAGTTGAAATAGCTGGCATTCCGTGAAGCGCTCCCACGGTGCGTGCGATCCCTGCCATTGAGGAGAGCCGAATAGTCCACGGCGAATCGCTGCCCCAGGCGCAGCCGGCCGTTGATCGCCTGCAATGAGCGCCGGTGGGCACCGACCACGGTCACCCAACGCCCGCCGCGGACGGGCGATGCGAGCACGCGCGCTGCTTGGTTCTGGACCGCCGCGCGTGAGGATGTGTAGGTATAGGTCAGCTTGCCTTCGGGGCCGACGGGCGTCCCATCGGGCAGAGTGATGGTGAGGCGATGCTTCACCTGCAGCGGCACCGACCGGCGCTTACGAAATGCCAGATCGATCCACACCGGCTTGAATGCGAACGGAGTGAGCGCGTTCTTCGGCTTGTCGCTGTCCCAAGGAAAGCCCATCGCGGACTTGAGCCGATCTCCCGACAGGCGCTGGATCCGGTGGCCCCTGCCGTCAAGCACACTGATCGAATTCACCTCGGTCACCCATGGAACGACACTCGTCAGGAAAATCTCGTACTCCAGGTGGAAACGCCCGTCGTCACCTTTGAACCATCGCGGCTGCGAGGGCACTTCCTGGATCACCGGCGTGAACTGTGCGCGGGTGTCCGCAGGCATCTGCGACGAGCCGCTCGTGGGAGACGCCATGAAAGCTACGCCGGCGCAGAGGGACGCAGCGACGCCGAGAGTGATACCGGAAAACACTCCGCATCCTCTCAGAGAGATCCATGAGCAGGCAATCACTGGGTGATCCAAGCGGATGACCGGCCCGCGACTATCTCGAGTGTTCGTCGGGCCGAAGCGGCGTCGGCGGGATGCCCCGGGATGAGACCTCGGAGCGCGCCCGTCCGGTTCGTTTGGCCTGGTACAGCGCGTCGTCGGCATGATTCAGAAGACCTTCGACGTCGTCGCCCGCTTCGGCGTGGGCCAGCCCGATGCTCACAGAAGTGGCAACGAGGACATCGCCGACTCGTACTGGACGGCTCATGGCCTCGTGGATCCGGTCCGCCACCTGCATCGCCGCATCATGCGGTCGGGCGCCGGCCAGCAGAACCACGAACTCGTCGCCACCGATGCGGGCGACGACATCGCCGGACCGGACCTGGTCGTGGATCCGCTGGGCAACGTCGGCCAGCACGCGATCACCCACCACGTGGCCGTGGGTGTCGTTGATCGTCTTCAGGTTGTCGAGGTCGATGAGCAGCGTTGTCACGGGCGGCGTGGCGTCCGACCCGGCCAGGAGTTCCTCGAGCCGGGTCACCAGTTCGCGCCGGTTCACCAATCCGGTCAAGGGGTCATGGGTGGCCAAGAAGTGCAGTGCACGCTGTGATTCCTCCAGCGCCTCCCGGGCTTCCACCTCGGCAGTCACGTCCCGCCAGCCACTGGTCCTGGCGATCACCGCCCCCGTCCCGTCGCGGATGGGATGCACGTTCTGGGCCATCCAGCGGTAGCCGCCGTCAGCGCACCTGACCCTGGCATTGACATAGATCGACTCGCCCTGGTTGAGGCGCTGGGACAGATCGTGGCTGACGGTCTGGTCGTCCGGATGGAGGAAGTCGGCAGTGGGCCGACCAACCATGTCCGCCGGCTCCCACCCGAGGACGCGGGTGACCGACGACGAGACGAACTCGATGATGCGGTCCGGCGTGGTGCGCATGACGAAGTCAGAGGTGTTCTCCGCCAGGAGCCGGTAGCGGTCCTCGGACTTCCGCAGATCTTCGAGCGCCTGGCGGAGAGCTGTGATGTCCCGCGCCGCCCCTTCCAGTACGACCGAACCGTCGGCTCTGCGTCGGGCCCGAGCGCGGTGATGGGTCCACACGACATGTCCGTCGAGGTGGCGTGAGGCGATGTCCAGGTCGGCCGTCTGGCCCGCCGGTGTGGCGAGCAGCGCCTGCACCGCCATCAGGGAACCTGGGTCCACAGTCTCCTTCAACAGCTCGGGGTTCTCGGCGAAGTCGGTGCCCGGTCGACCGAGGATCGTCAGCACTGCGTCGCTGACGAACTCCACCGCCACATCAGGGGCGGTCCGGATCGCGTAGTAGGCGTCGCCGGTCGCGTCCAGCAAGGCACGCAGGACCGCATCGTCCACCGGCCACTGCGACGCCTTCATCTGAACCTCCCGCCCCTGTTCTAGTCGGTCCCGAGCCGCGCGAACAAGGATCCACTCCTAGAGTGGGGCCATGACTTCCGAATACCCCGTCGCGGGCCGCTGGAGCGCGGGTACCGACAGCCGCGATGTTCGTTCCCCTTTCGACGATTCCGTGATCGCCACGGTTCCCGCCTTCGGGGCCGAGGACGTGGTCGCCGCAGTGGCCACCGCCAAGAAGGTGATGACGGACGCACCGTTGGCCACCCACGAACGCGCCGCCATCCTCGATCGGGCGGCGCTGATCCTGTCCGAACGGGCGGAGGCGGTCGCGCGTGATCTTGCCAGGGAGGCAGCGAAGCCGATCGGCCAGGCGCGGGTCGAGGTCCAGCGAGCCATCTCGACGCTCACCTTCTGTGCGGCCGAAGCTCGGACCTTCACCGGTGAGCTCGTACCCATGGACGCTGCCGCGGCCGGAGTCGATCACCTCGGGATGGTCCTACGCGTCCCCATCGGGGTGGTCGGCGCCATCAGCCCGTTCAACTTCCCCCTGAACCTGGTCGCCCACAAGGTCGGACCGGCGATCGCCGCCGGCTGCGCCGTCGTCGTCAAGCCCGCGAGCCAGACCCCGCTGTCCGCCCTCAACCTGGCCCGGGTGTTGTTCGACGCCGGGCTCCCGATGGAGTACCTCAGTGTGGTCCCCGGTAGTGGGGCAACCGTGGGTGATGCGCTGGTCAATGATCCTGATGTGGCGCTGATCTCCTTCACCGGCTCGCCGGAGGTCGGCTGGGGGATCCGGGCCGCAGCACCGCGGAAGCGGGTCGGCTTGGAACTGGGCAACAACTCGCCCTTGATCATCTGCGCGGACGGCAATTGGAAGGCGGCGGCGGCTGCGATCCGGCTCGCCGGCTTCGCCCACGCAGGTCAGTCGTGCATCTCGACGCAACGGATCCTGGTCGACGAGTCGATCAAGGACCAATTCGTCGCCGAACTGGTGCGGCAGGTCGAGTCCCTGGTGGTGGGCGATCCGATGGACGACGCCACCGAGGTCTCGGCGCTGATCTCCCGGTCCGAGACCGATCGGGTCAAGTCCTGGGTCGAGGCTGCCACCGCCAATGGGGCCGTGGTGGCGACCGGAGGCACGGTCACCGAAGAAGGTCATCTGCGTCCGACGGTCCTGGTGGACGCCGACCCGACCGACGACGTGTGTGCCCATGAGATCTTCGGCCCCGTGGTGGTGGTGCGCGGCTTCACCGACGTCAATGCTGCTCTGGCCGAGGCCAACGACTCGCACTACGGACTGCAGGCGGCCATCTTCACGAAGGACATCGACGTCGCCCTGTGGGCCGCTCAGGGTCTGGACTACGGCGGTGTCCTGATCAACGAAGTGCCCACCTGGCGCGCCGACCACATGCCGTACGGCGGTCTGCGCGATTCCGGCAACACCCGCGAAGGTCCCGGTTGGGCCATCCGCGAGATGACCGAGGAGCGACTCGTCGTCATCAAACTCGGTCCGGGACCGGAGTGATCGGCGATGGCTGACATCACCATGTACACGACCACCTGGTGTGGTTACTGCGTGCGCCTCAAGCGTCAGATGGAGTCCGCGGGCATCACCTTCGACGAGGTGAACATCGAGCAGGTGGCAGGCGCCGCCGAAGTGGTGGAGCAGGCAAATGGGGGCAACCAGACCGTCCCCACCCTGGTGTTCGCCGACGGCACAGCCATGACCAACCCATCGCTGCGCCAGATCACCGACCACCTGGCCGCGACGGCGTCAACCGACGACTGACCCGTCCCCGGCCGACCCACAGTTCATCCGCAGTTCGGCCGCCTACTCCCGTCTCCGGCGGCTACGGTCATCCCAGGGGTGAACGGTAGGTGAACGGTGGCTGAGCAGGCGGTGACGGCGGCGCCGACCACGAGTCGATGGACCTCGGTCCTTCCCATCATCGGATGGTTGCCCCGGTATCGACGGGCCTACTTGACCGGCGACCTCCTCGCCGGCCTCGTGGTCGCTGCGCTCGCGGTCCCGCAGGCCCTGGGCTACGCGGGGATTGCCGGGGTCCCCGTGATCGTCGGTCTCTACTCGATCCCCTTGGCGCTCATCGCCTACGCGCTCTTCGGATCGTCGCCGCACCTGGTCGTGGGTCCGGTGTCCACCGTTTCGGTCCTGTCGGGAGCACTGGTCGCTGACATCTCCGGAGGGGACGAGTCCCAGGTCGTGGCGCTGACGAGTGCACTGGCGCTCGGCGCCGGACTGGGACTGGTGATCGGAGGAGTCGCCCGCCTCGGCTGGGCCGCGGAGTTCCTGTCCCGACCCATTGTCACCGGATTCGTGTTCGGCCTGGTGCTGTTGATCATCCTCGGGGAGATCCCGTCGTTGTTGGGGATGCCGTCGGTCACGGGTGACGTCATCGGCCGGGTGGGCATCATCCTGCGCTCCTTCGGTCAGATCACCCCGCTGACCGCCGCCATCGGCATCGCTGCACTGGTCATCCTGTTCGCGGGCGCCCGGTTCGCTCCACGGGTGCCATGGGGACTGATCGTGCTCGTGGCAGCGATCGTGCTCTCGGGGCAGCTCGACTGGGGTGGCGAGGGTGTGGTGACCGTCGGCGCAGTGCCCCAGGGTCTGCCGCCGCTAGGACTGCCGGACATCGACCTCGGGCAGATCCCGCCCGTCATCACCGGCGGCCTGGCGATGGCGCTCGTCGGCCTGGCCGAAGGTCTGAGTGCGGCCCGCATCTTCGCCGCGCGAGAGGGTTACTCGATCAAGGCCAACCAGGAACTGGTCGGCACCGGTGTCGCCAACGTGGCGTCGGGCTTCTCCGGCGGGATGGGCGTCGCCGGATCGTTGTCCAAGACCGCCGCCTCCCGTCGTTCCGGCGGCCATACCCAGCTGACCGGTGTCTTCGGCGCCGTCATCGTCCTGCTGGTCCTCGCCTTCCTGACCGAGTGGCTGGCCCCGTTGCCCCGCACCGTGCTGTCGGCCATCGTGATCCAGGCGGTCTGGGGCCTCATGGACGTCAGCGCACTGCGTCGTTACCAATCCATCCGCCGCAACGACTTCAATGCGGCGATGGCGGCCATGATCGGCGTCCTGTTGCTGGGCCCGCTGTACGGCCTTCTGGTCGCCGTCGGCCTGGCGGTCATGGGATTGGTCTACCGATCCAGCCGAGCCGACCTCGAGGTCATGGGGAAAGTGCCCGACGAAAAGGCTGCGTGGGGCAGTATCCGCGACCATCCCGAACGACGTACCTACGACGGTGTGGTGGTGATCCGGCTCGACGCTCCGCTGTTCTGGGCCAACTCCGCCGAAGTCTGCGACCGGGTGCTGGACAGCGTCGACGCCGACCCGGACGTCCGGGCGCTGGTGTTGGATCTGGAGGCCACCAGTCAACTCGACACCACCAGCATCGACGCGCTCGAGCTTCTGCTCGAACGGCTGAAGGAACGGGACGTCGAGCTCTACCTGGTGCGGGTCTTCTTCCGCGCCCGGTCGGTGTTGGCCCGCGCGGGATTCATCGAGGCGTTGGGTCCCGAGCACATGTGGCACAGCATCGCGGCCGGGGTCCGGGCGGCGCGCAAGGACGCTGCCCTGAAGGGCAAGAGCCACGCCCAGCCCGAAGAAGAGGACAGTGACGACGACACCAGCACGGAGCGGATCGCGGTGGAGGAGACCGATGCCGACGACGATGAGACTGCCGACAAGGGCCGATCTCCTCGGGGCGGCTACCAGGATCCATATCGCACCCGCCCCCGCAAGTGGTGGCACGTGGGCTAGTGGCGAGCGCCAGGGCGCTAGTCCGAACGGGTCACCGCCGCGCAGTGGGAATCCGCCATCCCTACTCTCACGGTCAAGGGCCGGTCGTCTGACCGGTGACAGCACAGGGAGAAGACATGGGCATCGACGACATCACCAACAAGGCGAAGGAAGCCGTTGACTCCGTCAAGGAGAAGATCGGCGACCAGGACGAGAACATCGACAAGGCCGCGGACGCCGTGAAGGGCGTGGCGCCCGAATCGGTGCACGGACACGTGGACGCTGTGGCTGACAAGGCCAAGGAAGTCCTCTGACCTGACCCACACACACATCGGCCCGCGGTGCTCGGCACCGCGGGCCGATGTGTGTGCGGACAGCAACGTCCGCACACACGCACGTCCTGGTACCGCAGCCGCCCAGGGGGTGTCCTCCTCCTGATGTGTCGGTAACCATCACATGGCATCCAGGAGGTGTCATGACTCAACCAATCCTCGGCTCGTCCCAGCACGTGCGGTCCCTCTGGGCGCTGCCTGACGGTGCCGCAGCACTGCCGGAAGGCGAGCTGCCGGGCTCAGCCGACATCGTGGTCGCCGGCGCCGGCGTCGTCGGAGCAACGACGGCCCTGCTCCTGGCGGAGGCAGGCCGGGACGTGGTCCTGCTCGACCTGGACGATCCGCTGCAGAACTCCACGACCATCGGATCGACGGCCAAGGTCACCGCAGGCCAAGGTATGAGCCCCGCCCGCTTGGCCGGCCGGCGGGGTGGGCAGGAGTCCACCGACCACCTGACGCTCACCCGGCGGGCGATGGGGTTCGTGGCGGCCCGGGCTCCCGATGATGCTCTGCGGCGGTGGTCCCAGGAGGTCTACGGCGGCGAAGCGGAAAGCAGGGACCTGCGCCGCAGTGCGGGTCTGCTGCACGATGCCGGCTTCCTGGTCGATGACACCGAGCCTTCCGGATACACCCTGCCCGACCAGTGGGGGATCCACCCGGGGCAGTACCTGCAGGCGTTGCTGACCGCAGCGACCGGCGCGGGCGTCCGATACCGCTCGCACACCCGGGTGGATGCGCTGTCGGGTCATGGGCCGGTGACGGTTCGTACGACCCGGGGAGAGGTTCGAGCCCGCTCCGTGGTCGTCGCGACCCACTACCCCTTTCCCCGGCGGGGCGGCTGGTTCGCCTTGTTGTCGGTGAGTCGGCATCACGCGGTGGTGGTCCGCGCCCCCGACGGTCCCCTGGACCGCATGACCCAGTTGGTGGGCCCTGACAGCCGATCCACCAGGCCGGTCGCGGAGTTCGACGGCGACGACCGCATCGTCGTCGTCGGCCCGGGACACCCCACCGGATCACCGGCTGCCCGTGACGGAGAGGCCCGGTGGGCCGAGTTGTGTGAGTGGGCCCACGTGACCTTCGGGGCGGACCCGGCGCCGCTGTACCGGTGGGCGGCACAGGACACCAGCATGCCGGACCACCTTCCGGTGGCCGGTCCGCTCGTCCCCGGTCGCGATGACGTCCAGGCGGTCGCCGGACTCGGGGGCTGGGGCATGACGAACGGAACCGTCGCCGCGCACCAGCTGGTGCAGCGTCTCCTCGGTGCGGACGAATCGTGGGGCGACTGGAGTCTTCCACGCCGACCCTCCTTGCGCGGGCTGCTCACCGTGGCGCAACAGCAGGTGGGGGTCACCGAGGCGCTGGTTACCGGCCTGGTGAGTTCGGACGGCACCACAGCCGACGATCTCCTCCCCGGGGAAGGAGCCATCCTGGGTCGCGGCCCCGGACAGGTGGCGGTCTGTCGCGGCGCGGACGGCGCCCTGTGCGCTGTCTCCGCCCGGTGCCCACATATGGGCTGCACGGTCGCGTGGAACGCGGGTGAGCAGTCCTGGGACTGCCCGTGCCACGGATCGCGGTTCGCCCCCGACGGGAGTCTGCTCGAAGGTCCCGCCCACGAAGGGCTGGCTCCGGTCAGTTGATGGGAGGGGGAGTCCATGATCCAGCGCCTGCTCCTCCTGACCGCCGTGACCGGGCTCGCTGCCGCCGGGTGCGCGTCACAGGCCACATCCGCCCGCACCTCCGCCGAACAGTTCAACCAGGCGCTGTCCGGTGGCGATGCGATCACGGCGTGCGCCCTGTTGACACCCAGAGCGCGCCAGACGATCGAACAGCAGCGAGGTCGGGAGTGTCCGGAGGTCATCACGAGGGAACTGCAACCGCAGCGCATGATCACCGGGGTGACGGTCGACGGCGGCCAGGCGCAGGTCCGGCAGGGGCCCGAGACGCTGATCCTGGCGAACGACGGTGATCACTGGCTGGTCACCGCCGCCGGGTGTCGAACCTCGGCGGTGGGCTACTCGTGCACTGTCGACGGTGGCTAGCGCTCCCCGATCGCCCCATCGCGGGTGAGGACGTAACCCTGGGCCGCCAAGGTGGCAGCGACGATCTCCCGGTAAGAGCGGCCGCCTCCCGGATGAGCACGCAACGGCTGGTATTCCCACCGCCCGTCGGATCCTTGCTGGGAGACCATCAGGTCCCGCAGGGCAGTCAACGCCTGCTCCCGTGCGCCGGTGGGAAGCCGGCGGTCCGGTTCGGAATGCCACCAGGGCCGAGCGTCGGTGGCGCTGCCCAGCCGGCGCATGACCTCGTGGGTGTGCCGCGCGACTCGGGTCCACGGATCCTCCGGGGGCCAGCCGGACATCAAGAGGTCGCAGGTGTACCCGTGGTCGTGCCGGTCACCGCGTCGCAGCGCCCGCGCCTCGGCCTCGGAATCCCTGGGCTCCCAGACGGTCAACCGTTCGTCCACCAGCAGGAGTTCCAGCAATGCCGGGTCGAGGCGGTGCATGAGCACACAGTGCACCCGTCCGTTCCTCGGCAGGTTGTCCGGTTCGAACTGGTCCGACCGGCAGTCCCAGGTCTGCCACGAGTCACCGGCCGCGCGCAGCGGGCCGGCTGCTCGACGCCAGTGGTCCAGGATCCGGCTCGCCTGGTCCGCGACCAGGATGACGTCGTGGGGGCGCCACCCGCCGGTGAGGAGATCGGTGGCATCGTTCGGCAGTTCCGGTTCACCCGCCTGCGAGCGGGTGCCCGCCTCCCACCAACGAAGGGCCAGTTCGTGCATCACCGCCGCGGCAAAGGCGCCAGCCCCGATGAGCACGATGGTTCCCGGGGGTTGCGACAGGATCCGACCCACCAACTCCATCGCACCCACCTCCTCGTCCGACACGGGACAGAGGAGGAGATGGGTGGCCGACGGCGAGGCGTCGGGAACGAATCGCGGCAGCACCCGTGCGCGTTCCCGACGGGCGTGGGTGGCGGACACGCAGCGGGTCATGACGCTGATGTCATGAAGCGGGGGATCCGCGCCGGACAGTTCGGTGACCGCCGCGCACACCTGATCGGCCACGTCGGACGAATCGCTGGTGACCCACAGGTGCCTCGCCGTGATCCTTCCGCGGGTGACCAGGAACGGCTCCAAGGCTTCGGCGAGGACCGCGGGATTCCCCGAGCGCCAAGGATCGGCATCCAGGCGTGGGATCGGTACCTGTCCCAACTCGAACACGTCGGCACCCAGGTCCCCGGCGACCTCGGTGGCGGCTGCAGCCGTCTTGCTGAGCACGACCGCCACCACCGACTCGTCCGACGCAGTCCGGCGCAGCAGAGCGCCCACCAGCGGCACCGAGTCGGTGTCCAGCCCGACGACCACCTCCCGAACCGGGCGGCGGCGGAAGCGATGCCGTCGCAGCGACCGGGTCGCGGCGTGCACGGCCAGTGCGACGGCAGTGGCGAAGACCGCGACCATGGCGGCCGTGCGGGCCCATTGAGCGGCCAGCGGCACGGGCCCGGCGCACCGGCCGCCGTCGAACGCCTCGGGACTGGTTCCCACGAACAGGACCATGGTCTGCCACAGGGTGGCGAAGAACCGATCCCCTCCGATCGGGCAGCGCACCGTCGCCGCAACCCCGAGGACGACCGCCGATGCGGCGCACCATGCCGCCACAACGAAGGACACCCGTTGCGCGCTGGGGTGGGGTCGCTGTGCCCTGACGGATGCTGCGAGTGCGGTCGCGGCCACCAGCGCCAAGATCGGCAGCGGCCATGCGGAAGCAGGCTGCAGGATCGGGGGCGCGGCTGACTGCTCTCCCGGGAAGAGGACTGCGATGACCCCCAGGGCCACCACGAGCAACGCGGCCAGGACCCCGCACACCGCGGCGACGGCGCGCAGGATTCGGGCCCCGGCCACGGTGTCGCCTGACGGTCAGGTCAGGTCGTCAGGGTTGGTCGTACGCCCGGACAATGCATCGCGGAGTCGATCGACCATGCCCACGCCGGGGCCGACGGTGAGGTGGAACAGGGGGTTGTCCGGTGCGTCGGGGTGGGGCCGGGTCGGGGCGACCGCCTTGATTGCTTCCACCCCGTCGGCCATCTGCCGCAGTTCGTCGTCAGCCACGTTCTCGCGCAGCGCCGGGAACTGGCCCGACTCCTCATCCTCAATGTGGTGTTCCAACTGGCTCTGCAGCTCCTCCACGCAGGTCACGAACGACCCTTCGGCCGGGTCCGCAGCGGCGAGATCGGACAGCAGATGCTCCAGTTCCGCGTGTTCCTTCAGATCATGTTCGACCGCGGAATCACCGTCGGGCAGGGTGCGCCGCATCACCGGGTACACCACGGTCTCCTCGGCCACCGAGTGGCGCACGAGTTCTGCGATGAGGACGTCGGCCAGATCTCGCTGTTGTTGCGCCGATCCGCCCGAGCGGATCTCGCCGATAAGATCCAGCGCTTCGCGATGGTCGATGGTCAGGATGTCGACGACGTCGGTCGTTCGAGTGGTCATGGGGCCTCCCTGGTGGCTGCTCCGCACGCTAGGCAGCAGCTCAGGGGAGGGACCACCGATGATGCCGAAATGCGGGGCGGACGCGCAGCATGACGACCGATTACGGGAAGATGACCGTCATGGAGAACCTGCTGGGCCCGGAACCGACGCTGCTGCCGGAGGATCCGGCGGTGGCCGAGTTGAATTCGGGAGCTTCCGGAGAAGACGTGGCACAGCGGTTTCCGACGTCCAGCGCGGCCTGGGCCGCGGCTGCGGCACAGGCGCGTCAGGACGACGCCCTGCTGCCGTGGTACGCCTACGCCCGGGTCGGCTATCACCGGGGGCTCGACACACTGCGGCGCAACGGCTGGAAAGGTCACGGCCCGATCCCGTGGGATCACGAACCCAATCGAGGGTTCCTGCAGTGTCTGGCACAACTCAGCGCCGCGGCCCAAGCGGTGGGGGAGGACGACGAAGCCCAGCGTTGCGCCGCGTTCCTCGCGGACTCATCCCCCGAGGCGGCAGCCCGCCTGCTGGACCAATAGTCGGACCGCTACTCCGATAAGCGGACGTTTGTCCCACTGTCGGCTCATCGGACGCCCCTGACCAGTTGCCGGGAGGACCCCGTGTGTCGAACCATCGGGTGACTCGATGGATGGGGTGCGGGGATGGGATGGCTGCACTGGCTGGGCGCATGCTGCTGGATCGCTGTGTGGGCACTGGCGGTGCGCGCCCTGGTGCGCACCCCCACCACGGGCCTGCGTTGGGCCTGTGTGATGTTCTCCCCCTTG
>CAZVYU010000076.1:0-9893 GCA_964631645.1 uncultured Actinomycetes bacterium
CTACTCACCCCGCGGCGGGTGGGCGCTGGAGCGCCTACTCATCCCGCGGCGGGTTGGTCCGCGGCCGGGGGATCGCGCCTACTCGACGACCGGGGTATCGAGCGACTCGTCGCCCAGGGCCGAGCGTGGCTGCGGGCATAGTCCCGCAGGTGCATCGGCGGCTACCGCCACCGCGTCTCGGCCGGCGGCCTTGGCTTCGTACAGAGCCACATCCGCGCGCGCGATCGCGTCGTCGACCGGGCCGCTGCCCGACGCCACCCCGATACTCACTGTGATGCGCCCGCTGGGCGACAGCCCCGCGCCATCCAATGCCGCCACCGATGCCCGGATCCGACCGGCCACCGCTTCGGCCACTCCGGTGTCCGCGCCGTCGAGCAGGAGCAGGAACTCGTCGCCGCCGTACCGCACGAGCAGATCGTGGCTGCGGATCTGCGACCCGATCACCTCGGCGACCAAGCGCAGGACGGAGTCGCCGGCATGGTGGCCCAGTTCGTCGTTGACCGACTTGAACCGGTCCAGGTCGATCATGAGGGCGGCGAAGCGGTCCCGGTCGGTCCACTCGGCCAGGGCTCGACGATTACCAACGCCGGTCAAGGGGTCGCGGCGGATGTCAGCGCGCAACTGGGACGTCGTCATCATCGACTCGCGCATAGACAGGACGCGTCGCATGGCAGTGGCCATGGGCCGGTGCAGGGCGTCGAACATCCGCTGCACGTCGGGGTCGGTGACGGCCGTCCCGGACTCCGGCGCGAACCGCAGGTCGAGGATCATCTGAGGATCGGACAGCGAGACGCGGATCGTCAGGTGGCTGGGATCGGGCAGCATGGCCATGGCCCGGCCCCGCAGTCCGCCGCGGCCGCCGAGCTCGAACCAGGTGCCGTCGTCGTTGAGGTAGACGCGCACAGCGGTGATCCGACCCACGGGCGCCAGCGCCTTCAAGGCGCGCCCCTCCAGGGCGATCGGCGCCAGCGTGGTGAGCAGGACGTTCTCCAGTTGTTCCCGGACCGCTTCGAGGCGGCCGGGCAGGTGGTAGCCCTCGCCGGTGCGGGCGCCGGTCCCGTAGGTGGCGCCGGTGTGGGTGTCGCGCAGGAAACACAGCGGACTGGTGCCGGTGCGGTACTCGGCCACCAGACGGCGGTCGCCGATGTCCAAGATCGCCCCGGGCGCCAGGATCTCGACCGGCAGCCGAGTTCCGTAGTGGCTGACCGACGGCAGCAGGTCGGGGGCGGTCACCAGCATGACCTGGGGGCCCAGGGCCGACTCGATCAGCGGCAGGGCGCCGAGCGCTTCGGGGTCGGCGCTACGGCCGAACACCCAACGGATGTCCAGGTTCTCGCGGATACGTTTGAGGGCGCCCAACATGCCCGGCCATGTGACGGCGGACCCGGGATCCACCAGGAGCGCGCCCTTGGAGCCGGTCAACAGGTAGGTGACCACCGGACTCAGGTCCGGCGCGACAACGGTGAGGCGCCAGGTGCGGCGGTCGAGTTCGGCGATGTCCACGTCCACCGCGCGGGCGTCCGGCGCCAGCAGGAAGGCCCGTCCGCGCACTCCGGCCATTGGCGCACTCCTCTCGGCGACTGCTCCGTTGCATCGGCGCCGCCTGCGGCGATCCGAAGCCCGTACGACCCGGTTGTGCTGTTCGGGTGACGAACGGCCCCGGCCCCCACGGATCCCGCACCCCCCCGCTCCTCCCGGGGGACCGCAAACCTCGGGCCGCGGCGCGGACCTCGGGCAGAGAAGGGTCGGTACGCCCGAGTTGTGTGTCGGCGCGCGAGGTTTGCGGTCCCCCGGGCGGCGGCGCGAGCGAGGGCGGACGTAGCCGGTCAGCCGGGAGGGCCGATTGCGTGGACAATGGGCAGGTCATGGAATCGCTCGACACAGACGTCCTCGTCATCGGCGGCGGCCCGACCGGGGCCTCCGCTGCGGCGTGGTGTGCCCGGTCCGGGCTGGACGTATTGATCGCGGACGCCGCGGACTTCCCCCGGGACAAGGCATGCGGCGACGGTCTGACCCCCCGGGCCATCGCTGAGATGACCCGGCTGGGCATGGCCGACTGGTTGGCTGATCGGCCACGCAACTGGGGTTTGCGGGCAGCTGGTTTCGGTCGCACCTGGCACCTGCCCTGGCCCGGCGGCTCGATGCCCGACTACGGCAGCGCCGCCCCACGCCACGAACTCGACGCCGCCGTGCTGACGGTCGCCCGCGACAGCGGCGCCCGGTTTGTGGGCGGCGCCAAGGTCACGGGAATCGATCGGGACACCTCCGGCCGCATCACCTCGGTGACCACCTCGACCGGGACCACCATCCGATGCCGTCGGGTCGTGGTGGCGGATGGAGCCCGCTCCCCCGTGGGCCGCCTGCTCGGCCGGGAGTGGCACCGCGACACTGTCTATGGCGTCGCGGCCCGTGCCTACGTCGACAGCGAGCGCGCCGACGACCCGTGGATCTCGTCGCACCTGGAACTCCGTGGGGCCGACGGCGAGATCCTCAGCGGCTACGGCTGGGTGTTCCCGCTGGGCAACGGTCGGGTCAACCTGGGTGTGGGCACCCTCGCCACTGACCGGCGGCCCGCCGACGTCAACCTGCGCCGGCTGATCGCCGAGTACCACCGTGGACAGGCCACGGAGTGGGGTTTCACCTCAGCCCCCCAGTCGGTGAAGTCGGCGTTGTTGCCGATGGGTGGGGCCGTATCCGGCGTGGCGGGCCCCAACTGGGTGCTCGCCGGCGACGCCGCCGGGTGCGTGAACCCGCTCAACGGCGAGGGCATCGACTACGGCCTCGAGACCGGCCGCCACGCGGCCGAGTTATTCGCCGCCGGGTCGGGCGTCGTGGACGATGTGTCCGGCGCCTGGGTCGACCTGTTGTCCTACCGGTACGGTTCGGCCTTCTCAGCCGCCCGCCGGCTGGCGGCGCTGCTGACTGCGCCCGAGTTCCTACTGCGAGCAGGCCCGGTGGGGATGCGTTCGCGTCGGCTGATGACCGTCGCGCTGCGTGTGATGGGCAATCTGGTCACGCCGGAGGACACAGACACCGTCGCGCGACTGTGGCGCGGCCTGGGGACGGTGTCGCTGCGCGTCGACGACCGCCCGCCGTTCGCTGCCTGACGCTCGAGCCGGGCACCGCGGCGGTGAGCCAGGGGCCCGCGGCCGTGCGTGCTGCCCCCACCCAGACGGCCAGGGGCCTGCGGGTTGAGTAGCGGGCGTGAGCCCGCGTATCGAAACCGTCCCAGGTTGGCGTTCACCCTGGTGGGCAGGTGCGGGTCGGAGGACGGCCTTGGCTTCGATACGGCGCTGTGCGCCTACTCACCCCGCGGCCTTGGCGTCCGCGCCTACTCACCCCGCGGCCGTTGGGGCACGCGCCAACTGGCCTTGCGGCGTCCAGTCAGAACGTCGCGATGCGCGTGATCATGTCCGACACACTGCGCTGGTACGCCTCCGGCCGGACGGGTGCCACAGTCGCCGGGGGCGCTTCGCGCAGGTCGATCACCGCGTTCTCCGCCGTGATCGTGGCGGGACTGTCGACCAGCGCCGAGTACCGCTTCAGCAACTGACCCGCCTGATGCGCCGCCGCCCAGGTCTGCGCCACCCGGTCGACCCGCACCTGATCGGCCCGGTTCAGCACCTCGCGCCTCAGCCGGTTACGTTCCGTCGACGGAACGGTCGGCAGCAACTGTTCGAACACCGGGCTCGCGACAAAGATCCAGCCCATCACCCAGAAAGGCAAGCGGCCGATGATGCGTTCCCCGTGCCAACGCAGCGCCTGGGCCGCGACCAAGGCGACGGACTCCTCGGTCAGTGGACCGTCGGGCCACCCGGCGACACTGTCGGCGGCGCGGCGCGCGGCCACCTCCGCCGCCCGAACCAGGCCCGCCTGCTCCGGGTCGGCCAGCGCATGGGTCAGGCTCCAAACGACCTCGGTCGCGTGGTCCGCGTCGCCCATCCCGGTCAGCGTGGCCACCGCTCCGCCGTGTCGCAGCAGGGCACCCGGCACGTCCATCCCGCGGGCCGGTCGGCTCTCGTCGGTGGCGCTGCACGAACAGGCGTCCGGCACCTGGGCCTGGGCCACCCAGCCCGCCACCGCGTCAGCGAGGCCGTGATCCTCGACCGCGGTGTCGGCGCCCGTGACGTCTCGCCGCCGCCGCACTCCGGCCAACGCGTTCAGCCGATCGTCCTCGGTCATCGCCTGGTAGTCGGCCAGCCAATACGGATAGGACGGGCCGTACCGTTCGGCCCGGAAGACCTCACCGTCGGCACGTAACACCGGCGCGGTGCTGCGCAGGTCGTCCCAGTCCTCGATCGCCCCGTCGCGCACGTGCAGGTACCCACCGGACGGCATCGCCACGTCGTAGTCGGGGTCGGGTTCCGGGACCAGCCCACCGCGCGGCGGCCCGACGTAGTCACCGACGTGGGCGCAGAAGTCGGCCCACCACAGATTGAGTCGGCCCTGGCGCCCGCCGACGTGGACGTAGTCGTGGCGCCCGGTAAACGCCCCCCACGGATACGGCTGGGGCAGCCAGCGACAGACGGCGAGGACATCCGCATGATCACGACCGCCCTGATCGCGGTCCGTCCGACCTCGCCCGACCGGATCTCGAGGCTGCGAGTCACTGCTTCTGTCCATGGTTCGATCAGCCTATGTCGCGTGAGCCGGAATAAGGGGAACAGGTCCATCTTGGGTGTAGGTGTCCCGGTTGACTCCCCCTACTCACCTGACCGACCGTGGAGCCACCATGATCACCAAGGCCCTCGGAATGCTGGCAGTCGTCACCATCTCGGCGGCCGGACTGACGCTGCCGGCTCAGGCCCGGCCGGTGGTCCCTCCGCCGGTGAATGCGGCCGTCGACTACCAGCTTGGCGACGCGTACCCCCTGCCGGTCGGCGTGCGAGTGGTCAGTCGCGATTGGCGCACCCGGGCCCCCGCCGGGTCGTACGGCATCTGCTACCTCAACACCTTCCAGACCCAACCGGAGCACAGGCGATGGTGGCGCACTCGGCACCCGCAGCTTCTGTTGCGTCGTGCCGGGCACTTGGTGGGCGACCGAAACTGGCCGGGTGAATATCTGTTGGACATCACGACGCCCGGCAAGCGGCGGGCGCTGGGTCGGATCACATCACGGTGGATGGACGTCTGTGTCGCCCACGGCTTCCGCGCCGTCGAGCCAGACAACTTGGACTCGTGGACCCGGAGCCGGGGTCAGCTGGACCGGGCCGATGCGTTGGCCATGTCGCGGATCCTGGTCCGACAGGCGCACCGGCGCGGGTTGGCGGTGGCGCAGAAGAACACCGCCGAGCTGGCGAGTCGCCGCGGGGAGGTCGGCTGGGACTTCGCCGTCGCCGAGGAGTGCCAGGTCTATCGGGAGTGCGGGGTGTTCACGCGGGCGTACGGTGCTCGGGTGATCGAGATCGAATACTCCGACGCCGGGGGGCGGGCCAACTTCGATCGGGCGTGCGCGGCCCGCGGCGCCCGGATCAGCGTCCTGTACCGGGATCGGAACCTGGTCGGACCGGGTGCTCGGCAGTACCGGTTCGCGACCTGCTGACTTCCGGCCGGCCCAGTTCTTCGAGTGAGGACCCCTGCGGCGTCGCGTGATCCTGCTCCGGCCGGGACAAGTGAGGCTGATTATTCGATCCTGCACTAGAACACCGACCCTTAACCGGGTCGTGACCCGCGAGCCCTTCCGCTGCGGGCGGCGCGCGTTCAGACTCACTCCATGACTCTGACTCGAACCCTTGTCCGCGCCGCCGCAGCCCTGACCGCCACCGGCCTCGTCGCCACCGGAGCTGTCGCCCAGAGCGCCTCCATCGTGAAGAAGCCGGTTCCCGGCGCCGACGGCCTGGCCGTATCGGCCGACGGAAGCAAGGTGTGGGTCATCGGCGCCAACGAAGGCACCGTGTACCGCTTCAAATCCGGACAGGCATTCGGCACCCCGTTCGCCACACGTACCGGCGAGGCGAACTACATCGACGCCTGGGCCACTCCGAGCGGTGGTCGCGCCTACGTGCTGGACGAGGACGACCAGGCGCTGCACGTGATCCGCTGGGGATCGAAGGGGACGTTCACAACGCTGAAGACCGGCGTCAACCCCACCGCGCTGGTCGGCGGGACGGCGCGCGGCCAGCAGGTGCTTTACATCCTGAACGTGGGCACGACGCGGCAGTCGGTGACGGTGATCAACCGGTCCACCAACACGGTCAGCAAGACGTGGAACCTGCCCAAGAGCGCGGGCGGCGACGCTCAGTCGATGGCGCTGGCTCCCGACGGCCAGACCCTCTACGTGGGAAGCCTGTCCGGACAGGGCACGGCCGCGTGGGGCCTGAGCACCAAGACCGGCAAGGTGGTGCAGAACATCAAGACCACCTACCCGGGCGACCCGAACTCGGTTCTCGAGGTCGACTCGCTGGCCGTGGACTCGTCGAACAAGTTCCTGTACCTGGGTGCAGGTGCCGAGTCGTCGCCGAAGGCCGGCACCTACAAGGTGGCCATCAGCACCGGCAAGATCGCCGCGAAGCGGATGGTCAACCAGAACTTCATGCAGGCGTTGGCGGTGGCAGGCAACAGTCGCGTGGTGGCGATGTCGGGCAACTCGATCACGGCCGCTCCCGGCACATTGCAGGTGCTCAAGCGCAAGAATCTGAAGCCGTCGCAGGACAAGGTGATCTTGCCGGTGGCTCCGAGCGCGCTGGGTGTGAGCGAGTCGGCGTCCGGGGCGCTCCGGGCGCATGTCACCAGCACCGACGACAGCGCGTACTGGTCGATCCCGATCAAGTGATCGTGGCGGTCGCTGCGATGGACCGCGACGCGCTGATCGCGACCTTGCGTCGCGAAGGGATCACTGACGAGACGGTGCTGGCCGCGATGTCGGCGGTGCCGCGAGAACGGTTCGTCGACGACGTTTATCTGGCGAAGGCGTGGGAGAACCATCCGCTGCCGATCGGTGCGGGTCAGACGATCTCGCAGCCCCTCGTCGTGGCGGCCATGACGGCGGCGCTCGGCGTGGGGCCGGGCGATGTGGTGCTGGACGTGGGGACCGGTTCCGGCTACCAAGCGGCGGTGCTGGCCGAACTGGGCTGCCGGGTGTGGGGGATCGAGTGGGTCCCCGAGCTGGCGGCTCGCGCGTCGGCGGTGTTGACGGACGTGGGTCTGGACGTGGATGTGGTGGTCGGGGACGGCCGGCTCGGGCTTCCGGAATGCGCGCCGTTCGACGCGATCCTGGTGGCGGCAGCGAGCGAGACGGTGCCGCCTGCGCTGCTCGATCAACTTCGGCGCCCGCCGGTCGGAAGGTCCGTAAGCCAAGGGGTCGGCGACAGCGGTCAGGACGTGGCGGGTGCCGGGACAGGTGGTCGCCTGGTCCTCCCGCTGGCCGACGAGCAAGGCCGACAACGCCTGGTGTTGATCACGCGTACTTCGACGGGTTTCCTCGAGGAGGAACTTTTCGGCGTGCGCTTCGTGCCGCTTCTCGGTTCCGACGACCCAGCTGTGGAGTGGCCGCGGGGTGAGTAGGCGCGTAGCGCCGTATCGAAGCCAAGGCCTCCCTCGGTCTGTACCGCCGACCGGCCGCGGGGTGAGTAGGCGCGCAGCGCCGTATCGAAGCCAAGGCCTCCTTCGGCCTGTACCGCCCATCGGCCGCGGGGTGAGTAGGCGCGTAGCGCCGTATCGAAGCCAAGGCCGACTGCGGCTCGTACCTCGCCTCGGCGGGTGCTCACCGACCCAGCCGTCGGGCCGATCTGAGCGGGCTTCGATACACCGCCTTCGGCGGCACTCACCCCGCAGAGTTCGGCCGCAGGTGAGTAGCCGCGTAGCGCCCATCGGCCGCGGGGTGAGTAGGCGCGAAGCGCCGTATCGAAGCCAAGGCCGACTGCGGCCTCAGCTGAGGTCCCTCGCCCGCGTCAGGGCAGATAGACCGACGCGTTGTTGCCGCCCGTGCACACGTGACCGCCGCCGCTCCAGGAACTGCACGACAAGGTGTACTGCGTCCCCGTTACTGGGCTGAAGGCCGTGATGGTCGTGGCGCCGGGGTTGCTGCCGTACTCGCCGGCGACGTTCATGGCGAACGAACACGACGTCGCCGATCCGGCATACACGCCGTCGCCGCAAGCAGTCACCGGTCCGCTCAGCCCGCTTGAACCGCCGCCGCTGCCGTTGTTGTCGGTCGATGCCCGTCGCTCGGCCGCCTTGGCACGACGCTCCGCCTCTCGGGCGGCCTGCTTGTCCCGTTGCAGTTCGTCGATCTGGCGTTTCAACTTGTCGACCTGGTCCTGCTGAGCGGCGGACGCGGATGCCTCGCTCGCTCCGGCCGACCGGGCTGCGTCCAGGTCCTGCTGACTCACGCCAGGGCTGCACGCCGCAACACCCACAAGCGCCACACCCAGGACCGCAACAGTTCGAGCCACCCGCTTCATCGCACCCTCCCCAGGTCTGCGACCGGACCGTCGGCTGCCGGCGTCCGGTAGTTCGGACCCTACGACACCAGCCGGAGTCGGCCCAAGGCCCGCAGACCTTGGTTCCTCCGAGTGACTGCGCACGCCGACGAACTCCAGCAACCCCGACCACCGGACGGACGCGGGGCACGCGGTCGATAGCAGGCCGGTCCCAGAGAGCGACGAACCCATTCGTTGCCCATCCCGTCTTGCTCTCCTTACGTTCAAAGGACCCCACCGAAGGAAGATCATCATGCGGGCATTGACCTGGCAGGGTCGCGAGAACGTTGCCGTCACCGAGGTTCCGGACCCGATCATCAAGGAGCCGACTGACGCGATCATCAAGGTCACGTCGACTGCGATCTGCGGCTCGGACCTGCACTTGTACTCGATGCTCAGCCCATTTCTGAGCGAAGGCGATGTCCTGGGCCACGAGACGATGGGCATCGTCCAGGAGGTGGGATCCGAGGTCACCCACATCTCACCGGGCGACCGGGTCGTGGTTCCGTTCACGATCTCGTGCGGTCACTGCTGGATGTGCGACCGAGGACTGTTCTCGCAGTGCGAGACGACGCAGAACCGCGAGCACGACTGCGGCGCCTCGCTGTTCGGCTACACCTCCCTGTACGGGCAGGTGCCGGGCGGTCAGGCGGAGTACCTGCGCGTCCCTCACGCCGACTTCGGTCCCGTCGCTGTGCCCAGCGAAGGCCCGGATGACCGCTGGCTGTTCCTCTCCGACGTGCTGCCGACCGCGTGGCAGGGAGTCGTCTACGCCGACGTCCCCCCCGGCGGCGCGCTGGCCGTGGTGGGTCTGGGTCCGATCGGGCAGTTCTGTGTGCGGGTGGCGCGGCACATGGGGATCGAGACGGTGATCGGCGTCGACCGTGTGCCGGAACGCCTGGAGCTGGCGGCGCGATCCGGTGCGTTGGTGATCGACGAAAGCCGGATCGACGATGTTCCGCAGGCGGTCCGCGAACTCACTGCGGGCCGAGGTGCCGACGGTGTGATCGACGCGGTCGGGATGGAGGCGCATGGATCACCGGTGTCGGCGGCAATGCAGAAGATGACCGGTGTGCTGCCTGACGTCATGGGTCGTGCGGTCATGCAGCGTGCGGGAGTGGATCGGCTCGCCGCTTTGCACGACGCGGCGCTGAGCGCGCGCCGGGGCGGAACGGTGTCGCTGGTCGGTGTGTACGGCGGTGCGGCCGACCCCATGAACCTGCTCAAGATGTTCGACCGTCAGTTGACGCTGCGCATGGGCCAGGCGAATGTCCGGCAATGGACCGGCGAGATCCTCGACGTCCTGCGTGAGCCGGGTGACGTGCTGGGGACCGAGACCTTCGCGACGCACCACCTGTCGCTTGACGAGGCTCCGGGCGCCTACGAGATGTTCCAGAAGAAGCAGGACGGCTGCATCAAGGTGGTGCTGCACCCCGGCACCTGATGAGCGGGGTCATTCCATTCCGCGGGATC
>CAZVYU010000076.1:9993-12366 GCA_964631645.1 uncultured Actinomycetes bacterium
TGCAGCTCGTGGCCGGCTTCTTGGCGACCTTCCAGGTGCGGGTCCAGGACTTGCGGTTGGCGCCGGGCTTCTTGGCCACGACCGACACGGTGACGGTGACGCGGTCGTTGCACAACGGCGTCACCAGCACTCGGGTGCGGCCATCACTTCTCCGCTGGGCGATGGTGTCGATCACGAGGTCACATACCCGGTTGACCCGATGCCCCCGCACCGAACAGTGGGCCCTGACCCTGGTGGCGCCGTTGCTGGTGATCCGCTTCACCACCTTGGTTGTTGTACTCACGGGCAGGCGTTTCGACGCGGGCTTCGCGGTGACCCGCAATGTCGTGGTCGTCCGGTGGGGAGTGGTGGTCACGCTATTGCTCGCCGTGCCCGCGCCGGCCTTGTTGACCGCCCGCAGTTGGATGCCCACCGGCATTCCGTTGGTCAACCCGGTGATGGTCATCGGGCTTGTGGTCGAGCCCGTGGGCTTCCACGCACCCGACCCGTTCAACCGGTACTGGTAGCCGCTGATGGCTGCCCCACCGTTACTGGCCGGGGGCGTGAACACGACCGACGCCGACCGATCCCCCGCCTTGACCGCGGTGATCTTGGGCGAACCGGGGGTGGTCCGCGGTGTCGTGGTCACGGTGTTGCTCGCCTTACCCGGCCCCACGCTGTTGACGGCCCGCAGCTGGATGCGCACCGGGGTCCCGTTGGTCAACCCGTTGATCGTCACCGGACTCGAAGTCGACCCGGTCGACCGCCACGCACCCGAACCGTCCAACCGGTACCGGTAGTCGGTGATCGCCGCCCCACCATCGTCACCCGGCGTGAACGCCACCGACGCCGACCGATCCCCGCCCGTCGCCGACGTGATCACCGGCGCACCCGGAACCGTACTGCCGAAGAACCGCGCCAGACCGCGGCTGCTGGCATTGACGAAGACGCCGCCGACCAGGATCTTGCCGTTCGCCTGAACCGCGACCGAAGTCACGGTGCCGTTGATGGTGGACCCCACGTTTGTGTTGAACGTCGTGTCGGGTGTCCCGGCCGCGGTGAACCGCGCCATTCCGACGCTGGGAGCAAGGAAGCTGCCCCCGACCACGATCTTGCCGTCCGCCTGAACCGCCACCGCACTCACGGGGCTGTCCAGGGTGTTGCCCACGTTGGTGTTGAACGTCGTGTCGGGTGCGCCGGCCGCTGTGAACCGCGCGAGATGGCGGCTGTGATCGGTGAGGAAGGCGCCGCCGACCACGATGTTGCCGTCCGCTTGCACCGTCGCCGAGGTAACGAGGCCGCCCAGGGTGGTGCCCACGTTGGTGTTGAACGTCGTGTCGGGTGCGCCGGCCGCGGTGAACCGCGCCAGACGGTTGCCGGGACTACCGAAGAAACCTCCGACCACGATCGCGCCGTCCGCCTGCACTGCCACCGAATACACGGTTCCGTTGAGGTTCACGCCCACCGCGGTGTTGAACGCGGTGTCCGGTGTCCCCGCCGTGGTGAAGCGTGCCAAACGGCTACTGGGATTGCTGAAAGCGCCGCCGACCACGATTGCGCCGTCCCCCTGAACCGCCACTGAGTTCACGGTGCCGTTGATGGTGGTGCCGACAGCGGTGTTGAACGTCGTGTCTGGGGTGCCGTTGGCATTGAACCGCGCGAGGGCCGAGCTTGGAGCGGTGAAGGCGCCGCCGACCACGATCGCGCCGTCCCCCTGGACCGCCACCGCACTCACGGGGCTATCCAGGGTGGTTCCCACGTTGGCGTTGAACACTGCGTCGGGGGTTCCGTCCGCGTTGAACCGCGCCAGGTAGTTACCGGGAGAGGTGGTGAAGGTGCCGCCGACCACGACCTTGCCGTCCGCCTGCACGGCCACCGCATTCACGTCGCCGTCGATGATGGTGCCTACGTTGGCGTTGAACGCCGTGTCCGGTGTGCCGTTGCCGGAGGCCCACGCGTCCGTTGCGGTCGTCACCGACAAGCCCAACACCGCAACAAGCACGGACAGGACCCCCGCCACCAGTCGTGACCTCGACCCTGCATGGCCGTCGGTCCCGTTCATCACAGCGCCTCCCCGGTTGATCCGCCCACCCTACAGACCGCCCCGCCGCGGCGACCCCGATGGAAACGACTGGCACCCGGACGATCGGCATTCAGTCGCCTCCGTCCCATCAATCGCAACGGAGGAGGCGTCCGAAACTGGGCCCGACCCAGGTGCCATGCCGACCCGCTACCGCCGGGTGGCCGCTCTGGGCTGTCGCGAATCAGGCATAATGTCCTCGGCTGGTCTGACTGGAAGGCGTGCAACAGTAGGTGCTCCGCTCTCCGCACAGCAGCCCCGCGGGTGTAGTTCAATGGCAGAACATCAGCTTCCCAAGCTGACAGTGCGGGTTC
>CAZVYU010000077.1:0-12024 GCA_964631645.1 uncultured Actinomycetes bacterium
GGTCGGCTCGTACTCAGGGCGGTCTGCTCGTGCGGGCCGAACTCGGCCTTGGCTTCGATACGCGGCTGCGCCGCTACTCACCCCGCGGCCGGGGGTCGGCTCGTACTCAGGGCGGTCTGCTCGTGCGGGCCGAACTCGGCCTTGGCTTCGATACGCGGCTGCGCCGCTACTCACCCCGCGGCCGGGGGGCTGCGCGCCTCCTCACCCGCGGCGGGGGGTCAGGCCTCGTCCTCCAGGCGGAAGCCGATCTTCATGGTCACCTGGAAGTGGTCGACCCCGTCGCGCACGTAGCCACGGATCTGGGTCACCTCGAACCAGTCGATGTGGCGTATCGTCTGCGCCGCGCGCTCCAGCCCGTTGTGGATCGCCTGGTCGACCCCGTCGGGGCTCGTGCCCACGATCTCGGTCAGGCTGTACGTGCGGTTGGGCATCTCTCTCCTCAGGTGTGGCGGGGGAGCACCACGGCCGGGACGGGCGTGGCACGCAGAAGTTTGTAGGTCATGTCGCCCAGGAACACCCGCCGGAGCACCCCGCCATGGGCTGATGCCAGGACGAAGAGTTCGTCGCCGTTCCAGTCGTAACGCCGCACCGCCGACGACGCGTTGTCCCCGACCGTCACCGTTGCGTCCGCGACGACCCCCTCGGGCAACTTCGCCAGTGCGCGCTGCTGCTCGGCAACCGTGTCCTCGCGCAGCTGGTCCATGACGATGTCCTCGCCGTGCCGGATCGCACTGCCGTACAGGCGATGACGCAACAGCACGGTCAGCAACGTCAGCGGAAGCCCAGCCTCGCTCGCGAGGCCGGCTGCAGTGTGAACGGTACGGCGGGATTCGTCGGTGTTCTGGAAGGCGACGACCAGACGGCCGAGCGCGCCGGAGTTCATACCGCGGTAGTACGAAGGGGCCAGTGCTACCGGCACGCGGCTCCCGTGTAGCAACTGGTCGGCAGTGGATCCGATCTGGAAACGACCGCTGGACGCCCCCGGCGCACTGCCGATGACGACCATGTCGGCCTTCTCGGCCTGGGCGACCTCATCCAGCCCGACCCCGCTGGACCGGTGACCGTGGATGATCGTCGCCGGATCGGTGATGCCGTACTTCACCGCGTCTCCCACGGCGTTGTCGAGCAACGTGCGGGATTCGGTGATCAGGTAGTTCTCCCACTCGGCGTCGACGTGACCGGGGCTGGCGTAGTCGTAGGCGGCGGGATGGATGTGAGCCAGGATCGGCGTTGCGGAGAACGCCTGGCACAACAGCCCGCCGAGGGCCAGAGCGTCGTCGCTGGATTCACCCGGAGAGACCCCGATGACGATCCTCATTGGGTAATCCTCCGTTCCAGGGGAATCGTGTCCCCCACCTGGCTACGGTAGCCAACACGCGGGGAGATTCCGCGTCAGGAGGAATCATGGCAGGCACGATCCCGCTCTCGCGGGCGATCACGCGGATCAAGCCGCCCGACGAGATCACCGCGGAGGGCGAACACTCCAGTCTGAAGCGGTCGATGGGGCTGCTGGCCCTGACGATGTTCAGCGTCGGATCGATCGTCGGAACCGGCATCTTCGTCATCCTGGGTGAGGCGATTCCCAAGGCCGGTCCCGCGGTCGTGGTGTCGTTCATTCTGGCGGCGGTCACCTGTGCCTTCTCGGCGTTCTCCTACGCCGAACTGGCCGGCTCGATCCCGGTGTCCGGTTCGTCGTATTCGTATGCCTACGCCACTTTGGGGGAGTTGATCGCCTGGGTCTGTGGCTGGTGTCTGATGTTGGAGTACGGCGTCTCGGTCGCCGCAGTCGCGGTCGGTTGGGGGCAGTACCTCAACGAATTCCTGAGTGTGTGGGGGATAGAGATCCCGGCCCAGTTCGCCAACCCGCCCGGTGAGGGCGGCGGTGTGTTCAACATCCCCGCCGTCGTCGTGGTGTTGTGCTGTGCGTTCCTGCTGCTGCGCGGAGCCTCCGAATCAGCCAAGGTCAACACCATCATGGTCTTCCTGAAGATCGGCATCCTGCTGTTCTTCTGCGTGATCGCCTTCACCACGTTCACCCCCGGAAACTTCGAACCGTTCGCGCCGTTCGGACTGCTGGGGATCAGCGCCGCGGCCGGCCAGGTGTTCTTCAGCTTCAT
Source organism: uncultured Actinomycetes bacterium (assembly GCA_964631645.1). Lineage (GTDB taxonomy): Bacteria > Actinomycetota > Actinomycetes > S36-B12 > CAIWTL01. The sequence continues at coordinate 2,118 of CAZVYU010000077.1, forward strand.
CGGCTTCGATGCGGCGTCGACGGCGGGTGAAGAAGCGAAGAACGCGAAGCGCGACCTGCCCCGGGCCATCATCCTGTCGCTGATCATCGTCACTGCGCTGTACGTCCTTGTGGCAGTCGCCGCGATCGGTGCCCGCCCCTGGGAGGAGTTCGAGGGCGCGGGAGCGGAGGCGGTTCTGGCGGGAATCGCTGCCGACGTGACGGGCAGTCAATGGGCGCCGACGATCATCGCGCTCGGTGCCGTCATCTCGATCTTCTCGGTGGTCCTGGTCGTCATGTACGGCCAGACCCGCATCCTGTTCGCCATGGGCCGCGACGGAATGCTGCCCAAGGTGTTCACCAAGGTGAACCCGAAGACCCAGACACCGGTGAACAACACGATCATCGTGACGGCGATCATCTGTGTCCTTGCGGCGTTCGTCCCGCTGGGCCAGTTGGCCGAAGCCACCAGCATCGGAACGCTGGCGGCGTTCGCCATTGTCAACTTCGGGGTCATCGCGTTGTGGCGGGCTCGGCCCGAACTGGAACGGACCTTCAAGGTCCCCTTGATGCCGCTCATGCCGATCCTGGGCGTGATCTTCTGTGTGTACCTGATCGCGTCGCTGGCGTTCATCACCTGGGTGGTGTTCTTCCTCTGGATGTTGCTCGGCTTGGCCATCTATTTCGGCTACAGCCGGAAACACTCCACGGCCCCGGATCACCGACCCGAGCAGCAGTCCGGCCCGGACACGGTGCGCCACTTCACGGAACGTTCGATCCGGCCCGGCACGGTGGCCAGCATCGTCGTTCTGGTGCTCGTGGGGCTCATCGCCATCCTGTGGGGCTCGCGGCAGGACGGGATCGGCGGCGCCGACATCGTCTACTGGTACGTCGTGGCTGCGCTCGCGGTGGTGGGCATCGTCATCTGCGCCCGGTCGTTGACGCAGGAACGAGGCGCCAGCCGGGCCGCCCAGGCGGGTGAGGACGCGCAGGCCGCTGGTGGCTTCCGGGCTGCGACCATGTCTGTCGCCCTGGCGACCCTGGTCCCCGGTCTGTTGCTGGTTCTGGGAACGGTCTTCTTCTCGGGAGCCGCAGTGGAAGAGGTGAACCAGGCAGCACCCGCGGCCACCTCCGCTGCGAATCCGCACGTGTGACCTGACCGCCGCCGGCCACAGCCGCCGCAGACAGGAAAAAAAGAGCCCCCGAACCAGGATCGGTTCAGGAGCTCGCGGCGGAGGCGGAGGGATTTGAACCCTCGAGAGGCTTTGAGACCTCAACCCGCTTAGCAGGCGGGCGCACTAGACCAGACTATGCGACGCCTCCGTGCTGCCGGATCGGCAACCGGACCAGGGTACCCGACCGCCTCCGTCCTCGATCGGGGCAGTCTTGCAGTGCTCCGATCGCCATCCGGGCAGCCTGCGACTGCTCCGATCGACAACGGGGCAGCACGGGACTGCCCCGATCGAAGCGCCGTAGGGTGACGGCATGTTCCTGACCGACCGATGGCGTGAGTGGCAGCATCCCGAGGCCGGCCACGATCGTGGTCGCCGCCCCTATTTCGAGGGGTGGTACGTCAAGGTCGTGTCGGCCGACAAGGCGTTGCGGCTTGCGGTGATCCCGGGGCTGTTCCGGTCCGACTCCGGCGGTGAGGAGGCCTTCGTCCAGGTCCTTGACGGCGCTACCGGTCGCAGTTGGTACGCGTCCTATCCGAGCTCGGAGTACTGGGCAGCACCGGATCGGTTCACGGTCCAGGTCGGGCCCAATCGGTTCACGCCGGCGGGGGTGGAACTGGACGTCGAACTCCCTGATCTGCACCTGCGGGGCCAGCTGGACTTCACCAGCGAACTCACGCCGTGGCCCGTGACCCGACGGTCCCCGGGCGCCATGGGGTGGTACTCCTACATGCCGTTCATGGAGTGTTACCACGGGGTCGTCTCGTTCGGCCATGACGTCGCAGGGATGCTGGTGCTCGACGGTCAGGAGCATCGACTGACCGGGGCGCGCGGGTATCTCGAGCAGGACTGGGGCCAGGCCTTCCCGGCCGGCTACGTGTGGATGCACTCGAACACCTTCACCACGCCGGGGGTCTCGCTGATGGCGTCGGTCGCCCTGATCCCGTGGCTGCGAGGCCAGTTCCGGGGGCTGCTGATCGGGGTGATGACACCAGTCGGTCTGCAGGTGTTCGCGACATACAACGGAACCAAGACCGAGGAACTGACCGTCGACGACGAACACGTTCACCTGGCGGTCCGCCGCCGCGACGGGTGGCGGCTGGATCTGCGTGCCGAACGAGTGGGAGGCGCGCTGCTGCACGCACCCATCCGGTCGCAGATGCATCGTCGGGTCGAAGAAACGCTCGATGCGCGGATTGAGGTGCGCCTCACCGATGGCTCCGGGCGCGTCGTGCTGGCCGACACGGGCGAGGTGGCCGGCCTCGAGGTCCACGGCGAGATCGACGATCTCATCGCCACAAAGGACCGCTGATTCGATCGGGGCACTCTGCGTCTGCCCGGATGGCGATCGGGGCAGCGATGGGCTGCCCGGTTCGTGATTGGGGCAGCCCGCGGGTGCCCCGATCGAAGAGTTTCGACACAATGGCGGCCATGACGACTGCACGCGCCGCTCTGGCCGGCGCCACCGTGGGCCTGCTGGCTGCCGCCGCCGAATCGCTGCGGCCGAGTCTCACCCCCCGCAACACGCTGCACCAGGGACTGGTGACGGGCTTCATGGGGACCACGGGTGCGGCAGTCGGAGCTGCGGTGGGTGCGGCCGGGGGTCGAGCGGCGGGGGACCGGTCCGGGTATTGGCTCCCGGCCACTGTGGTCGGAGCAGGCACGGCGCTGGCCGTGTTCCGCGGTCGTAAACACCTGGCTGCCCAGTCGGACGCCCACGAGGAATGGGGTCCGAACGAGGGGCAACCGGCGTTGGGGGCGTTGGCCGGTGGGGCCGCAGCCGCAGGGCTGACCGCTGCGGGCGCGTTGGTGGGCGAAGGGGTCGGAAACGCCGGCGCGGCCATCGCCGACCGATTGCCCGGTCCGCCGGCGCTGTGGACCGTCGCGACCGCCGGTACCGCCGCCGGTGCCACGGTGGTCGCAGGGAAGCTGACGTTCGCCCGGGTCCTGCGCGGACTGACCGCCTCGGGCGCGGCCGCTGACGCGGCTCTCGTGGAGCCCAGCACCGACCCGTTCGTGAGCGGCGGACCCGGGTCGCTGGTGCCGTACGACTCGCTGAGTCGTGAAGGCCGCCGCTTCGTGGCGTGGCGGGTGCCTCAGGCGGAGATCACCGCCGCCGGGCTCCCCGATGCCCAGGAGCCGATCCGGGTGTTCGTGGGGGTCGAGACCGCCCCCAGTGTGACCGAGCGGGTTGACCTGGCGATGGCCGAACTGGAGCGGCTGGGAGCGTGGGACAAGTCGGCAGTGCTGGTAGTGTCCCCGGCGGGGACCGGGTACGCGAACTCGGTGCCGGTCGAGGCGTTGGAGTTCCTGACCGCCGGGGACTGTGCCAGCGTGGCAGTGCAGTACGGATTGCTCCCGTCGATGTTCTCGCTCGCCAAGATCGACTTGGCGGCGCTCACGTTCCGCACCCTGATCGACCGGATCGCCGAGCGGATCGCCGATCTGCCGAGCCGGCCCCGGCTGTTGGCGTATGGCGAGAGCCTGGGCGCGGGGGCGGCGCAGCACGGTCTTCAGATCGAACCGAACCTGGTCGACGTCCCGGCCGCACGGATGCGCGAGGTCGATGCCGCGTTGTTCGTAGGCACGCCGGGGGGCCAGTCGCTGCGCAACGACCTGCTGGACAACCCGCACACGGTGCACGTCGATCGTTGGCAGGCGCTGCCCGATCCGTTGCCCCGCGATGTGCAGCTGTGGTTCTTGGAGCACGACGCCGATCCGGTGACCCGGTTCGACCGGACCCTCCTGTGGTCCAAGCCGCGGTGGCTGGCGGCCGACCCTCGGGGACGTAACGTCCCGGACGACATGTTGTGGCTGCCGATGACCACGTGGCAGCAGGTGCTGCTGGATGTCGCCTACGCGACGCAGGCCCAGTCCGGGGTCTTCCGGTCGGTGGGGCATGACTACCGCGCGGACCTGGCACCCCTGGTGGCGGCCGCGTTCGAGCCGGACCGGATGGCAGAGGTGCCGCACATCCAGCAACTGCTGGCCGATCGTGAAGTGGCGCGAGACCGGCTTCTGGCCGCGGCCGAAGGTACCGACGCCTGACCCCCCGGTGACCCCCGCTGCGCTGGGGGACGGTTTCGGTCGCTTGCGACCGAAACCGTCAGGTGCGACCGAAAGTTTCGGTCGCCTTCGCACCCTTTGGTCGCACTTGCGTGCCAGCCCGCGGGCGAACAGTCCAGACCTGGGGGCCTGGTCCGGGTGGTGAGGGTTTCGGTCGCTTGCGACTGAAACCCTCCATTGCGACTGGAAGTTCCGGTCGCAGGTGTCAGTTGTGGTCGCTTGCGACCGAAACCGTCCCCCAAGCAGCGCCCGGGGAAGGGGAATCGACTACTCCGTCGCGATCGCGCGCAGCACATCGGCGCGGGACGCGACGACCGCCGGCACTGCAGCGGCCAGGACTCCCGCCAGGGCACCGCCGACGGCACACCCCAGCAGCCAGCCCCACGGGAGCGCCAGTTGGGTGATCCCCAGTGGCGCCATCACGATCCGCAACAGCACGCCGTACCCCACTCCCAACAGCAGGCCGCAGACGGCGCCGAACAGACCGAGAACGGCTGCTTCGGTCACCAGCATGGAGCGGATCTGGCCGCGCGTGGCACCGACCGCTCGTAGCATCCCCACCTCGGTACCGCGTTCCTGGACCGACAACAGCAGGGTGTTCACGATCGCCAGAACGGCGATCAGCACGGCCAGCGCCAACATGGCGAATACGAAGCCCAGTAGTTGCCTGATTGAGTCGGCGAAATCCTGTTTCAGGATCGCGGTGTCCTGCACCTGCACGGCGGGGTTGGACCGCAGCACAGCCATCATCTCGGTGGCCACCGCGCCCACATCGGCTCCGGGAGCCACCGAGAAGTAGGCGGCTGTGTCCTGATCGGCGGCGGCACCCAGGGTCTCGGCTGTGGCCAGATCCGTGAGCATCCCTTGGAACACCAGCACGGGCTGGAACACAGCGACCACCTGGAACGTCCGGGCTCCGGTCCGGAAGTCCGCACTGAAGTCCTCGCCCACCGATAGGCCATAACGGGACGCCAGGCGGGAGTCGATGGCGACGCGATCGCCGCCCACCCGGCGGATCGCACCGGTCGTCTCCGTCAGGTTCACGGCGTCAGTGATCAATTGCGGCTGGACTCCGAAGACCGGAATCGGGATCTCGCGCCGCTGCCCCGCTGTGGTGCGGATGAAGGTGTGCTGGGTGACCCCCGGGACGGCGGCGGCTCGCTCGGTCAGCCGATGGTCGAACGGCCGGTACAACGGGGGAGACCCGATCGACAAGTCCGATCCGAACGCGCGGTCGATCTCGCGGTCAGCTGTCGCCGTCGCCGACGTGGTCAGCACTGTGATCATGCCGATCAGGGCGATGCCGACGGTCAGCGCCGCGGTCGTGCTCGTCACGCGGCGGGGGTTGCGCCGGTTGTTCGCCATCGCCAGACGGCCACTGGCGCTACGCAACGGCGCCCCGAGGGCCGCCATCAGCGGGCGCACCAGCCAGGGCGACGCCGCTACGAACGCGGCCACCGCCAGCAGCGCCGACAGTCCCATCCACGACAGCGCGTTCTGCGGCAATGAATCGCGGAGGCCGACGATCGCGGTGGTTGCGGCCAGAATCGCCAGACTGGCAGCGACCGTCACCCGACGCACGACGGCTTCGCGGCTCGTCCGAGGGTCCCGCTGCAGGCCCTCGACCGGCGACGTTCGGCTCGCCCGCACCGCAGGAGCCCAAGCGGCGAGCACGGTGACCCCCACCCCCACCAGCGCAGCGATCAGCAGGGTTCGTGGACCGACGACCAGGCTTCCGCCGGGCACGTCGATATCGACCAAGCGCAGGGCGCTGCGGATCCCGACGGCCAGATACACCCCGAGCGCCAGGCCGACCAAGGTCCCCACGATGCCCAGCAACACCGCCTGCACGACAACGCCGGTCTGCACCTGATCAGCACGCGCACCGACCGCGCGCAACAGGGCGATCTCGCGCGACTGCTGCGCCACTAGCATCGCGAAGGTGTTCCCGATCAGGAACACCGCCGTCAGCACAGCGATCACCGCGAACACCGTGAGCAGCGTGTTGAGGAACCCGATCTGGTCGGCCACCTGTGCCCGCGCATCGTCGGCCGCTTGACGCCCGGTGATCGCGGTCAGGCCCGAATCGGCGCCCAGGGCTTCGTTGATCGACGCCGCGACCCGGGCGGGCTCTTCGGACGTCGACACCAGCAGTTGATTCACCTGGCCCACGCCTGTGATGAACCGTTGCGCGGTGGGCAGATCGAAGACCGCGATTGTCGCCCCTCCCGCCAGACCGAGGTCGACGGTCCCAGTGACCGTCCACTCCTTGGCGGCATCCGGCTCCAACGGGGTGACGAGCCGAAGCCGATCCCCCGGGCCCACTGCCAGCCGCTCGGCGGTCGTGGCGTCCAGGGCCACCTCGTCCGGTCCCCGCGGCAGTTCGTCGAGCAGGTCGGCCGCACCCTCGGGCAACTGGGCCGCGGTCCACGAGGCCCCGATGTGGGTGGATGCCGACCCGCCGACCGTCTCGCCGTTGCGCGGGTCCAGGATCAGGACCCCTTCCTGATTGACCGAGGGAGAGACCGAGGCGACGCCGGGAACCGACGCCACCTGTTCGGCCGCGGCCTCGCCGAAGCTCAGCGCGGGTGGTCGCCCGCCGTTGCCGAACACGGTCACCGGGTCGACGGGCTGCACCACCACGTCGGCCGGTTCCTGGTCGAAGAACAGATCAAGTGACTTGGTCGTTGTGTCCGCGAAGACCAAGGTGGCGCTGGCGAACGTGACGCTGATCGCGATCGTCACCAGGGTCAGCAGCAGCCGGACCTTGTGCGCGAGCAGCCCCCGCACCGACACCCGCCAGATCGGGTTTCCGGCGGGCAACGCCAGGACCGACTCAGTCGACGCTCCGCGCAGCAGCGGGCGCCCCGCCGGGTCCGGTCGCAGTCGCGACGACACCCGAGCAAATACGCCACACGCTACGACCAGCAAGCCGACATAGAGCGACGTGGGACCCAGCGCCGACTCCACCTCCCACACGCTCCCACCGGCCAGCTGCCCGGAACGGGGTGCCAGTACCACAGCGGTGAGCAGGTTGAACGAGAAGGCGGCACCCAACCCCAACTCCACCGTGCCGGTGCGGATGCCGGCCAAGGCCAGGGCGGCCCCCACCGCCGCGTAGCCGAGCATCAGGACGATCCGCTCCGACCACGGCGAGTCGGGGACCTGAATCTCGGGGACCACCCATTGGACGATGTAGGGCGCGAACAGAAACGGCACGGCGAAGGTGAGGCCGGAGATCGTGGCCAGCACTCCCGGGGACTTGATGTCCAGCCACGCCCATTGCAGGTTGTATCCCCGGAAGAGCAACTCCTGGCCGAACGCCGCGACCCACAACAGCGCCGCCAGGACCAGCAGCGCCGGCAGCAGTTGCCCCCAGTCCCAGCGGACGGTCAGCGAGTCCCGCGCGACGACGCCCATGATCGCCGCCACGATCAGGTACATCGCACCGAAGATGGCCGCACCCTTCACGATCTGTTTCGCCGAGATGGTCAGGAACGGCGTGATGCTGGACCGCCACGAGCGGTGGTGGTACCGCTCGATCGCCCAGGGCAGCAAGATCGCGATGGGAAGGAATCCGATCAGGGCGGCCAGGAACCCCAGCCACGGCCACGGCGCGTGGTCGCTGGTCGCGGCCGCCTGCAACAGACCTTCCGGATCGCTGGTCCGAGCGACCTCGATGGTGCCCCAGATGACGATCTTGACCAGCGCCAGCGAGGCGATCCCCCATATCAGTCCCGCCCACAGGCTCACGCGCCGGTAGGTCGTGGTCGTAGCGCCGCCGTCCGCCGCATGCTCCAGGTAGGAGGGCGTCACGGGCGGGTTCACCTCCTGATCCTGACGCGCCCGGGCCGATCGTGCCTCCGGAACGGTAGTCGCGTTCGCAGGATGCCCCTCGAAACGGGCGCCGGACCGAGGTCAGCGATCGCTTCCGGGCTGCAGTGCCGAGTCGGTCAGTCGGCTCGGCTGCTACGGTCGCGCTCGTGTCCTCCGATCGGCGACTCCTGGTGGTCCACCACACGCCGTCGCCGGCGGTTCAGGAGTTGCTCGAGGCGGCCCTGCAGGGACTGGCACATCCCGATCTGGCGGCTGTCGACGTGCAGGTCGAACCGGCGCTGTCGGCCACGGCCTCCGATGTCCTGGCGGCTTCCGGGTTCGTGCTGATCACCCCGGCCAACATCGGGTACATGAGCGGAGCGCTCAAACACTTCTTCGACACCATCTATTACCCGTGCCTGGATGCGACCCGGGGTCGACCGATGGCGCTCATCGTGCACGGCAACGACGACACCGCCGGTGCAGTGAGGTCAGTCGAGCGGATCACACAGGCGCTGCAGTGGCGCCCGGTCGCGGCGGCGGTGACGGTGATCGGCGCTCCAGCAGCGACGCAACGCGAAGCCGTCGCCGACGCGGCGGCCACAGTGGCGGCCGACATTCTCGCCGGCTGACCGACGGCTCATTCCAGCAGTCCGGTGGCCTCCGCGAAGGGATCCCAAGCCGGGTCGGTGTGGAGCTCGAGTTCGATGGTCGCTGCTGCTCTGTGCGCTGCGTCGGGGCCCAGCAGATGGGCGATGAGTGCGGCCGTCATGTCCATCCCGGCTGCGACTCCCGACGAGGTCCACCGGTCGCGGTCGTGCACCCAGCGGGCCTGCGGTACCCACGTGACGTCCGCGCCGTGGCTCGCGGCCCAGGTGAACGCCCGCTTGTTCGAGGTTGCGCGATAACCGTCGAGAAGTCCGGCGGCCGCGAGAACGGCCGAGCCGGTGCAGACCGACGTCACGATTTGCGCCGCCCCGGCCCACGCCCGCAGCCGCGCCAGGAACCCCGCGTCGCCAACGAGAACCCGCGTACCGCGACCGCCTGGGACCAGCACGATGTCGGGCGTCGCCTCCTGGAGGCCGGTCGGCGCCACCAGTTCGACGTCCTGGGCACTGGCCACCGGTCCGGGTGCGGTGGCTACCAACTGGACCACGATGTCCGGGCGAACCTGGTGGAGTAGTTCCACCGGTCCGGCCACATCGAGGAGTTCGAAGCCCTCGAACAGAAACACGTTCACGGTCCGTTCAGACATGGTCGATCACGCGCGGGGAAGAAGCCCGTAGGCGTGGGTGGGGCGAAGCCGGACCACCAGGCGACCGTCGGCCACCATGCTGCGGCGGTAGTCCTGCCAGTCGGGGTGTTCGCCGACCATCGCGCGATAGGTCTGCACCAGCTCCTCCACAGTGGCGTCGTCCGGAGTGGCTGCGACCGGCGTCAGTACGGCGTCTCCTTCGAGGACCACGTAAGACCAGAAGTCCGGCGCGCTGACGTGCAAGCTGATGCGGGGGTCGCGGCGCATGTTCTTGGTCTTGGCGCGGCTGTCGGTGACGGAGATCCGGATCTCGCCGTCGATGACGGTGAACATGACGTTGGACAGTTGGGGTCGGCCGTCCCGTTTGATGGTGACGAGCACGCCCTTGCCTCGGCCTGCCGCATACTCCAGCGCCTCGTTCACGTCCATGAGGCGAGGCTAAGGCCATCCCACTTGCCAGTGGCTGATTGCGTTCGTCCACCCACTGGAAGTGCGGATCCAAGGTTCAGTCAGAGTGCGAAAAGTCGTTGTGAATATCAGATCTCTCGGCTTGTGCCCTTGTGATTGTATCGAACATGTGTTCGAATAGGATATGGCGGAGAAACCAGAACCGACGACCC
>CAZVYU010000078.1:0-11941 GCA_964631645.1 uncultured Actinomycetes bacterium
TCGAGACGTTCACCTACCTCATCGACGGTCAGTTCCTGCACCAGGACTCCAACGGGGGCGGCGGCACCATCATGGACGGCGGTACCCAGTACATGACGGCAGGAGATGGGATCCTCCACATCGAGACGCCGCCGGAAGCGCTGGTGAAGTCCGGCGGGGTGTTCCACGGGGTGCAGTTGTGGATCAACCTGCCGCGGGACAAGAAGCGCATGGCACCGCAATACCAGGATCTGCAGGGCCGCGATTCGGCCATGATCACCACGGCCGACGGCGGTGCGCTCATCCGAGTCCTCGCGGGCGAGGTGGCGGGTCACCGCGGCCCCGGCATCTCGCACACGCCGTTGGCGATCACCCATGTGACCTTGGCGCCCGGCGCTCGGGCGGAGATCCCGTGGCGCACTGACTTCAACGCATTGGCGTACGTCCTGGCCGGATCCGGGACTGTCGGCGTCGACCAGCGTCCGATCCGGATGGGACAGATGGCGGCGCTGACCGACGGGGACACCATCGTGCTTCACGCCGACCCGGTGCAGGAGTCCCGCTCACCCAACATGGACGTGTTCCTCATCGGGGGAGTGCCGTTGCGGGAACCGGTGATCCAGTACGGGCCGTTCGTCATGAGCACCAAGGAAGAGATCATCCAGGCCTTCGAAGACTTCCAGGCGGGCCGGTTCGGGCACATCCCGCCCGAGGCGATCCAGCCGTATCGCGCCTGAGCCCGGGCTTCGGCCAGGCTCAGAACCAGTGATGCCGTAGCGCTCCGATCGGGTGCGAGACGCGATCGTCGTGCGGCACGGCTGGCGGCAGATGGATACCCAGTCGATTCAGATGGGTGATCATGCCGCCCACGAGCAGGAGCATGGCCCCTCCGGTCAGTGCCAGGAGGATGGTCGGCGGGATCAGGCCAAGAAGTTGGCCCCACAGGATGGTGCCCAGCGGGATCCCGATGCCGAGAACGAAGAAGTAGGCCGACATCGCCTCTTGGCGCTGCTCGTCGGCCGCCGCCCCGGACACGTCGGCGATCAAGAGCGCCGTACCGCCGTAGTGGACGGCCCCGAAGACGACGGCGAAGACGCAGATCCCCAGGAACTCCGACGTGCGGTCGGTGACGATCGTCCAGCCGGCGATGAACAGGAGAACCAGCCCGGCCGCCAGGTAGGCGGTACTGGCCGAGCGCATGGGGCCCCAGCGGCCCCCGATCATGCGGACGACCATCGGGGCGAACATCTCGCCGAACGCGATACACGCCAGTACGACACCGGCGTGGACCGCGAGGTCGTGATTCAGGCTGCGCGTCAACGGCACCACCATGCTTACCAGCGGGGCGACGAACAGGACGGTGGCCAGACCCATGACGGCGGCCCGGCGCAGCCGATCGTTGCTCCGCAGTTGCCCGAACATGTCGCGCCACGGGTGGGCGATCGTCGCGACCCGGTCAAATGGTTCGCGCGGGGTGACCGCGATCAGCATGACTACCAACGGCACCGTCAGCAGTGCGTTCGACAAGAAGGCCGACGGCGCTCCGATGTGGTCGATGACCCACGCTCCGGCGATGGCGCCGATCACCCACGCCAGGCCGGTGGCCATCGTGGTCCTGGCCTGGGACAGTGCCATCCCGCCGCCGAAGTAGGCGCGCGACACCAAGGGCGACACCACGTGCCCGAGCCCTCCGAAGGCCCCCAGGAAGGGGGTCAGGATCATGAGGGTCGGATAGCCGGGAAGACCCGCCCACATCGCGATGGCGAGCGTGGCGTAGGCCGCCACGCCACCGGCCTGGGTCAAGGCGTAGGTCCGGCCCGTCCCGAGTTTGCGTGCGATGCGCCCGGAGTAGGGCGTCACGAGGGCCGCCATCCCGTAGTTGAAGGCCAGCATGAGGGCCGTGAACAGCGCTGCCTGGCTTTCGCTCGTGCCGGCATTGCTCGACACCACGGTGGCGGCCAGCAGTGCGGCAGCGGAACCCAACTGCGACAAGAACGTGGCGCCGAGGAACGCGCGTGACACCCCGGTCCGCTCGTCCGCCGGCGTCGTCATTCTGGTCACCTCCACGAGGCAGATGCCGCGAGCGTAGGAGGGGCAACGGCCGCTGTCCTGTCGAGTGCTTTGCTCAGCCGGATGTGGTGCTCTCCGACGGTCGCGGCGTCAGTCGTTGTTCCACCCAGAGCGCCAGTGAGTCGAGATCGGGTTCCCCGGCAGCGACGGCGCGGATCATGCGATCACCGTCGTCGGCGGTGGCGGCGAGATCCTGGTCGTTGAGAGCCGCGAACAACACGGCGGCCACCCACGACAGACGCTTGTTCCCGTCGAGCAGGCCGTGATTGCGGTTGATGCCGTCGATGAGGGCCGCGATCTTGTGCGGTAGTGACGGGTACACATCCTCGCCCATGACGGTGGTGCCAGGTCGAGCGACTGCGCTCGCCAGAAGCCCCGCATCTCGGACGGTGAAGCCCAGAACGTCGACCTGATCCATGAGGTCGTCCATGGTCAGGTAACGAGTCACCTGCTCAGCCGGTCCAGCAGTTCGGCGTCTCTGGTCATGATGCGGGCCGTCTCGGCTCGGACGAAGTCACTGCGCAGAGACGCCTCGATCCGTGCCCGCACGGCCAGACGGACCACCTCTTGCATCGAACGGTGTTCCCGCTCGGCCTGACGACGGAGTTCCTCGGTCTCCTCGTCGGTGAGACGCAATGTCATTGCCACCAACGCAAGGTATCACAGTGATACCACCTGGGCTGGGTGTTGCGGAACGGGCAGCCGAGGCAGAATCACGGACATGCCACCGCTTCGCGACACCCCACCGGAGCAGCGCAACACTGTCTCCCCCTACGTGGACCAGCACATCGACAATCCTGTCGACTGGTACGAGTGGGGGCCCGATGCCTTCGCCACGGCGCGTGAGCGGGATGTGCCGATCTTCCTCAGCGTCGGCTATGCCGCCTGTCACTGGTGTCATGTCATGGCGCACGAGTCGTTCGAGGACGAGGCGACCGCGCGGTACCTGAACGATTACTTCGTCAGCATCAAGGTCGACCGCGAGGAGCGCCCCGACATCGACGCGGTCTACATGGCGGCGACGACGGCCCTGACCGGTTCCGGCGGTTGGCCGATGTCGGTGTGGCTGGACCACGAGGGCCGCGTCTTCCACGCGGGGACGTACTTCCCGCCGCAGCCGATGCGCGGTCGGCCGTCGTTCCCGCAGATCCTGATGGCCATCACCGACGCTTGGACGGGGCGGCGCGACGAGGTGGTGCGGTCCGCCGGGTCCATCGACCAGGCCCTGCGGGATCGGGAACAGGCAGTGGTCGCCGGCGAGGCGGATCCGGACGAGATCATGACGGCTGCGGTCGATGAGCTCCGAGCCGCGGTCGACCCCGTGAACGCCGGGTTCGGTGGTGCCCCGAAGTTTCCCCCGGCCATGGTGCTTCAGTTCCTGCTGCGTCACCACGAGAACACCGGCGACCCGGCCGCACTCGACATGGTCGAGACCACCTGTGCGGCCATGGCCCGGGGCGGTATCCATGATCAACTCGCCGGAGGGTTCGCCCGCTACAGCGTCGACGCGGCCTGGGAGATCCCCCACTTCGAGAAGATGCTGTACGACAACGCGCTGCTCCTGATGGTGTTCACCGACCTGTGGCGCGCGACTGACTCCGACGCGGTCCGGCGGGTCGTCGAGTCGACCGCCGACTTCCTCGTGACCGAGCTGGTCACACCGGAGGGCGGTTTCGCCGCCGCACTGGACGCCGACTCGGTGCCGCCGGATGATCCGAAAGCCGCTGCGGTGGAGGGCGCCTACTACGTCTGGACCCCCGACCAACTCGACGCAGTCCTGGGACCCGACGACGGGCAGTGGGCCGCCGACCTGTTCGACGTCACCGTGGCCGGGACATTCGAACACGGAACCTCGACCCTCACCCTCCATGACGACCCCGACGACTGGTCCCGGTTCGCCCGGGTCCGCGAAGCACTACGGCAAGCCCGCGAAGTGTGCCCCGCACCGCACCGGGACGACAAGGTGGTGGCGGCGTGGAACGGCCTGGCGATCACCGCCCTCGTCCGAGCCGGCATCGCGCTGGGCCGGCCCGACTGGGTGGCTGCGGCGGTGCGCGCCGGCGAGGTGCTGCGGGAACTCCACGTGTTGCCCGACAGTTTGCTCCGGGTGTCACGAGCGGGTTCCCCCGGGTCCGCACCAGGCGTGCTCGAGGACTACGGTCACGTGGTCGTGGCCTTCGCGTGGTTGGCCGCAGTGACGCGTGACCCCGGATGGTTTGACGCTGCCGTGGCGTTGACGCGCACCATGGTGACGCAGTTCCACGACGACACCGGGTTCGCCGACACCGCCGTCGACGCGGAACCGTTGGTCCGACGCCCCCGGGACCCGTCGGACAACGCCTACCCCAGCGGAACCGCTGCTGCTGCCGCGGCGCTCATCACCATGGCGTCGCTTTCCGGTGACCAGGAGTGGCGCAATCTGGCCGACGAGACGCTGGCTGCGCTGGCGGAGCTGCAGCGGGACCACCCCCGGTTCGCCGGCTGGTCGTTGGCGGCGCTGGCTGCGGCGCGCAACGGGCCGACCGAGGTCGCCATCGTCACCGGACCCGACGACGACGGGGGGGATCTGTTGCGGGCGGCAGTGCGACACGGTCCGGGCGGGTTGGTGGTGGCCCGCGGCTCCGGGGACACCCCGCCGTTACTGGCCGGCAAGTCCGCAGTGGGAGGGGCGACCGCCTACGTCTGCCGGGACTTCACGTGCTCGGCCCCGGTCACCCGCGATGACGACCTGGCCCAACTGCTGGACGACGCCCGCGTCAGATGACCGTCGTGCGACCGCGCCCCTGAGCCTTGCTCTGATACAGCGCCCGGTCCGCGCGGGCCAGCACCGACTCCCCGGTCTCGCCGAAGTCGACCAGGGCTGCGCCGACGCTCAGTCCCACGTTCACGACGGTCCCGTCCACCGTGACCGTGCCGGTACAGGCCTGTTGCAGTTTCTCTGCGATGGCGGTCAGATCCTTGTGATCGACATCGGTGAGAACGACCACGAACTCGTCGCCCCCGACCCGCCCCGCGGCGTCCTCGCGGCGCAGGACCGAACCGATCTTCTCCGCGACCCAGGTGAGGACGGTGTCGCCGGCCCGATGGCCGAAGGTGTCGTTGATGGTCTTCAAGCCGTCGACGTCACAGAACAGCACACCGACACTGGACGCCTCACCGAGCACGGAGTCGAGGTGGTCGAGCAGGGTGTGCCGGTTGGCGACACCGGTCAGGCCGTCGCGGGAGGCACGCTGCGCCAACTCGTCCTGCAGGTCGCGCATCGCGGTCTGATCGACGAACTGATGGACGAACAGTCGTTCGCCGTCGTCGCCGGTGACTGCGCTGACCGCATGGTCGATGTGGCGATCTCCGTTGGCCGTCACCAGGTAATGGGAGTGATGGGCCATGGCGTTCTGCGGTCCCGGCGCACCCGCCGGGGGGAGGTAGTCGTTGACCGTGCGCTGCAGCAACTCGTCACGCGTCGCGACCAGCAAGGCGCACAGTGCGGGGTTGACGTCCACGAACCGCCCGTCGGCGTCGGTGAGCGCCATGCCCTGAGGTGCTGCGTCCATGGCAAGCCGGAAGCGGCGCTCACTGCGGGCCAGTTGCTGCCGGGTGCGGTGTTCGTCGGTGACATCTCGCAGGCCCACGACATGGCCGGACTCGGGCAGGGTCTTGACGGTCACGGCCATCCATCGACGTTCGCCATCAGTGGTGACGTACCGCACGGTCGTACCTCGCGGCGCCCGGTCGTGGGCGGCGTCCTCAGGAGCGATGAGCGCGGTGGCGGGCGTGCCGACCAACAACTCCGGGTCCCAGCCGAGCACGGTGGCGACCGACGGCGAGATCCACGTGATCATGCCATCGGCGTCGGTCTGGTAGACGACGTCGGAGGCGTTCTCGGCCAGCAGCCGGAACTGACGGATCGAGCGTTGCATCCCTTCGAATGCCTGGACCTCCGCGGTCGCGTCGGTCATCTGGGCCACGAAGTGAGTCACCGTGCCCTGCTCATCACGCACCGCGGCCACCGACAGGTCCACCCAGACGATGCCCCCGGTCTTGGTCAGATACCGCTTGCGCTGCACGAAACTGTTGCTGGTGCCGGCCAACAACTCCTTGGTCTTGGCGATACTCAGATCGCGATCATCCGGATGGGTGATATCTCCGAAGTGTTTGGTCTCCAGTTCGGCGCGGTCGTAGCCGAGCATCTCGGCCAAGGCGGAGTTGACGTAGAAGAAGAGTCCGGCGGGTGACGTGAGTGCCATACCGATGACGGCTGAGTCCATGGACAGCCGGGTCGTCGCCGCCTCTTCGCGGGCGGACTCGGCTTCCTCGTTCGCCCGCTCCGCCACCGCCTGACTGGCCATGGCCGCGTCCCGGGCGCTGACCAGTTCGTGCACGTCCCGCAGCGAGATGATCAGGCCACCCAAGCCGTGGCCGTCGTCCAGGTCGTCCGGCACGGTCGTGGTGGCTGCGGACAGCCACCGGAACGGCCCGGAGCGGGTCCGCAACCGGATGATCGCGGGGTTGGGGATGTCCGCGGGTTTGATCTCGCCCCGGTACAGCGGGTCGCGGAGGTCGCGGGTCCGATCGATGTCCTCCTGGTGCGCAAAATCCAGAATCGTGTGGCCCAGGAACTCCTCCTGCCGCCACCCCAGTACGTCGGTCAGGGACGGTGACGCCCAACAGATCGTCCCGTCGCGGTTCGTGCGATAGATGAGATCTGTACTGTGCTCAGCCATCAGGCGGTATCGCGCCTCTGCGATCCGCAGTTGGCGGGATCGGTCGTCAGCCCCGAGCCCCGGGTCGGCCATACCAGCACTGTAATGCGTGGGACCACCGACCGCTGCACGTCACCGGTAGCCGGAACCTCGGCTCAAGGATCGCCGCCGGATCTCCGAGAGTGAGCGCATGGTGATGCGTGCTCGTTCCCTGTCCTTCGTACTGACGGCTTCGGTGGTGCTCGGAGCGGTTCCGGTTGGGGCTGCGGCCGGGGCGGACCGGTGGCCGGATCCGGGTGTGGGCACGGTGGTAGGCACGGTGCGCTTCAACGGGGTACGACCGGTGGGAGCCGAGGTCGAGGTCCAGGGGCCCGACTACGCGTGGGCCACCACCGATACCCAGGGCCGGTTCAGCCTGAGCCTGGCCCCCGGCTCCTACCGGGTCTCGGTGTCGGCCTACCCGTTCCCGACGTTCTGGGCGCCCGGGGTGGCCAAGGGCGGTCTCGCTCGGGTCGTGACTGTCGCCGATGGCCAGGTGACCCGCGCGGATGTCACCGCCGAGTACCAACCGAAGTTCCCCGGTCGCCCGCACGAGCGGGCCCGAGGTCCGAAGGCGCCCGCGCGACTGGCCGTGCGCGCAGTGGATCCGCTGGGCGGCTACGACGGCCAGGCGCGCTGCATCCACCGGGCGCAGCGGGGCACCAAGTCCTTGGCCAGGGTCCTGCGACGCACGTATGGGAACTACCGGATCGGCTTGAACCGCAGTTGTGTGAAGGGCGACACCAGCGAGCACTACGACGGCCGGGCGATCGACTGGATGGTGGACTCGCGGTCGGGCCCTTCGGCTCAGGCGGGTGACGACTTCGTCAAGTGGCTCACCATGGCCCGGGGTCTGAACCTGGGGGAGCGAGCCGCCCGGCTCGGCGTCATGTACGTCATCTGGCGCGGCCGGATCTGGAAGAGCTACCAGGCGGACCTGGGGTGGCAGGAGTACTCGAACTGCCTGGATCGCAGCCGCACCTCGCGCTCACAGGACAGCGACTGTCACCGCAACCACGTCCACATCTCGCTCACGTGGGCGGGGGCGCGCAAGAAGACGTCGTGGTGGCGCTGACGAAGCGGCCGCGGCAAGGGCCGGATCAGCGGTTCTGCACGCTGGGGTAGTACGCAACCTTGCGTGCGCGCATGACTTCACCCAGCGGGCGATGTTCAGCCAGCGCGTTCCACGGGTCGAATCGGTCCGCCTCGACCTCCGCCGCCACGGTCTGACCGGCGTCACCTCGGACGTCCTGCCGGGGGACGGTCAAGCGCGCCAGCACCCGGTAGGGGCTGTGGTCCTGGGGCCAGGCACTGGTCAAGTCCTCGATCGGGGTGACGTCCTCGGCGAGGAAGAACTGCGCTTCCAGGTCGTACTGCAACGGACCGTCGGCCAGTCGGTCGGCGATGTCGCCCGCGTAGTCGGTGATCGCGGTCAGGTTGAGACCGGCGTCGATCGGTACCAGTCGCAACTTCGCGGCATACGGGCCGAACCGGATCGGCGCCGCGGTGTGGAAGGACGTCGTGGCGAAACCCGTGAAGGGCCGCAATGCCGCGACCGCCAGCCGCGCCATCTCGAACGGTCCCCGAACCAGGCCGCGGGCGCTGATCAGTTCTTTGGCCACCCCGACCTGCCCCCGGGCCAGTGCGACCGGGGCGAAGTCCTCACTGGTGCGGAAGCCGAACGCGGGAAGGTTGATCATCAGGAAGTCCTGGCGATCGGTCCGGTCGGCCAGCGCCCCGGGGCCGTCGACATCGCGCACGCTCATCGCGAACCCGTGAACGTCGGGCAGGGGATCGGCATGGGGTGCGATGGCCCCGTGCGACAGCCTGATCCGCACGGGCCACGGACCGTCGCCGGCGAACAGACCCTGACGCAGTTCCGGTTCGTCCGTCGTCACCCGCAACTCCCCGTTCAACCCTGCGACCTGCTGCCGGTGGAAGGCGCGGCCGGGTCCGAACTTGCGGTTCAGTCCTGACTGCATGGCGACGATGGCGTCGCTGAACGCCTTCTGCCGCTCGAGTTCGTTGGGCGTCGGGCGCTCGGTCCAGTTGGTCGACGGAGCGGGGTCAAGAGCCACGGGGAACCTCCAATGAGAAGCCTCGATCATGTCCGAGCGGGATCACGTCGTCGACTGTCTCGTCCGATCAGTGGTGACGACTGCCGCGACCACACCCGCGGCGAAACCGCACAGATGCGCCAACCAGGACACGCCCGACGGCACCCCGAACGGCGTGGCGCCGAGCAGCAGCGACCCGTAGATGAGGAGCACCCCGACGGACACCAGGATGTCCACCCAGTTGCGGGTGAGGATGCCCAGGACGAGCAGATAGCCGAGGAAGCCGAAGACGAGTCCACTGGCCCCGATGGTGATGGCGTTGCCCGGACCGAACAGCCACACGCCGGCCCCGCCGAGCAGGATGATGATGATCGCGATGCTCCAGAAGGCGCCGCCGGCCCGCCAGGCCACCAGGGTCCCGAGGATGAGGAAGGGCAGGGTGTTGGCCAGCAGGTGATCGAATCCGCCGTGCAGGAAGGGGGCCAAGGGGATCCCGAACAGCCCGGCTGCGTCGCGGCTGTGGATCCCCCAGTAGTCCAGATCGGCCGGAAGGATCAGGTCGATGAACTCCAGGGCCCACATGACTCCGAGCAGGATGAGCACCGGTAGGAAGATGCGGGTCCGCGCGGGTTCCCGGGACGCGGGCGCAGGTGCTGTCATCTCGCCATGATCCCACCCCTGTCTCGGGATGAGTAGGTCGTTCGTGGCGTCAGACGGGGCTATCGGGGCACAGTGGGCGCGTATCCTGGCGCAATGGCAGCACTCATCGTCATCGTGGTGGTCGTGGTCGTCGTCGGGATCATCGCCGTCGTCCTGTACAACTCGTTGGTCCAGACCCGCAACAAGGTGGACGAGGCGTGGGCCCAGATCAGTGTCCAGCTCAAGCGTCGGCATGATCTGATTCCGCCCCTGGTGTCGACCGTCAAGGGCTACGCGACCCACGAGAAAGGCACCTTCGAGGCGGTCACCCAGGCGCGCACCGCCGCCATCGATGCCATGGGCTCGCCGCAGGCAGCCGGGCAGGCCGAGGAGCAACTCTCGGGTGCCTTGAAGAACCTGTTCGCCCTGTCGGAGAGCTACCCCGACCTCAAGGCGTCCACCAACTTCCAGCAGCTGCAGGAACAACTGGTCGACACCGAGAACCGGATCGCCTTCGCCCGCCAGTACTACAACGACGTCGTGCGGCAATGGAACACCAAGATCCAGAGTGTGCCCACCAACATTCTCGCCGGGATGATGAAGGCGCAGAAGGCCGAATACTTCGAGATCCAGGACATCACGGCGGCGCGTATGTCCGAGGCGCTGTCCAGCGAGGACGCCTCGAAGCCGCCGAACGTCGAGTTCTGATCCCATGTCCTGGGACATGTGGTGGGTGGTCATCCCCGCCATCGTTCTCCTGGTCCTCGCCTACCGGTCGCGCGCCTGGCGCATCGCGACGTTTGTCATCGCCGTCCTTGCGGTGTTCCTGTTCCCGATCGTGTCGAAGGCGTTGCTGTCGGTGTCGAACACCGACACGTCGGTGATCAACAAGTACGACGCCGACTACACGATCGCCGCGAACGGTTCGATGAATGTCGTCGAGACCATCGACGTGGAGTTCACCGAGTCCAAGCACGGAATCTTCCGGTTCTTCGACGTCACCGACGGGGTGGACCCGTCAGTGACCCACCCGGTCACCGTGGAGTCGGTCAAACGGTGCACCGACGGCAAGAAGTGCGTCAGCGAACCGTTCACGACCTACTTCGAGGACGGGGAGTTCGTCGCCAAGATCGGATCCGCCTCGACCACGTACCCGGCCGGGACGGTCAACCGCTACATCATCGACAGCACGGCGGGCAACGTCATCACGCAGCCGACCGACGCCGCCACCCCGCAGTTCTACTGGGACGTGATCGGCTCGGGCTGGAACATGCCGATCGACCGGGCTCGGGTGAGCGTGACCTTCCCGGCGAAGCCGACCGACGTGCGCTGCATCACTGACAGTGGCCCGTGCGAGACGGCAACCGCGGACAGCCGAACGGTGGTGGGCGCGTATCCGAAGCTGCCGGTCCGCACTCCCATCACGTGGCAGGCCGACCTCCCGGCCGCCGGACTGACGGTCACGCCGGTGAACCCGCAGTCGGCCTGGTGGCGGTCGCCGTCGTTCTGGGGCGTGAGCGCGCTGCTCTCGGTGATCATGGCCCTTCTGATCTGGGTGCATCGGGAGCGCACGCCGGAGGAGACGCCGGTGTTCGCCGCACCCACCGACGACATCCTCCCGGCGGTGTGGACCTATCGCGAGGAGGCGCCCGAGAACTCGTTCCAGGTGCTGTTGCTGCAACTGACGCAGCTCGGGGTGCTCACGCTGGAGGTCCAGCCCGAAGGCCAGTACTCGGGCAAGAAGCCGGAGTGGTTCACGATCCATCGCACGGACAAGCCGATCCCCGACGGGGTCCGCGGAGCGCACGCCCTGGTGCAGAGCCTGAACGTGGTGAAGCCGGGGAGTTCGCGGACGGTCACCAAGACGGATGTGAGCATCGGCAGCACCCTGCAGTCGCTCACCGCCACGTTGGACACCAAGTCCGAAGTCGAAGCCCGTCAGGCCGGCTACTTCCGCAAGTCCAAGACCGGGGCACTGACCAACTTCCTGGCCGCGCTGCTGCCGATCGCTTCGATCGTCGCGACGGTGCTGTTCCAGCACACCGAGTGGGGAGCGGCGCTGCTGGTGCCTTCGTTCGTTGGGCTGTTCTCGAACAAGACCCAGCGCACCCGCCTGACGGACTCGGGCGCGGCGATGCGGGACCAAGTCTGTGGGCTGCGTACCGCCCTGTCGACGCCGGCCTCGGTGGACCGGTTCGACTATGCCCTGCGCGCCCGCTACTTCGCCCAGTTCCTGCCCTGGGCGGTGGCGCTGGACTGTGCGGACGAGTGGGCCGACGCCTGCAAGCCACCGCCGGGCACCGAGCCGGGATCCAGCGGGTACGACCCCAGTTACGCCACGGCCTGGGGGGCGTTCAACGTCAGCAACGCGGTGTCCAACGCGGCGGGCAGCGTCTCCGCCGGGGCGGTGTCGGCGTATGCGGCCACGCAGTCCTCGTCGTCCAGCGGGGGCGGCGG
>CAZVYU010000079.1:0-11869 GCA_964631645.1 uncultured Actinomycetes bacterium
GGGTAATCGACAACCGCGACTTCGGCATCTTCCTGCGGCAGTGGGGCCAGCAACTCGGGCCCCACCGCCCTATTCCGTTGAAAACTGCTGGCGCTGGGGTAGTCGGTGAGCGTACCGTCCGGCAGGTTCGCCGCGACGCGCCAGTAGTACGTCGTACTGACGGCCGGTTCCTTGTTCTGCGGGAGCGTCAACGAGCGTCCAGCTATCGTCGTTTCGTAGAACCGACTGGCGAAGTCAGCCGTCGTGGACATCTGGAACTTGTAGGACCGGGCATCGGTGACCGCGGACCATGTGAAGGTTGGGAGCTCGGTGGACGACGAGAGATTCACGGGCGTCAGCAGTTCCGGCACGCCCACCGGTTCATCAGCGACTGCGCCGACCGGCGCGAGGAGTGACAACGACAGCGCGGACGCCACAAGCAGCGCCCACAGTCGAACCGTCAACTTGACCCCCGTCATGGCGTCCTCCTCGAGTCGATCACCTCGAGGTATCGGGACTGGCGTCAGACGTCTTGAGCCAGGCCCCCGGTCGGGGCAGGCTCGACCCGACTGCGGAACAGCAGCGCCCAGGTCGTCAGCCACCACCAACCGAACAGACCGCCGACCAGCACCGCCGTGAACGTCGCCACCGGCCCACCGATGAAGAACGTGTTCACCGCACCCAGCAGGAACCCCAGCAACAGGAACACCGAGATGATCAAGCCCGTCACGATCCAGCGGATCGGATGAGCGCCGATCGCGCGGAAGCTCTCCCCCAGCGCGTTGCCCCGTCCCGCGATCGCCGCCAGCGGGATGTACACCAGCACCAGCGACAGGATCAGTCCCGGCCACGTGTATAGCGCCAATCCGATCCAGATCACGATCGTCTGCAGGATCACCCAGCCGCTGAACAGCCAGAAGTGCCGGTTGGCCCGCCCGAACGCCGTCGCGACGGACACCCGCCCGGTCGCCGATTCATACGCACACGCGCTCAACACGGCCCCGGTGATCAACACCATGGCGATAGAAAGGATCAACGGAAGGATGAACGCCAACGACCACCCGACCGCCGGGTCGGCGATGATCAACGCCGCCTGCACGATCGCGTTGGCCACGATCACCAGCAGCGCCGGAGCGGCGGCGCGCCACATCTTCGCGAACCCGCTGATCAGCGCCGAGAAGCCGTAGTACCTCGGCCTGTCGGCGGTCACCCCGGCGGCCTCGGTCTCGGTGGCGCTCATCGTTGTCCCGCCTTCGTCAGCACGTCCTGGATCCCACCGCTGAAGATCTGTTTGCCGCCTACATCCACCGTGAAGTCCGTGGGTTTAGCTCCGTCGGCCTCCGCACGGATCTTGTCGCCGTCGACTGTCGTGCCGTCGCAGGTGTAGACCTCGGCGGTGTACTCACACACCGGCGCGACCAGGACTTGCACGTCCTTTTCCAGCAACACATCGTTGACGGCGATGTTCAGACCGGTGATCGCGTCGCCCTCGACCGGCTTCAGCGTGCTGATCTGGCTGTTGATGTTGGCGCAGCCGGTCAGCACGACGGCCGCACCCAGCAGAACCGCGAGCCGCCTCATGCCGCACCGCCCTTGTTCGCCGCGACCAGGCGGGCCTTGCGCGCCATCGTCTCCTTCTCGAGTTCGGCGTCGGTGACTACGGACATGTCGAAGGGCGCCGGCAACAGCAGTTCGACGTTGCGGTCCAACGGCGACCCCAGCCGCATGAGCGGGTTCTCGATCCAGTCGTTCGACGACAACTCCCGGCTCAACGCCGCCAGGCCCTCCTGGCTGAAGTCCCCCTCCCGCCACACCGCGGGGCTGGTGTGGTCGAGCACGGTGGCAAACAGCGAGATCGTCCCGTCCTGGTTGTCCACGATCTCGAGCAACTGCTGCTGCTGCGGGAAATCGATACACGACGCGGTGGTGATCTCCCAGAACCCGCCCTTCCCGTCATCGCGCGGGTGAGCCACGATCGTGTTGATGTGGGTGTGACCGTTGGACCACGCGATCAGGTTCGGGAACTGCAGGAGCATGTCGATGAACTCTTCGGTGTGGATCAGCGGCTGCGACTGCCCCAGCGCCGCGACAGCGGTGTTTTCCAGCGTCTTGCTGTTGTGGTGGCTGATGACGATCGCGAGCTTCTGCGCGTCACGAGCGGCGGTGAGTTCGCCCTTGAGCCAGTCGAACTGATCCTGCGGCACGGCTCCATCTGCGCCCATGACCTGGTTGCAGGTGTCCAAGCCGAACAAGCGCAGCCTGGGTCCGACGTCGGCGGCCCAGTACGTCTTGCCTGTGTCGAGGTTGTCCTGGGTGAAGCCGTGGCCGATCGGTCCGGGATTCTGCTGGGTGGTGAAGTGTTCGGCCATGAACTGCAGCTGATCGAAGATCTTGCGGTTGGGGTCGGGGGTGACCGCGCGCATGCCCGACTGCATCCCGAAGTTGGTCACCATTTCGTGTTCCAGCCGACCCAGGACGGTGGATTCGTTGCGCATGCCGGCGAAATAGTCCTGAGCCAGGGCGGGGTACAGCGCGGGCTTGCGGTCGCCCAACGCCAGGGCGCGCAACGATTCGCCGATCTCGAAGGCGCCGTAGTACAGGGTGTCGTGGTTGCCGTAGACGGCGTACCAGGGAACGGCCAAGCCCTCGGACTCCACGGTCTGCGACACCGCCGCGGTCAGCATCCCAGGGATGGTCGGAAACCCGTAGGCGCCGAACCAGTCCCCCGCCGGATCCTCCGGATGCCAGGCGTAGGTGGCTTCTTCCCACACCTGGGGACCCTCGTACTGCCCTTCGGCGCCACTGTTGGGGGTGAGCGACTGGCCGTCAAGGACGTCGATGTACCAGCGCAACTCCAAGGTCGAGTGCTGATCGGCGCTGTCGCCGGTGTTGAACACCGCAGCCATGGGCGCACCGGTCACGGGGCTGAACGCGGCGGCGTTCATGGCCGCCACCATCTGGGCCTGGACGTTGGTGGTGAGTGTGTCCTGCGGGCGGATCGACCCGGCCCAGGTGCTCGGGCTCTGCGCCGACAGCGGTTCCAGTCGAGCCGGGGACTGCGCATCCATGATGTGGATGTCGGTCATGTGGCCCAGGTAGACCAGGGAACGGCGTTTGGCGGTGCGGGCCGGATCGGCGGCTTTGCCCAGCAGGTCGAGTCGCGGGATGTAGGGCTCGCCGGGTGCGGTGGCCAGGGTGCGGTAGTTGATGTTGCCGACTGAGCGTTGGCGGATCGTCTGTTGGAGCGTGGTGGGCACGTCGGCGGGGCGCAGCGGCTGGGCGAGGGCGGGTCCGAGCCGGGCCAGGTCCATCCCCCACACCGCGGCCAGGCCGGTGCCGGCTGCCAGGAAACCCCGTCGGGACAGTCCCGCCATGTGTGCTCCTCACGCGTGCCCCGGTTGCGCCATTCCTAGCAGAACGCGAGGTCGGGGGACGGCGGTCTCCATCGATGGAGCGAAGTCGAGACGAATCCGCGATCCGCACTGTCCACGACCCGTGTGCCGGTAGCGCCGAGCCGCGCATCGTCTGCGGGTCGCCGTGCATGAGGGCGGAGGTACCGCCGCCGAGGTTCTCTGGCCGCGCTTGCGGCCGGGCGCTATCGCATACGGCGTTATGGAGTCTTCGCCGGACGATCGGTCGGGGCGCCAACCGCCACGTTGATGCAGAGCCGCCAATCACCGGGGCTTCGTGGGGTCGTCTGAGCGTGGCTCTTGGGCAAACCCGCCAGTGATTGGCGGCTGTGCAGCAACAGCCGCCCTCTCCCGAGCCGGGGTTGCCCGGTCCGCCTAGGTGCGGGCCGCACTCCGCCTTGGCTTCGATACGCGGGCTCACGCCCGCTACTCACCCCGCGGCGGGTGGGCAGTGCGGGCCCCACTCCGGGTGGGGCTCCGGGTGGGGCGGTCGATGCTCGCCGCTACTGAACCCGCGGCGGGTGGCGCTGGGGTGGGGCGGGTCAGGTGTTGCGGCGGCGCCAGAGGGCATGATGGAGTCGAACGACTACCGGGAGGTCTCCATGCGTCCACTCGCTCGAATCCTGATCGACGAAAGCCACCGTCAAGCGTGGTCGATCCGGCCCGAGATCGCGGCTCGTATGAACCCTGCCAATCCCGCTGACGCCGGCTACGTGCAGGCGGCCGAGGCTCTGGCTCAGGCCGGCTACGTTCTCGACCTCCACCTCGAAGGCCCCTTGGACGCCGCGACCCTCGAAGGCGTCGACGTCCTCGTCCTCCCCCACTGCTCGACTGACGACTGGGAAGCCACCGTCGGCGAGGGCTCACCCATCTACGAACCCGCCGAGATCGACGCCATCGACTCCTATGTCCGAGCCGGCGGCGGGCTGGTCGTCCTCGCCGAGACCGAACAACAGAAGTACGGCAACACGCTCGCCGACATCGCCGCCCGCTTCGGCATCACCATCGCCAACACGACCGCCCAAGATCCCCAGGCGCGGTTCCGCGATGTCCCCAGTTGGGTGCTGGCCCAACCGGTGCACACCCACCCGTGGGATCTGTGGGCCCAAGTAGACAGCGCGTGTGTGTATCGGGCCGGGACGCTGCAGATCGACGCCGACAGCGACGACCAGCCGTTCCTGATCGCGACCACCAGCCCCACCGCTTCGCCGCCCTCGGCCGGCCTGATCGCCGGTGCCCTCCCCGGCGAAGGCCGCGTCGTCGTGGTCACCGACTCCGACCTCTTCGGCGACGACTCCATCGCCGACCTGGACAACCGGCAGTTGTGGCTGAACCTCGTCACCTGGACCACCGCCGGACCCGTGGCCGCCGAATCAGCCGCCACCATCGCCGACGACGCCGCCTGGCTGCAGTTGTCCCAGGCCGTCGAGGACCTGCGGCCGCTACAGATCAAGGACGGCTCCGTCCCCTCCGAATCGACGGATGCCGCGACCGACGCCGTGAACCGGATCGTCGCTGCGATCCAGGAACTCGCCCCACGCTTCCCCCATCAATCCGAGCATCTGGCCGCCACCGTCGCCGACTTCACCAGTTGGCGCGACACCGGCTTCGAGGTCCCGGACTTCCTCGACTCGTTGCTTCTGTTCCGCCCCGAGCAGGCCCGTGAGGACGGCATCGAACACCTGGCCGTGTTCCCGATGTACACCCAAAACGGCAACCCCAACCGCAACATCGAAGCGGTCATCTCGCGCACGGTCTGGCCGGAGTGGATCGGCGACCTCGAGGCCGGGGCCTACGACAACAAGGCCTTCGTCCCCATCGAATTCGTCGCCTTCACCGCCGGGTACGACACCCATTCCGCGGTCCTGTTCCCCGAAACCGTCGCGGTGCGCGAGACCCCGGTGTTCACCTGGGGCGGCATCTTCTGCGACCGCGAGGCAGCACGCTTCCGCTCGGTCAGCAGCGAGGCCAGCTCACTGCTCGGCCTGGATCTGCCGCCGGATGCCGAGATGCTCCTGAACGACCAGAACCTTGCGCAACAGACGTTCGTGCTGTGGGACCTCGTCCACGATCGGACCCACAGCCACGGCGACCTGCCGTTCGACCCCTTCATGATCAAACAGCGCATGCCGTATTGGATGTACGCGCTGGAAGAGTTGCGCTGCGACCTGAACACCTACCGCGAGACCGCGACCCTGGAAGCCAAGGGCGTGGTGCTGGCCCGCCACGTCCGGTTCGCCATCCTGTTCGACCGGCTGTTCCGGTTCCCCACGACCGGTGAACGGGTCCGTAACTACGACGGACTCGGCGGTCAGATCCTGTTCGCGTGGCTGCACAAGCAGGGCGTGCTGAACTGGACCGACAACACCCTGAGCATCGACTGGAACTCCGTGCAGGACAGTGTCGTGGAACTCTGCGAACAGGTGGAGAAGCTGTACCGCGACGGGATCGACCGCAGCCGCGTGGGTCACTGGCTGGCCGCACACGAGTTCGTGAGCTCGCTGGTGCCCCCGGCCCCCGGATCCGCCTGGGCGCGCGGCGGCGCGGAGCTGCCGACCGAGAACAAGGCGGCCGTCGACCTGGTGCTGCCCGACGAGTTCCCGCTCAACGTCTTCTACGAGGCCCTGCGCAAGAAGCTGGCACCGGCCATCGAAGCGACCCGCGGGATGACGGGGGCCGCTGCGTGACGGCTGAACGAGGTTTCGCCAGCGACAACTACGCCGGCATCCACCCGGACGTTCTGGCCGCCATCGCCGAGGTCAACGTCGGCCACCAACCGGCCTATGGCGACGACTCGACCACCGAGCAGTTGCGGGAACTGATCCGGCAGCACTTCGGCGCCCAGGCCGAGGTCTATCCCGTGTTCAACGGCACCGGCGCCAACGTGGTCGCGCTGCAGGCGATGGCGCGCCCATGGGAAGCAGTGGTGTGTGCTCAGTCAGCACATGTCAACGTCGACGAGGGCGGGGCCCCGGAGAAGGTCGCCGGGCTGAAGCTGTGGCAGATCCCGACCGACGACGGTCGGCTGACGCCCGAACTGCTCGACACCCAGACCTGGGGGTATGGCGACGTCCATCGGGCCCAACCGACGGTGCTGTCGGTGACCCAGTCCACGGAACTGGGCACCGTCTATCCCGTGGCGCAACTGACCGACCTGGTGACCCACGCCAAGGAGTCGGGGATGCGGGTGCACTTGGACGGAGCCCGGATCGCCAACGCTGCCGCTGCCCTCGGGGTACCGCTTCGAGCGTTAACCACCGACATCGGTGTCGACGCGCTGTCGTTCGGCGGTACCAAGAACGGCGCCATGGGAGCGGAAGCCGTCGTCGTCCTTAACCCCGACGCAGTCCCCGGCGTCGACTACCTGCGCAAGTCCGATATGCAACTGGCCAGCAAGATGCGCTTCATCAGCGCCCAGCTGGTCGCCCTCCTGACCGACGATCTGTGGTTGCGAAACGCGCGGCACTCCAACGCCATGGCCGCGCGGCTGTATGACGCCATGACCCGCATCGACGGAGTGACGGTCGTTCGCCCAGCCCAGGCGAACTCGGTCTTCGCGATCCTTCCTGCCGACGTCACGTCCCGCCTGCAGGAGCAGTTCCGCTTCTACACCTGGGATCCGGCGACCGGCGAGGTCCGCTGGATGTGTTCGTGGGACACCACCGAATCGGACATCGACACGTTCGCGACCGCAGTCGCCAAGGAGATGGGAGTGCAGCAGTGACCGGGGCCACGACTCGATCCGGCGGCCCGACGGAGCCGAACGAGCGCCGCGACGTGGAGCCGGACGAGACCCGGGACATCGTGCGCGAGGGCGTCACCATGGCGCTCTACATCAGCTTGTCACTGCTCGCGGCACTCGCCGCGATCCCGGCATTCACGTCAGAGGATCGCACCCAGGTGGCCGTCACCGTCTTTCTGACCGCAGTCGCGTTGCTGGTCGCCCACATCGTGGCTTACTCCGTATCCACCCGACTGGTCACGCGCGGCACCATCGACGCCGAAGCTCGTCGCACCCTGGCTGCGCAGATCCTTGCCGGACTCATCGTCGCGGTGGTCGCCACTGCGCCGGCGCTGCTCGTCGATTCCAGCTCGTCGCTGGAGTTGGCCGGCTTCCTGCTGACGGCCTTCATCGCCGCTGTCGCGTTCACCGCGGCGAAGCAGGCCGGCGGCAGCAACGCCCGCGCCTTGATCTACACGGCTCTTGTGCTGGTGTTCGCCTGCATCATCCTGGTGATCAAGCACGCCGTGCACTAGCCGACGGGCAGGGGTCGGGCCGGCCGAACAGGTAACCCTGACCGTGCTCCCATCCCAGCGACTCCACCAACTGAGCTTGCGATTCCGTCTCGATCCCCTCCGCGACGGTGTCCAACCCCAGACCTGCCGCCAGCGCTGCGAGACCCGCCGCGAGTGCTGCCGACGTCCCGCCGTGAGGGCCGAGGTGGGTCACGAACGAGCGGTCCAGCTTCAGACCAGTGACGGGCAGATCACGCAACAAGGAGATGGACGAGTAGCCGGTGCCGAAGTCGTCCATGTGGATGCCGGCTCCGGCCTCGCGGATCCGCCTCAGCGCGTCCTTGACGGCATCGACGCGAGGCAGAACCGACGTTTCGGTGATCTCCACGACCATCCGGCCGGGATCGATGCCCCGGTCGCGACACCCGTGGAGCAGGTGGTCGATCGTCCGGGGGTCCAGTAACTGCGCGGCCGACAGGTTGATCGCCACCCGGCCCAACTGCTCGGTTCCATCGGCAAGTTGCGCCACCACCAGATCGATGACCTCGATGCCCACCTGCACCATGAGTCCCGACTTCTCCGCCACCGTCAGGAATCGTGCCGGCGGAAGCAGTCCCTCGACCGGGTGCTGCCACCGGACCAGCGCTTCGTGACCGATGACGGATCGGTCGTCGAGGCGGACCAGCGGCTGGTAGTGCACCCGTAGTTGATGCCGACCGATGGCCAGGCGCAGGTCGTCCTGCACCTTGAGTGCCTCTTCCGCCTCAAGGGCGAACTCCTCATCGAACACGATGCGTCCTGAACGACCCTGACTCTTGGCGCGGTGGTGTGCCAGGTCGGCGTGACGGATGAGCTCACCGGCGGTCGCGTCCGGGCCGGCCACGGCCGCTCCGATCGATGCGGAGACCGGGATCGACCGGTCCGCGATCGCCAGCGGTCCGGCGATCCGGGCCTGGAGCGCGCGACCCAGCCGATCCAGGTGACGGGTGTCGGCCACATCGGTCAGGACCACCAGGAACTCGTCGCCGCTCAGACGCCCGACGACCGCACCCTCCGGCAGACAGTTGAGCAGCCGCTCGCCGAACAACCGCAGCAGCCGGTCCCCCGCATCGTGCCCGAGCGAATCGTTGACCAACCGGAAACCGTCGATGTCGATGAAGATCGCACCTACCGTCTGGTCGTGCGACCGCGCCCGTTCCAGAGCGACCTCGATCTCCTGCGTGAGGCGACCCCGGCTCAACAGTCCGGTCACGCCGTCGAAGTTGGCCAGCCGCTCCAGCCGCTCCCGAGCCTCGAACGCGGGGGTCTCGTCGTGGTACTGGCCGATGATGTAGTCGGGATTGCCCCGGTCGTCACGAATGAGCGACAGCGTCCACCGAGCGCGGGCGTAGGTGCCGTCCGGCCGCAGCATCGCGCTGGAGGAGGACACACTCTCCTCCGCACCAGATGCCACCGACTGGAACAGGGCCAAAGCGCGGACGACCTCCGAGTGCGGCAGGATGTCGGCCACCTCGTGGGTCATGATCCACTCCGGCGTCCGGTGGGTCATGGCGCAGAAGGCGGAGTTCACGGTGAGCACCCGACCGGTCAGCGAGTACATGACCATGCCGTTGGGGTTGCGCATCATGGACGTGCGGAACATCGTTTCCGACGCCCGCAGCGCTCGGCGGGTCCGCACGCTGTCGTCGATGTCCCGGAGCGCGACCACCGCTCCGCGGGTGTGTCCGTCGGTGTCGTGAGTCACGCGCATGGACAACGAGAACCAGCACTCCCCCTTGGGAACACGCAACAGGATCTCCACATCGTGAACATCCTCACCACGTTTGAGCGTCGCCTCCAGATCGGCAAGGAGCGCTTCCTGTCCGGGCGTTGAGGCGGAGCGGGCCTGGGTGCCGACGGCCAGATCGGCCTCGATGCCCAAGACCCGCTGAATCGAGTCCGACACCCATAGGATGTGCCCGTCGGGATCCAACTCGGCGATGATGTCGTTGGTGAATTCCGCCACGAGGCGGTAGCGATCGGATTGGCTCCGTCGCTGAGGCGGTAACCGTTGCGGCACAGACACGGCGTCCACCTCCCTCGACACCACCCTCAGTCTGGCACCGATGGGGGGCGGGACGCAGTGTGTAGCCGACCAAACGCGAGGGTCAGTCGATGTTTTCGCAACCCATCCCAGCTGCGTAATCGACCAGGTCGCCCCACACCTCGACGCCGAGCAGCTTGCTCATCGCCTTGCACTGGGCCTGGCTGATCGAGGAGCCCTCGGCCAACAGGAACCACTTCTTCTGCTTGTGGCCGTACAGGATGGCGGAGCCGTCGAACGCATAACCGCTGCAGCCGGACTTCTGGCCGTTGGATCGCAGGCCGGCGCGGTTCTTGTTGGTGGCCGACAGGTCCACGCGGATGCACTTGAGCGGACCGCTGTAAGCCGTGCCGCCGTCGGCCTTGGACCACGCCTTGACGATCGCGGCCTTCTGGTCCTTGGTGGGCTTCACGGTGCTGCCATCGGCGAGCGCCGATCCGCCGGCGAGGGCGGACAGGCCGAGGGCGAATGCTCCGACGATTCCGGCGCTGCGGGTGATGGTGGTGGTCATGGCAGATCCCTTCTCGATGGGTGCATTTCGAGCCTACGCCGATGATCACGCCAGGAGCAGATACCCCACCGCACACAAAGCCAACACCGAGGCGATCGTCAACGGGATCCCGAACCGCACGAACGATCGGATGCTGTACTTGCCCGGACCCATGACCATCAGGTTGGACTGATGGCTGAACGGGTTAATGAACGTGAACGAGATCGCGGTCCCGATCATCGCCAGGATGAGCACCGGGGACAGGCCTTGGGACTCGGCCAGGGTGATACCCACGGGGGTCAGGATCGACGCGGCGGCAGCGTTGGTGGTGACGTTGGTGAGGATGGTGGTCGAGACAGCCAGGACGATCACGACCAGGGGGACGCTCCCTGCCGAGATGTCCTGGATGGTCTGTGCGATCCAGTCGGCGATGCCACTGGACACGACGATCGCCGCCAGGCCGACCGAGCCGGCGAGGATCATGAGGACGTTCCAGTCCAGGGCCCGCACGGCGGCGCGGGGGGTCAGGACCCGAGCCCAGACCATGGCGACGGCACCGGCGATGGCGACGATCGGTATTGGTGCCAAGTTTGCCGCGGCCGCCACGACGACGAGGACGAGGATCAGGAGGGCGGGCCAGGTCTTCTGCGGTTGCGGCGCCTTGCCGGTGACGTCGGTGGCCAGCGAGAAGCTGGAGTTGTCGTCGATGAGGCGGGGTTTGTGGGTGGTGAGGAAACACAACTCGCCAGGGATGGCGCGGGTGTCGCGCAAGGCGTTGTCGGTCTGGGCCGCGACGACCACGAGTTCGTCCTCGTCGGCAAGTTCCCGCAGCAGACCGTGCTCGCCGCTGGCGACGGTGGCGAGGTAGAGGCGACTGGCGTCGAGACCGAGCCGCGGACTGCTCCACAGGCTGCGAACGCCCTTCTCGGTGGCGCTGAAGACCAGCCGGTCGCCGTCCTGGATGACCTCCTCCGGGCCGTGCATCACCCGGTCGCGAGAGATCCCCTCGAGTTGGTAGTCCAGCGCACTGTCCAGGCCCAGATCGGCAGCAGTGCGGCCGATGGCGAGGGCCTGGTCGTCGAGGCTGATTTCGACACGCCATTCCGGATCGGGGACATCCAGCTCGTCGCCGGCTTTGAACATGCGCGGTGCGGTGACGAGCAGTACGGCCCAGCCGACGAGCATCACCGGGACGGCAACCGGGGCGAAGGAGAACATCCCGACGGCGACTCCCGCCGAGGTCGCGATACCGGCGATCAGCAGGTTGGAACTGGTGCCGATGAGGGTGGTGGATCCAGCCAAAGTGGTGGCATGGGCCATGGGCAGGAGCACCTGGCGGGCGGGGATCTGGCGGGTCTGTTGCAGTTCGCGAGCTGCGGGGATGAGCATGGCCACGATCGGCGTGGTGTTGATCATCGCCGAGAACAGGCCGATGGGTGCGATGAGTCGCAGCAACACCTGCGTGGCGGAGGTGACGGTCTTGAGAAGCCGCCAGGTGACGCGGGAGACGACGCCGGTGTGGATGACCCCTTTGGCGATGACCAGCATGGCCGCCACAGTGATGACACCGCCGTTGCTGAGGCCGGCGAACAGCTCCTCTGGTGGGGCGAGCTGGAAGATCCCGGCGATCGCGATGGCCGTGGCAAGCGCGAGCGTCGGGGGGATCTTGCC
>CAZVYU010000080.1:0-5436 GCA_964631645.1 uncultured Actinomycetes bacterium
ATCACCACAACCACCTCAATCCACCAGGTGTTGCGTTTACCCCCTGAACCCGCACGGCGGCACTCACCCCGCGGCCCCTGGCCGAACCGCCCGGCGAGTAGCGGCGGAGCCGCCCCGGCCGCGGCGAGCAGCGGCGCAGCCCAAACCGGCCGCGGGGTGAGTAGCGGCGCAGCCGCGTATCGAAGCCAAGGCCGACCTCCGACCCGCACCCAGCGGGCTGATCGCCGCCAGCCGTCAGCAACCGGCGCGGTTCGTGGTCACGCTCATGTCCCGCACCATCGGCTGCGGCGAGAACACCACCGGCTGCTCGGCCGAGCGGGGCTCCTCGAAGGTGACCGTGAGGACCCGGGTCTGGCCGCGCTCCAGTTCGACCGTCGTCAGACCGACCGGGTGGTCCCGGTCCGTACCACCTGACAGCTCGACCGGCTGGCCGTCGAGCGTCGCGGACCGGAACGCGGAACCGACCGGGAGGTACGAGGCGACGCCCACCGACGTGGTGCCGGTGCCGGACGGGTTCCCGGGGAGATCGGAGCGCACATCGACATAGTCCGGCAGGTCAGCCGGTGCGTCGTTGGTCATGGACACGGTCAACGTGGACAACGCCGGATCCGAGCAGAAGGCGGCGGTGCTGAACTCCACCGAGGTGTCGAGATAGGCGCTCATCTTGCTGCCGCCGAAATCGTTCAGAGCGACCGACGCCCACGGCCCTGGCGTGGTGGGCACGACCCCCCCGGTCGGCATCCGTTCGAGGGCCCGCTGGACCTTCGCGTCGGAACTGTAGGTGAGGAGTCGGCCTTGCGACGCCGGGGCGGCGAGCGCATCCCACAGCGCCACCGGGTTCAACTCGCCGCCGGCCAGCTTTCGCATCATCTGGTCGATCAGGGCCACCGTCACTGCGTCCTTCTTGGTCGGATCCGGGAACTGGGCGTAGATGTCCCGGGTGAAGAAGGCCTCGGCCGAGTCCTCATCGACGGTCACACCTGCGGCGCTGATCGGTCCGGTGACCTCCAACAGCCCGGCGACCACACGCGGATCGATGGTGATCACGTCGTCCACCGGGGCGGGAGAGCCGCGGTGCATGAGCAGCCCGGCGTAGGGGAAGTGCCGATCGAGATTCATTCCCCACCAGCGGCCCAGCTGGTCCGCGCCCCACAGTTCCTGCGTGTCCTTCGGCACCCCGGCGACCGAGATAGCCGGCGCGTTGAACAGGTCGTTGGTCGTGCCCGACTCCTGCGGAGTGAGGCGGCCGTTGCTCACCGAGACGACGGCGTACGCCGACAGCAAGCCCCCGGTCCCCCGGGCCTCGGCGTCGTTCTGGACCGCCACCAGCCACGTGCGCGGCCCCTCGGCACCGAGCAGTGCCGGCAGCGCGACCACGGCCCCATCCGCGGCGGTCACTCCCTCAGCGACACCGAGGAACTGCTCCTGTCGGTCCAACGCCATCTGCCGCATCGGGGCGAACAGGTCGTCCGCGGGGACCGCCGCCACACGTTCGGCCGGTCCGGCGACGCCCTCGGCCGCAGCGCTGGTGACCGGGGCGAGGTCGGACAACTGCCCCGCCGCCGACGCCCCCTCCTTCTTCAGATCCGCCACCGTCGTCGCGATGACCTGCTCGTTGCCCTGGGTCGCGGCGGCCACCGCGGCGGTCCCGTCGGCGATGCCGGCGAACATTCCCACGGTCGGACCCACCAGGGGCGCGCCGGCCATCTGGGTCCACGGGGGCGAGTTGAGAGTGGCCGCCAACGACGCCGAACTCGCCTGCAGTTCCGTGAGGGACTGCTCGGCAGCACTCGTGTCACCGGCTCGCAGCGCATCGGCCACCGACTGGGACTGCTGCTGCACCTGCCCCGCGGAGCGGAAGGCGAGGAAGCCGGTGATCAGCACCCACAGAAGCAGAATCCCGACGGCGACCAGCGCACCGATAAGGGCGCCTCGCACCAAGTGTCGATTGTTCACCCGACCAGTCTGGCACCGTCTACCGGACGGGACTCCCGAACTGTCCGCCCCTCAGCAGCCGGCAGGTCGGCCGACCGTCACCTGAGTCGGGTTCGCCATCGGTTGGGGCACGAACACCACGGGATCCTGGGGGCGCCACGGTTCGGTGAAGGTCACCGTGAAGGTGCGGGTCTGCCCCCGCGCCAGGTCCAGTGTCCGTTGCCACACCGGATGCTGCCGACTGGCAGCCACTCGTGCGGCTCCGGCCGAGCCGTCAACCGTCGCCTGGTGGAGCAGCGCCCCCAGCGGCCCGTAGACGGCGGTGTCGATCTTCGTCGAACCGGCCGGGCCGCCGACCTCGTCCACCCGTCCGCTGCCGTAGCCGGTCAGCCCGGGAGGCGCGACATTCCGAACCGTCAACGTGATCCGCGACTGCGCCCCCGGCGCCGGACACAACGACGAGGCCTCGTAAACGACCTCGGTGTCGAGGTAGGAGCTCATCTTGCTGCCCGCCACATCGTTGATCGCAATCGTGGCCCAGGAGCCGGGACGGTCGGGGACGACCCCTGACGTCGGCATCGCTTCGAGCCCGCGCTGCACGGCGCGGTCGTTGCTGAACATCTGGATATGGCCGTCACCGCTCACGGGTCCCAACGTGCGCCACAGTGCGGTGAGATCCAGTTCCTGGTCGGCCACCCGCGCGAGCACCTCGTCGAGCAACGCGATCACCACGGCGTCCTTCTTGGCCGAGTCCGGAAACCGCGTGTAGACGTCACGGGTGAAGAAGTCGACGGCGTCGGTACTGGCGATCGTGACCCCGGCGGCGGTCACCGGGCCGGTCACGTCCAGCAGTGCGGCGACGGCGAACGGGTCGAGCGCGACGACGTCATCCACCGCCGGACTGCCCGGCGGCATGGCACGCTGGGCGAGCAGGCCGGTGAAGGGGAAGTGGCGGTCAAGGTTCAAGCCCCACATGTAGGTCAGGTCCGTGCCCCACAGGTTGCGGGTGTCGGCGGGGATGCCGGCCAACGACACCCGATCTCCGGTGTCGAGGGAGTTGTTCGTGTCGCGGGTGCCCGGTCGTAGGCGCCCGTCGCGCACAGTGGCGAAACTGTAGGCGCCCAGGAACCCGCCGGAGCCGCGGGCCTCGGCCGGGTTCTGCAGCAGGACCAACCACCGCCGGGGTCCGTCAGCACCCAGGACCGTAGGCAGCGCATCCGCGGCCCCGACGGCGGCCGTCAAACCATCGGCGAGCTGCAGATAACGCTGGCGGGCGTCGGCCACAGTCGGCCGCAGCGGTCCGACCACCGTGGCGGGATCGATGGCCGCGACGGCGGCCCGGTTGGTGCGCGCGCCGCGCGCGGCCGCGCGCAGGCCGGGAGTCAACTGATCGAGGTCTGCCAGGGTGCGGGAGATCGGTGCTCCGCCGCCCAGAGTTGCCGCCGCCGACCGGACGAACGCGCCGCCGGACAGGGGGGCCAGCGCCTCGTCGGTGGCGGCCGCCAAAGCCGATACGGCGACGACCGAATCACCGACGCCGGGGACCCCCCGGACCCACGACCACGGGGCGGCGTTCATCACGGCGTTGACCTCGGCGGCGTCGGCGGCGATCGCGGGGAACTGCTCGGCGGCCTCGGTCAAGCGGCCGGCTGCGGCCGCGGCCTGCGCGGTGGTCACGCCGGCCTGGAGATCCGATGCGGCGCTTCGTGCCTGCAGTCCGGTGAGAGCCAGCCAACCGGCCAGGACGACGAGGGCCGAGCCGACGGCAATCGCGAAGCCGGCAGCGAATCCGGTGACCCGGGCCCGATCCATCCGGTCACCCTAACCCCGGACGCACGTCACCATGAGGCTCTCGCATCGGATCCGGGCGGGTGCCGCGATTGCCGATCGATGAACACCGGATCCCGGCGAACAGGCCCACCCGGTCCTCCAGACAGTCGCGCGCAGGTGGCGGAGGGGGCGCCGAACCGGGCGAACGGTCCGGAACCGTCGGGGTGCTGAGTTACGCTACGCACACTTGACGAGGGGTGAGCAGGGTGGATCTGAGTCACGTTCTGTATGCGTTGCGCCGACGCTGGTACTTCCCGGTGGTGGCGGTGGTCCTTTCCCTTCTGCTCGCGGCCGGCTGGATGGCCTTGCAGACGCCCATGTATCGCGCCACCTCGCAGGTGTTCGTGTCCGCATCCCAGGCGTCCTCGGCCGAGGCCGGTGGCGCCGTGCAGGCCGACGTGTTCGCGCAGAACCGGGTCGCGACGTACGCGCAGCTGGTGAGCAGTCCCGAGGTACTCGAGCCGGTCATCAGCGACCTGGGCCTGACGGCGACACCGCGTGACCTGGCCGGTCAGATCACTGCGGTCAACCCTCCGCAGACCGTGCTTCTGGAAGTCACCGCTACCGATGCCTCCTCGGCGCAGGCGGCCGCCCTGGCCAACGCCGCCGGGCAACGACTGGCCGACGCCATCGAGACGCTGGAGACCGCGGATGACTCCGACACGGCTCCCATTAAGGTCACGGTCACCAAGCCGGCCGTCCCGCCGGGTAGCCCGTACTCGCCCAA
Organism: uncultured Actinomycetes bacterium; assembly: GCA_964631645.1. GTDB lineage: Bacteria > Actinomycetota > Actinomycetes > S36-B12 > CAIWTL01. The sequence continues at coordinate 4,493 of CAZVYU010000080.1, forward strand.
CCCGACCACCACCCTGGGTCTGGCGTTGTTGCTGGGCCTGGGTATCGGAGTCGGCATCGCCCTGCTGCGGGAACAACTGGACACGACCGTCAAGGGTTCGGACCAGTTGACCGACCTGGCCGGTGCGGCACCGTTGGGCGTCATCGCGTACGACCCGGACGCCGAGCGCGAACCATTGCCGGCGTTGGACCAGCAGGCACTGCGCTCCGAGTCGTTCCGCACGATCCGGACGAACCTGCAGTACACCGACGTCGACAACCCGCCCAAGGTGGTGGCGATCACGTCGTCGGTGCCCAGCGAAGGCAAGAGCACGGCAGCCTGCAACCTGGCCATCACGATGGCGCAGGCCGGACTGCGGGTGTGCCTCATCGAAGCCGACCTGCGCCGCCCTCGGGTCGCTGACTACCTGGGAATCGAGTCCACCGTGGGTCTGACCGACGTTCTCGCCGGTCGGGTGCCGCTGCGCGAGGCGATGCTCCCGTGGAACCGCTACCTGTTGACCGTGTTGCCGAGTGGCACCATCCCGCCGAACCCGTCGGAGCTGTTGTCCTCGGAGCAGATGAAGAGCATCCTGACGACCTGTCGCAACGAGTTCGATGTCGTGATCGTCGATACGACGCCGCTGTTGGCGGTGGCCGATGGCGCGATCACGGCCGCGGCTGCCGATGGAGCCATCCTGATGGTGCGTCATGGCCGGACGTCGATCGATCAGCTCGAGAAGGCGCTCACCGCACTGGACCAGGTCGACGCCCGGCTGCTCGGGACAGTGCTGAACTACGCGCCCAGCAAACGGCGCGACGGGTACGGGGGTTACGGCTACGGGTATGGCTACGGGTACGGCCACACCAAGGAGAAGGAGAAGAAGCGCCGCTTCCGCCGGAGCTCGACTCCCGAGCCCACAGCCGAAGCCGCGCCCCGGGAGAACGCCAACCACTGACGGTGGT
>CAZVYU010000080.1:5536-11849 GCA_964631645.1 uncultured Actinomycetes bacterium
GCCGGGAACTCCGCTCGCCATGCCGCCAGATGATCCGGATCGATGTCCGCGCTCAGGATCTGCTCGTCGGTTCCGTCCGCCTCGACGACCACCGTCCCATCCGCCGCGATAACCATCGAACGCCCTCCCATGGTCACCCCCCCGCTGACCCCGACGGCGTTCGCCGCCACGACCACCGCCTGGTTCTCGATCGCGCGAGCCTGGGCCAGCACACGCCAGTGGCCGATCCGTTCCGCGGGCCAGCCGGCCGGGATCAGGAAGGCATGGGCACCTGCGTCGGTCAGGTGCCGGTACAACTCGGGGAACCGCAGATCGTAGCAGGTGGTCAACCCGGTGATCCCCAAAGGCGTCTGCAACACCGCGACGTCCGAACCCGCAGAGACGGCCGCAGCCTCTCCCGCGTCGAAGCCGAACAGATGGATCTTTCGGTAACTGGTCAACAGATCGCCGTCGGGGCCGAAGACGATGCTGGTATTGGAGACGCCGCCGGCATGCCGTTCGGGAAACGAGCCGGCGTGCAGTACGGCCCCCCAGTCGCGGGCGAGCGCCGCCATCGACTCGGCGAACGGGCCGTCGATCGGTTGCGCCCAGGACAGGACCCGATCGAGTGAGAACGCACCCACCGGCCACAGTTCGGGCAGCAGGACCAGGTCAGCCGGCCGGCAGGTCTCGCGCAGCATCGTCAGTACTCGGTCGACGCGCTCGTCCGCGGTCTCCTTGTCATCCACTCGCACCTGAACCGCAGCGACCGAACTCATCTGTCCAGCGTAGGGTCACGGACATGCATGCTCAGTCCGTTGCCCCCTTGCCGTACGCCGACGCCGACGCCGCGACACTCATCGGGATCTGGGAAGAGTCTGCGCGGGGGTTACTTGCCGCCGCCGAAGAAGCCGGGCCCGACCACTGGAACGACCCGACGCCGTGCCCCGGCTGGTCGGTCGGCGACGTGGTGGCTCACGTGTGCTCGATCGACCGGTTCCTGTTGGGTCGCACCGACCCCGAGCACGTGCCGGACTACGAGTCACTGCCGCATGTCCAGCGCGGGCTCAGCCGGATCACCGAGATCCCGGTCGACCTGCGCCGCTCGCGCAGTCGCGACGAAGTGCTCGCGGAGTTCGGGGACACCATCACCGCCCGGGCCGCGGCGCTGGTGGCGGGACCGCAGGACCTGACCGCTCCGACGATGGGGGTGTTCGGCAAGCCGCTGCCGCTGGACACGGTGCTGCGGATGCGAATCTTCGACACGTGGGTCCACGAGCAGGATGTGCGGGTCGCGGCCGACCGCCCCGGCGGCTTGAGTGGACCTCCGGCCTGGATCTCGGCGGCGAGCATGGTCAACGGCGCGGCTTTCGTGTGGGCGCGGCGGGTGGCGGCTGCCGAGGGGTCGGCCGCTGCTCTGATCGTGACCGGACCCGGTCTGCACTTCGACATCCAGGTCGGCATCGTCGACGGGCGCGGCGTCATTGTGACCGAGGCCGAGCCGGTGACGACGCTTACCTTGCCGTTCCCCGAACTGGTGGCCCTGTGCGCCGGTCGGGTACCGGCAGACAGTGGCCCGGCGCGGGCGACGATCACAGGCGATCTCGCGCTGGGCGAATCGCTGGTGACCCAGTTGAACGTCTCGCCCTGAGCGGGTCGCGGACCCGGCTGCGTCACGTCGCTGACGGGGACTTCCTGCCGAGGGTTCGCCCGCGTGCCACACTCGGTCGAAACGACCGCGCGTCGCACGGGAAGGCAGCGAATGACGATCCGGGTGTTCCTGGTGGACGATCACGAGATCGTGCGCCGTGGACTCAGCGATCTGCTGCATCTGGAACCCGACATCACCGTGGTCGGCGAGGCCGGCACCGCCGCCGATGCGCGGCACCGCCTCCCTGCGGCCCAGGCGGATGTCGCTCTGCTCGACGTTCGTCTGCCCGACGGCAGCGGGATCGAACTGTGTCGAGAAATGCCGTCGTTGGCTCCGAACACGCGGACGTTGATGCTCACCTCCTACGCCGATGACCAGGCGTTGTTCCGGTCGATCTCGGCGGGCGCGTCGGGGTACCTGCTGAAAGAGGTGCACGGCCAGGAGCTGGTGCACGCGGTGCGCGAGGTGGCGGCCGGGCGCAGCCTGCTGGACCCGGCGACCACGCAGCGGGTGCTGCAGCGGTTGCGCGGTGAAGAGGTGCGCAAGCGCCGGCTGACGAGCCTGACCGACCAGGAGCGGCGCATCCTGGAGCTCATCGGGCGTGGCCTGACGAACCGGCAGATCGGCGAGGAGTTACATCTCGCCGAGAAGACGGTGAAGAACTACGTGTCGTCGATCCTGGCCAAACTCGGGCTCGAACGCCGGACCCAGGCGGCGGTCCTAGTCGCGCGCGGCCAACTCCCCCCCGCCACCCGCCCGTAGCGCGCGGGGTGGGGGCGGTTTCGGTCGCTTGCGACCGAAACGGACAAGTGCGACCGAACCAACCAGTCGCATGTGAAGGTTTCAGTCGCAAGCGACCGAAACCGTTCCCCCGGCGCGGGGGCTGGGGCGAAGACCTCAGCTGCGGACGCTCAGGCGTGCAGTCACGCCGGGATGTGCAGCGGCGCGCTCCAGGTCAGGACGCTGCCCCCGGTGGGCCCCGGCTCCAGCGCGCACCGACCACCGCGGGCGTGCGCTCGTTCCGCCAGATTGCGCAGTCCCGAGTAACGCTGTCGATCGCCTGGGCCGCAGCCGTCGTCGGTGACCTCGATCCCGTACACGCCGTCGGTGAACCAGACCCGAACCGTCGCCCGGCCGGCGCCGGCGTGACGGGCGATGTTGCTCAGCGCTTCTCGGACCACGGCGATCGTGTCGGGCGTGATGTCATCAGCATCGATGGTGGTGAGTTCGGCATCGACCTGCAGTTCCGGGGTGAACCCCAGCGCATCGGTCATCCGGTCCAACTCGGCCTGCAACTCCTCGGTCACCTGCCAGGTTCCGCTGAACCCTTCGCGCAGCTCGAAGATCGTGTCGCGGATCTGCGCGATGGTCGCATCCACCTCGCCGATGAGTTGGGTGACGCGGGTGCGGGCGTCCTGCGGCAGGTCGGAGCGACGCCCGAGCACCTGCAGCGAGACACCGCTGGCGAACAAGCGCTGGACGACCAGATCGTGCAGGTCGCGCGCAATCCGGTCTCGATCACGGAACACGAGCAGCTTGTGCTCCGACAGCCGCGCCACATCCAGGGTCAACGAGACGGCGGCCTGGATCGCCATCCCTCGCACTGCGTCGAGTTGGGCCTGCTCCGGCGCCGGTCCGGGACGGGTCCAGACCAGCATCAGTGTTCCCACATCACGGGTGTCGGTGGTGACCGGAAAACATCCCACGACCGGCGCGACCACCACCCCGTCGCCCCAGTCGAGCGCCACGTCACGGTGCAGGACGTCGGGATCGGCCTGCTCGACCGTGTCACACATCGCCTCTGCCCCTTCGAGGTCGATGTCGATGTCGGCGTCGACCACTTCGACCAACTTCTCACCGTCGGCGACGCTCACCACGACGGCGATGTCGGCGTCGGTGACGCCGCGGGCATGCCGCGCCAGGAGTTCCAGCACCGTTCCGCCGTCTTCCCCCCGTAGAGCGGCGTTGGCCATCTCCGCGGCCGCGGCTTGCCACTGGGCGCCGAGCCGGGCGGCTTCGAACAGCTGCGCGTTGCGGATCGCAACTCCGGCGGCCGCCGCAAGCGCCAGTACCCGCGCCTCGTCGGACTCGTCGAAACCCCCGGCCTTCTCCGTCAGGTAGAGGTTGCCGAACACCGAGTCGCCCGAGCGCAGCGGCACCCCCAGGAACGACTCCATCGGCGGGTGCCCAGCCGGGAATCCGGTGGCTGACGGGTGCTCGGACAGTCGGTTCAACCGCAGCGGGACCGGATGAGTGATGAGTTCACCGAGCACCCCCCGGCCTCGCGGCAGCGAGCCCACCTCGGCCGCCTGCTCCGGCGACATCCCTTCGTAGAGGAACTGGCTCAGGCCGTCGCCGCCCAGCACTCCGAGTGCGCCGTACTGGGCGCCGGTCAGTTCGATCGCCGCGGTCAGTACCCGCCGCAACGTAGTGGCCAGGTCCAAGCCGTCGGCCACCACGACCATCGCTCGGGCCAAGCGGTCGTCCATCGACGCGGTGCTGCTCATCGACCCACGCTAGGCCCGGCCCACCCTCGGCGACACCCGATCCGCGGCAAGTGGGGACCTTCGCCCCAGGGCACCGCAAACCTCGCGCACCGGCGCACAACTCGGCCATGGCGGCGCTCCTATGCCCGAGATTGGCGGCGGGGACCGAGGTTTGCGGTCCCCCGGCGGCGGTGGGGCAGGGGACGGGGAGGTCAACGGGACCGCGCAGCGCGACGGCCGCCACTACAGTCGAGGCGTGACGTGGTTGTTGACCGGCGGCGCCGGGTACATCGGTTCGCACGTCCTGCGGTCGTTGCGGGACTCCGGACGTGAGGTTGTGGTGCTGGACGACCTGTCCACCGGCATCGCCGCGCGAGTGCCGCAGGGGGTGCCGCTGATCCAGGGCAGCCTGGCCGACCGTGCGCTCGTCGAGGAGACGCTGCGGAATCACCAGGTGACCGGCGTTGTCCACCTGGCAGCGAAGAAAGCCGTGGGCGAGTCGGTCGAGAAGCCGCTGTGGTACTACCGCGAAAACGTCGACGGGATCCTGTCGCTGCTGGAGGCCATGCGCGAGGTGGGGGTCGGCTGCATGGTCTACTCCTCCAGCGCCGCGGTCTACGGCGAGCCGCCCCGCAGCCCGGTTCCCGAGGACGCACCCACTGCCCCGATCAACCCGTACGGTGAGACCAAGCTCATCGGTGAGTGGGCCACCCGGGACGCGGCCGCGGTGTCGGGCATGTCGTGGATCTCGCTGCGCTACTTCAACGTGGCGGGCGCGGCCAATGCCGAGTTGGCCGACACCAGCGTCGCGAACCTCATCCCCATCGTGTTGCGCAACGTGCGCAACGACCAGCCCGCCACCGTCTTCGGCGACGACTACCCCACCCCGGACGGAACCTGTTTGCGGGACTACATCCACGTCGTGGACCTCGCCGACGCGCACGCCGCGGCGGCGGACCTGGTCGAAGCCGGTCCCACTGCCGAGGTCGTCAACATCGGCACGGGTCAGGGCTCCAGCGTGCTGGAGGTCATCGGATCCGTGGGCCGGGCGCTGGGCCGGGACGTCCCGTACGACGTCGAGGCCCGCCGCGCCGGTGACCCTGCCGAACTTGTGGCCTCCGCCGATCGGGCGCGCACCGTCCTCGGCTGGCAGGCTCGGCACACCCTCGACGACATGACGGCATCGGCCGCCCGCGCCGCCGACCTGTGACTGCAAACCTCGCGCTCCGGCGCACAACTCGGCCGTAGCGACCGCTCCACGCCCGAGTTCCCCGACGCAGGCCGAGTTTTGCGGTCCCCTGGGCCGCACCACCGGGTTGGGTCAGGCGGGGTGGAGCCGCACCACCTGGTCGCACTGGGCGGCCTGGTCGGCGTTGTGGGTGATCAGCACCAGGACCCGGTCGCGGCAGTGGCGGCGTAGCGCGGCCATCACGGCCTCGGCGTTGGCGGCATCCAGGTGTTCGGTCGGCTCGTCCGCGATCATCACCGGCGCATGGGCGACCAGCCCCCGGGCGATCGCGATCCGTTGCCGTTGCCCGCCGGACACGGCGCGGCCGAACCGTCCCACCCGGGTCTCGATCCCCTTCGGCAGTCCCGCGATCCAATCCCCGAGGCCCAGGTCGGTCAGGACCGCCGTGATCTCCTCGTCGCTCGCCGAGCGCCGCGCCAGCCGGATGTTCTCGACGATCGTCGTGTCGAACAGGTGCGCATCCTGCTGCACCAACTCCACAACGCGACGGGCGTCGTCGCCGGTCACTGCGGCCAGGTCCACCGAGCCGTACGCCGACTCCCCCGCGGTGGGGACCATCCGCGCCAACCCGAGCGCCACGGTGCTCTTGCCCGCGCCGCTGGGGGCGACCACCGCCAGCGACGATCCCGGCGTCACGTCGAAGGACACCGGCTGCGCGACCCACTGCTCGGGCGCCCACCCGGCCACGAAGTCCCGAACCTGCAGGGCCGCCGGCGGCACCGGCTCCGGCAACGGCGCCGCGGGGTCGGGGTCCGGGGTCAGGTCCGGCGCGTCGATCACCTCGACCACCCGCGCCGCCGACTCCCGCACTCGTGCCAGCACGATCACCGCCGCAGGCAGCACCTGCACCGCCTCGTACGCCGCCAGGGGAACCAGCACCACCAGCGCCAGATTCACCCCGTCCAGCGCGCCGCTGGTGACGGCCTGGGTCCCGAAGATCACCGACGC
>CAZVYU010000081.1:0-8249 GCA_964631645.1 uncultured Actinomycetes bacterium
GCTGCGTCGGCGTTCAGAGCCACTCAGGCGACCTGCCGGTCGATGTCGGCGAGCAACTCAAGTGCGGCGTCGGCGATCACCGTCCCGGGCGGGAAGATCGCGGCGGCCCCGGCCGCGCGTAGGGCGTCGAAATCATCGGGCGGGATGACCCCGCCCACCACGATGAGGATGTCGGCACGTCCCAGTTCGTCGAGCGCCTTGCGCAACGCGGGCACGAGCGTCAGATGCCCGGCGGCGAGCGACGACACCCCCACGACATGGACGTCGGCCTCGATCGCCTGGCGGGCGACCTCGTCCGGCGTGGCGAAGAGCGGTCCGACATCGACGTCGAAGCCCAAGTCGGCGAAGGCGGTGGCGATGACTTTCTGCCCCCGGTCGTGACCGTCCTGCCCGACCTTGGCCACCAGGATCCGGGGTCGGCGCCCGTGCTCGGCCGCGAAGCGGTCGGTCGCCGCACGCGCATCGTCGATGGCTGTCACCTGACCGGCCTCCTGGGTGTAGACACCAGAGATCGTACGGATGGTCGCCTTGTGCCGACCGAACACCTTCTCGACGGCCTCGGAGATCTCTCCGACCGTCGCCCGCGCCCGGGCGGCGTCGACGGACAGCGCAAGCAGGTTCTGGTCCAGGCCCGGTCGCCGAGTGCCGTCGGCGATCGCCTGCGCGGCGGAGGTCAGGGCCTGCAGCGCCGACTCGACGGCCGCCGGATCCCGCTCGGCGCGCAACCGTTCCAGCTTGGCCAACTGCGAGTTTCGGACCGCCGTGTTGTCCACCTTGAGCACCTCGACGGGCGGGTCGTTCTCCGGCCGGTACCGGTTGACCCCGATCAGGGCCTGCTGACCGGAGTCGATCCGGGCCTGGGTGCGGGCCGCCGCCTCCTCGATGCGCATCTTGGGCAGGCCCTCGTCGATGGCCCGGGCCATGCCGCCCGCCGCCTCGACCTCGTCGATGTGGGCCAGGGCCCGCACCGCCAGATCGTGCGTGAGCCGTTCGACGTAGTAGGAACCGCCCCACGGGTCGATCACCCGGGTCGTGCCCGACTCCTGCTGCAACAGCAGCTGGGTGTTGCGGGCGATCCGCGCGGAGAAGTCGGTCGGTAGCGCGAGCGCCTCGTCCAACGCGTTGGTGTGCAGCGACTGGGTATGCCCCTGCGACGCGGCCATAGCTTCGATGGTCGTGCGCATGACGTTGTTGAACACATCCTGGGCGGTCAACGACCAACCCGACGTCTGACAGTGGGTCCGCAGTGACATGGACTTGTCGCTGGTCGGGTCGAACTGACGCACCAGCCGGGCCCACAGCAGCCGGGCCGCACGCATCTTGGCGACCTCCATGAAGAAGTCCATGCCGATGGCCCAGAAGAACGACAACCGCGGCGCGAACGCATCGATGTCGAGGCCGGCGGCCAGCCCCGCCCGGATGTACTCCACGCCGTCGGCCAACGTGTAGGCGAGCTCGAGATCAGCGGTCGCCCCGGCCTCCTGCATGTGATAGCCGGAGATGGAGATCGAGTTGAAGCGAGGCATCTTGGCCGACGAGTAGGCGAAGATGTCCGAGATGATCTTCATGCTCGGGGCGGGCGGGTAGATGTAGGTGTTGCGGACCATGAACTCCTTGAGGATGTCGTTCTGGATGGTCCCGGCCAGTTTCTCGGGCGGCACCCCCTGTTCCTCCGCCGCCACGATGTACAGCGCCATCACCGGCAGCACGGCGCCGTTCATGGTCATGGACACGCTCATGCGGTCCAGGGGGATCCCGTCGAAGAGTTGCTGCATGTCCAGGATCGAGTCGATCGCCACCCCTGCCATGCCGACGTCGCCGGTGACCCGGGGATGGTCGCTGTCGTAGCCACGGTGGGTCGCCAGGTCGAACGCCACCGACAGCCCCTTCTGACCGGCGGCGAGGTTGCGCCGGTAGAAGGCGTTGGAGTCCTCGGCGGTGGAGAACCCGGCGTACTGCCGGATGGTCCACGGCTGACTGACGTACATCGTCGAGTACGGACCGCGCAGGAACGGCGGCGCCCCCGGGTAGGTGTCGAGGAAGTCCAGCCCCGCTACATCGGCGGGGGTGTACAGGTCCTTGATCTCGATGCCCTCGGGTGTGGTCATCGATGCGTGGTCGCCGGTGGGTTCGGCGCCGATAGCCGCATCGCCCCACAGGTCGACATCCGAGAACGACGGGATCATGCCGGCACCTCCAGATCGGTCAGCACCTGGTCGAGCAGGGCCTGGGCGTCACACCCGACGAACAGGTAGTCGAACACCCCGGCTTCTTGATCGGCCTCGGTGCGATTACCCGGTTTGCCCGCCACGAGCAATCGTTCGACCCCGGCGGCCCGGGCCTGCGGCGCGATGGCGGGGATCGCCTCGTCGTAGTCGGGATCGGCACCGATGATGCACGCCACTGTGACTCCGTCGGGCAGTTCCAGATCCGCTCCCGGCCGGTACGGGATCGCAACAGTGTCGATGCCACCAGCCGCGAGGAGGTTCTCCGTGAAGGTCTGCCGGGCGGCATGCCGGGCCAGCGGGCCGACCGTGATCAGCGCCACGGTCGGTGGCTGGGGTGCGGCGTCGGCTCGGTCACGCAGCGCCTCGAACGCTTCGGCGTACCGGTGCTGGGGCAGTCCACCGCCCGGGCGCTGCCAGCCGACGCCCACCCGTGCGTCGCGATTCCGATCCGGGAACTCGGTCACTCCGGTGATCGGGGCCTCCCGATGAGCGGTGTGATCCATGCGGCGCTGCCAGGTCCGCTCGATCCGTTTGGCCACGATGCCCGCATCCAGTGCGGCGCGCATGCCGCCGGCCGCTTCGATGTCGCGCAGCCAGGACCAGCCCGCTTCCGCCAACTGCCGGGTGCGGGTCTCGACGTAGTAACTGCCTCCGGCCGGGTCGGCCACGAAGCCGACGTTCGATTCCTGCAGCAGCAGCAGTTGGGTGTTGCGGGCCATCCGCCGGGCGAAGGCTTCGACGTCGCCGGTGGCCAGGGTGTGAGGTTCGACCGTGACCGCTGCGGCTCCGCCGACCCCACCGGCGAAGGCGGCCACGCAGTTGCGGATGAGGTTCACCCAAGGATCGCGGGCGGTCAACATGGCGATGGACGTCGTGGCGTGCTGCTGCTGGCCCACGGAGGTACCGGCCCCGGCGACCTCGAGCACCCGCGCCCAGAGGATCCGAGCGGCCCGCAGTTTGGCGATGGAAGCGAACTGGTCGTCGGTGACCACCCAGCGGAACGAGATCAGCCGCGCCGCCTCTTCGATACTCAGCCCGGACTCGTTCAACAGTCGCAGGGTGGCCAGACCGGAAGCGGTCACCGCCCCCAGCTCTTCGGCGAAGGACGCACCGGCATCGTGATAGACGGTGCCGTCGATCGTGAACGCTCCGATCCCGGCGGCCTTCGCCTCGACCGACAGATCCATGGCGTCGTCGATGTCACCGCTGCGCCGGGTTGCAGCCACGAGTCCGAGCGGATCCAACCCGAGCGAGGACCGGGGGTTCATCGGCCGGTCGAGTTCCAGCAGCGCACTCGCCAAGCGGTGGCCGGCCCGGAATCCTTCGACCACCACCGGAACCTGTTCCAGGTCGACGTCGGCCAAGGCGGCGATCAGGTGGTCCGGGTCGCCGTCGGTGAGCCACAGGCTCGTGACCCCGTTCGCCAGGTCATCGGCGATGGCAGCCGGAGAGTCGGCGTCGAGCCAGTGCCGGGCGCGGACGTCCCAGTCGATGGACTCGTCGGCCGTGGTGGCGCCCCGCACGTAGTCGAACCGGCCGGGGTCGTGCGGCGCGGGGAACGACGCCACGTCCTCCGCGGTGTAGAGCGGATGGACGGCGTACCCGTCATCGGTCGGGGTGACCAGCAACCGCTCCACGTCGTCGGGCGCCACGTCACCGTTGCTCCGACGCATCGCGGCAGCCACCAACTCGCGCCACCGCGCCCGGTCCACGGGGTCGAATCCGTCGGCCAGCGCAGTGGTGTCGCTCATGGCCCCAGGGTAGTCGGGCGCCGAGTTGCGCCGTGCGGGCGACTCAGGCCAGCGGTGCCACGCCGAGCGGTTCGGAGGTGGGCTGAGGTGACCCGCCGTCGGGTTCCTCGGTGATGGCCACGGCCGCGGTCCCGGAGAAATCGCCTTCGATGATCACCTGGGCGGCGCCGCGCTGATCGGTCCGGAACACCCCCGCGCTGGTGGCCCGGTCGTCCGACCCCACCCGCCACAGTTGGTAGACCCGGTCGGTACGCGGGGTCGGCAGTCCGGCGACAAAGACCGCGGCCCGATCCTGCTGCGGTGACACCACCACCGTGGAGCGGGCGTCGCCCGGGAGGTCCATGCGGCTGAGCCGCGCGTCGGGGGCAGTGACGATCGTGTCGATGGGGGCTTGGGCGACCGGCGCCGGTTGGGACCGTTGCTGGGTGACGAAGGAACCGAGCACGAACGCACCGACCGCTAAGGCCGCCACCGCTGCCACCGACCACCAGGGGCGGGTGCCCGGTCGTCGCGCGGGCGCCGGATGCGGAGCGACTTGGGGCGTGCGTGCCACCTGGGCCAAGACCTCGCTGCGCAGGTACGCCGGTGGATCCGTTGCCTCGGCAGCACCGAGCGCCGCCACCGTCTCGCTGAGTTCGTGGACCTCCGCACGACAGGCCTCACACGAGTCCAGGTGTCGCTCGAAGGCCTGACGTTCCAGGTCGTCGAGGCTGTCCAGCACATACGCGCCGGTCAACTGATGCAGGTCGCCGTTCACCGTCTCACCGTCCGGTTCATGGTTCCACCGCCAGCTCGTCACGCAGGCGGATCATCCCGTCGCGCATCCGGGTCTTGACGGTCCCCAACGGAAGATCGAGTTTGTCTGCGATCTCCCGTTGGGTGAAGCCTTTGTAGTACGCCATCTCGATGGCTTGGCGCTGGACGTCAGTGAGTCGCGCGACGTGGTGGCGCACGCGCTGGCGATCGAGCCGTCGCTCCACCTGCTCGGCCACGTCGTCGTGGGCCGGTTGGTAGTCGCGCGCCCCCACCCGGGCGTCCCGGTCGGTACTGGCCTGCACGGAGCGCACGCGGTCGACCGCGCGGCGGTGCGCCATGGTGATCACCCAGGCCTTACCGGACCCTCGGGTGGCGTCGAAGCGGGTCGCCGTGCGCCAGATCTCCACCATGACCTCCTGTGCGACCTCTTCACTGTGGCTGGGATCCCGAAGCACCCGGCGCACCACGCCGAACACCCACGGGATGACGGCGTCGTACAGCTGCCGGAAGGCGGTTTCGTCCCCGCCGCCGACCTGGCACAGGAGACGGGTGACCTCGTCGGCCTGCGGCACCCCCTGGGGAGCCGAGGCAGGTTGTGAGGTCACCCGTCCGCCTTCCAGCGATGCCCCGTCAGTTCTTGGCCGGCATGAGCACGCCGTCCACGAGATACACGGTGGCGTTGGCGGTCTTGACGTTGCCGCAGACGATATCCGCCTGGTCGCCGTTGATCATGAACCGCTCGCCGGATCCGGACACTTTCAGCGGCTCGCCGGACAAGGTCTTGTGGCTGCCGGTCAGTTCTTCGGGCGTCAACTGGCCCGCCACGACGTGGTAACTCAACACCTCGGTGAGAGCCTTCTTGTCAGCAAGGAGCCCGTCGAGGGTGTCGGTGGGTACGGCCGCGAACGCGTCGTTGGTCGGCGCGAAGACCGTGATTCCTTCGGCGGAGTTGAGGGTACTGACGAGGCCCGCCTTGTCGACCGCCGTGACCAAGGTGGACAAGACCGGGTTGTTCCCGGCCGCAGTGGCCACCGGGTCGGCGGACATCCCTTGGAAGGAGCCAGGGCCCGAGGTGGGGACGGCTAAGCAGGCGGGCCCGAATTCAGCAGTCATCGCAGAATCGGCGGTGGCCATGGGCGACTCCGCCATCGGGTCGCTCGACATGGGGTCGCTCGACGTGGTCGATCCGGTGCCGGATGAACAGGCGCTGATGGCCAGTCCGCCGGCTGCGGCCATCAGTGCGGCGCCGACGACGCGGGACCGGTTCGTGCGGGGCTGATACATGAGAACTCCTCGTGTCTGGAGGCGACCGGATGGGCCGTCTCTCGTGGGCTGTCGACTGGTATTCGGAGTCGCCGTCCGCCTGGATTGGTCCTGGGATCCCCGTCAGCCGAAGGTGAGCGTGTACACCTCGAGGCCTGGACTCAGTCGCAGATCGAGAGTCCCGCCGGCACGATCGGTGACCACGGGGTACAGGCGTGGTGCACCCGAGACGGGCACCTCCGGCACATCCTCGCCATTCAGCGTTCCGCGGATGATCCCGCGGCCGCCGACCACGAGGTTGACCGACTCCCCTTGCCAGTTCACATGCAGCCGGGCGTCGCGCCTCGATCGGGCGAATTGCGGTTCCACCCGCCAGCGACCGCCGAACGAGAAGCGGTCGTCGGGCACCTGCCTCGCCGCCACATAGTGAACTGTCCGACCCTCTTGGATCGGTTGACCCACCGCGAACTCCAGCCGATTGGCACCCAGGTACATCTCAGGACTGCGCGTTTGGCTGTCGGGCTCGGACCCCCCTTCCTCGATGGGGGTGGGCAACGGTCCGGGGCCATCTTCGGTGAGGAGTTGTCGCACCAACTGCTCGGTCTCCCGGTAGGCGCCCTCCCCGTAATGCACCTGCCGCACGACGCCCTGGCGGTCTATGAGGTAGTGGGCCGGCCAGTAGCGCTGGGCGTAGTTGGTCCAGGTCTTGTAGTCATTGTCGAGTGCCACCGGGTAGGTCGCTCCCAGTGCCGCCGCCTGATCGCGGACATTGGCGGCCACCTTCTCGAACGGGAACTCGGGGGTGTGGACCCCGACCACCGTCAGACCCGCCTCGGAGTATCTGTCGTGCAGCGCACGCAGGTGGGGGATCGTGCGTTGGCAGTTGATGCAGGAGTAGGTCCAGAAGTCCAGCAGCACCACCTTGCCGCGCAACCGGGGCAACGAGAGCGGTGCGGGCGTGTGAAACCACTCGTCGATCCCGACGATGCTGCGAGCGGGACCACAGTTCGCTAACCGGTCCGGCGCTTCGGCGCACTGATCGAACGTCCGGGCTGATCCCAAGTCGTCGCTGGCCCGCCGGGCGTAGTCCGGGTTCTGCGCGTCGGTGTCCGCTGCGGCATCGGCACGCAGTTGATCCAACGTGTCCCTGGTGGCGTTGTTGTCCTCGATGCGCTCCTGGATGTCCGCCAGGAACCCGGGGGTGGCCCGCTGCAGCGGTTCCGCCAGACCCAGTGCCAGCACTACGGAGGTGGCAACCAACACCCCACCGAGCGCCTTACGCAGGGTCTGCGACCGGCCTCGGTTGCGGCGGATGCGATCACCGAGCCGGGCGCCGGCCAGGGCGAAGAACAGCAGAGGCACCGCAACACCGGCGGCGAACGAGATCGTCAGGAGGACCAACTGACCGTCCACCCGGCCGGTCGCCGCGAGCACTGTGATCGCCGCCAGGATGGGACCGGCACAGGGAACGAACACCAGTCCGAGGCCCACGCCGAGCAGCCACCCGTTGCCCTCTCGGCGTAGCCGCAGCATGGGGATGCGGGCGAACGGTCGCTCCAGGAGGTGACCCAACGCCGGGATCAGAAGACCCACCCCGATGAGCGCCAGCAGGACGAGCCCGACGGTGCGCAGGATGTCGTCGGGCAGGCCGAGGGCGCTGATGAGCGCACCCCCCGCCAAGGTGAAGACGGCGAAGCTCGTGACCAACCCACCGATCACGATGTACGGGCGCCACCGCGACGGCGTTGCCCCTTCTCCGCCGGCCGCTGCGGTCAGGACCACGGGAAGGATGGGGAGCACACACGGGGAGAGCCCGGTGATGATCCCGGACAGGAGGCCGAGGAGTGCGATCACAACACGGATTCGGAACGACTCCCCGGTTCGGATTGCTCCTGCTGAGCGCCACAATGACGTCATGCCCAGCGCGCGGTCGGTTCGAAGCTCACTGGTCCTGGGTGCGAGCGTCGTGATCGCCACCGCTCTGGCAGGGTGTGCCGCAGACTCGGGAATCCCGGACGTGTCGCCGTCCAGTTCCGTACCGGCTGCGACCCAGCCGGATCCGCGTCCCACATCCCGACCCGCCCGGGTCGCGAAGGACCTCGTCGGGCTCACCGAGAGCGATGCGGTTCTGCGGGCCCAGCAGGCCGGGCTGACCACCCGGGTCGTGGAACGCGACGGGGAGCAGTTCCCGGTGACGATGGACTACAGCTCGACGCGCGTGAACCTCGTGATCACCGACGGCACCGTGACA
>CAZVYU010000081.1:8349-11398 GCA_964631645.1 uncultured Actinomycetes bacterium
GCCGCGAGGTACGTCCCGCGGGGTCCCGCGATGATGGTGCTGGCCGACCCGGCCAGAAGATCCGCCGTGCCCGAGCAGGCACCGGCTTGGGGGCACCCGAAGTCCTCATCCAGGCGCCGGTCGGTGCCCCATCGGGTCAGTAGGGCTCGCGACCCCGGATCCAACGACGAAGCGCCGCCGACCACGAGCCGCCCTTTGCGGTCGAGCAGTACCGCCGCTTCCGTGATGAGGTCCATCGTGGGTCCGCGCTGATACCGGCGGATCCGGACGCCGTCGCGGTCCAGTAGCCACCCGGCGACCCGCGCGCTTCCCTGCTGGCCCGTCGTCCCGACTGCGCTCACCCGGTTGCCGTCCACCACGATGCCCGCGTCTGACGTCTGGTCGGTGATCGCCCCGCCGGGCAGAAGGAGGTAGCCCGGGCAGCCTGAGTCGGAGTCGCACCCGAAAGTCCGGTCGAGTTTGCCGTCCAGGGTGTATCGGGCGACCTTCAGCTGGCGCGTGCTGGGATCACCGGGCGCCCCGACTGATCCGATCACGTACACGACTCGCCTTCCGTCGCCGGACCGACCGAGCGCCGCCGCTTCGCTCCACCCAGGGGTGGTGCGGTACTGCTTGTCCACGACGCCTCGGCGATCCAGCCGGAACAGTTGGAACCGCTCGTTCTCCTCGCCCCGGACCACGGCCAGGACCTTGCCGTGCGGCAACGCCAGAAGCGAGCGGGGTATCCCGTTCACGCCGAACCCGACGGCGGTGTAGCCCTGACACTTCTCGCCCGCCGGACATCCGTAGTCCATCCGTTGGGTTCCGTCGGGACGCAGGCGGATGAGCCGCGACAGACCTTGGAAGTAGGTCAATTCGGTGACCGCGCCGTTGTCCGACACCAGTTGTGACTGCACCCCTTGGCCGGCGTTGACGAAGGCGACACCGTCCGTGCCATAGGTCGGATCCAGGCGACCGCGCCCGGAGATACGCTGGAGGCTGGCCACCATGCCCAATTGTGAGCCGCCGGCGACGATCCGGCCGTTGCCGTCCCGCCCCAGCGCCCAGAAGAAGCCTCGGACGGTGGCCGTCGGCGCCGTCTGGCCACCCTTCCCGAAGGTGGGGTCCAGTGCCCCCGGATAGCCGCCGCCGGACACGGCGATCCGCCGCGCCGTGTCCTCGTCGGCACCCACAGCGAACGGAACCGGTCCCGCGACGAGGGTCCAGCCCAACCCGGCGGCAAGGAGGGGAACGAGGAGAGTCCGGCCTGAGTGACGCATGGGCCATCTTCGGTGACTCCAGGCACGGCCTTGACCAAGGGACCACGATCGGCGCAGACACCGGGCGCCGACAACGCCCCGCCGGTCCACCCGTGACCTGCGGACGGTGGCGATCGGACTACGATGGGCACGTGCGCCCGGTCAGGGATCGGGCGGGATTCGGAGTCGCGAGTGGCTAGCGTCGGCACCCTCTATAAGGGCGACATCTCCATGTGGTCGTGGGTGGCCCATCGGATCACCGGTGTCGCGGTCCTGTTCTTCCTGTACGTCCACGTGCTCGACACCGCCTTGGTGCGTGTGTCGCCTTCGGCGTATGACGATGTGATCGCCAGTTACAAGACGCCGCTGGTCAACCTCATGGAGGTCGGACTGGTCGGTGCCGTGCTGTTCCACGCGCTCAACGGACTGCGCATCATCGCCGTCGACTTCTGGGGCAAGGGCACGAAGTATCAACGCCAGATGTTGTGGACCACTGTGGCGATCTGGGCGGTTGTCATGGTCCCGGGCATGTACTTCATGCTGCGCCATACCTTCGCCGCACTCTTTGGAGCAACGCCATGACCGCGACCCACGACCTGGCGGCCCCCGGAACCCGGACCCGCAAACGCGGCGGACGCAACGTCGAGATGGCCTCCTGGGTGTTCATGCGGGCCTCGGGCCTGGTGCTGGTCATCCTCGTCCTGGGGCACCTGCTGATCATGAACATCCTCGACGGCGGCGTGCAGCGCATCAACTTCGCCTTCGTCGCCGGGCGCTGGACCAGCCCGTTCTGGCAGTTCTGGGATCTGACCATGCTGTGGCTGGCCATGCTGCACGGCACCAACGGACTGCGCGTGATCATCAGCGACTACGCCAAGAGCGGGAAGACCAAGTTCTGGCTGCACGGTCTGCTCTACACGGCCAGTGCGGCAACCATCATCCTGGGCACCCTGGTGATCTTCACCTTCGATCCGAACCTCGCCTGATCGTTCCAACGACAAGGAGTCCCGTGGCCGTTCACAAGTACGACGTGGTCATCGTCGGAGCCGGCGGCGCAGGAATGCGCGCGGCACTCGAGGCGGGCACCCGTACCCGCACCGCCGTGCTCACCAAGCTGTATCCGACCCGGTCCCACACCGGTGCTGCACAGGGAGGCATGTGCGCCGCCCTCGCCAACGTCGAGGACGACAACTGGGAATGGCACACCTTCGACACGATCAAGGGCGGCGACTACCTGGTCGACCAGGACGCCGCCGAGATCATGTGCAAGGAGGCCATTGACGCCGTCCTCGACCTGGAGAAGATGGGGCTGCCGTTCAACCGCACCCCGGAGGGGCGGATCGACCAGCGGCGTTTCGGCGGCCATACGCGCAACCACGGCGAGGCCGCGGTCCGACGCTCCTGTTACGCGGCCGACCGGACCGGTCACATGATCCTGCAGACCCTGTACCAGAACTGCATCAAGCAGGGCATCGAGTTCTTCGACGAGTACTACGTGCTCGACATCCTGCTCACGGAAGGTCGGTGTGTCGGAGTCGTCGCCTACGAACTGGCCACCGGCGAGATCCACACGTTCCAGGCCAAGTCCGTCATCTTCGCCACCGGTGGCTTCGGCAAGGTCTTCAAGACCACCTCCAACGCACACACGCTGACCGGGGACGGCATGGCCATCACCTACCGGCGGGGGCTGCCGCTGGAGGACATGGAGTTCTACCAGTTCCACCCGACGGGCCTGGCGGGACTGGGAGTGCTGCTCACCGAGGGCGCCCGCGGCGAGGGCGGCATCCTGCGCAACGCCTCGGGCGAGCGAT
>CAZVYU010000082.1:0-11147 GCA_964631645.1 uncultured Actinomycetes bacterium
CAGTCGAATGCTCTGCCGATTGAGCTACGCGGGACTGCCCGACGATATTAGCGGGTCCCCGGGCGCTGCCGCGAACCCCCGATACGCTGCCGGGTATGACACGGCCCACGTCGGGGGCACGCCAGTGGCTCGCCGACCAGATCCCCGACGCCCACTCGCGTCGGTATCGTGTGGCCGCACGAGCCCGGGACTGGGCCCGGGGGGCGGGAGACGTCGCCCGAGGCGCTCGGCAGCGACTGGGTGCGGATCCCACCGGGATCAACTGGGGACCCTTTCGGATCCCTGCCGCGCGGCAGCAGGCCGCCGACTGGTTGACGCAGCATCGAGGGGCCGCGCAGCGGGTGGCGACGGCGCTGGATCGCGCGGGCATCCGACACTTCGCGTACTCCGATGCCACCCTGCGCTGGCGGATCGGCGCGGTGGTCGAGGATCAGGGCGCTGTCCTGACTGCGCTACGCAGCCACTGGGACGGTGCTCCGATGGTGGTCGGCGCCGTCCATGACCACCACCTGAACGGCCTCGCCGACCTGCGGGTGGCCTCCGGCCGAGTACTGACCGGCGCTCAGACCCTGCGCGTGGCGTTGCCCGTTGCCGACCCGGACGGTCATCAACTCCTGGGCCCCGAATGTGGCGTGAACGTCGACCGGTGGTGGGCCGAGACGTCGGGGTCGTTACGAACGGCGGCCCACAACCGCTGGACTCCGATGCTGCCGCCCCAGGCACAGGTGGCAGCCGCAGTTCCGGACCTCGGTCTTGCGACCTTCGCCCCGCTGCTGGAGACCCACGTCGATGACGTTCCCGACCCGGTCGACGCTGTCGTCACCTGGGTGGATGGAGCCGACCCGGCCTGGCAGGAACGGCGATCCCGACTGGGCGAGACCCGGTTCGACGCCGCGCGTTTCCAGACCATCGATGAGTTGCGCTACTGCCTGCGGTCGCTGCGCACATACGCGCCCTGGCTGCGCACGATTCACCTGGTCACTGATGATCAACGTCCGGACTGGCTGGTGGAGACCGCCGGGCTCCGGGTGGTCTCGCACCATGACATCGGGGTCGGATCGGTGTTCAACAGTCATGCCATCGAAGCCCGGCTGCACCACATCCCCGATCTGGCGGAGCAGTACCTCTACGTCAACGACGACGTGTTCCTGGCCAGACAACACGAACCCGAAGACTTCTTCACGGGGGCCGGCGCGGCGCGCTTCTTCCCCAGCCGACACCTGCGCGTCGGATACGGCGGCGAGACGAGCACCCCGTCGGCCGCCGGGCGCAACGACCGGCGGCTTCTGCGGTCGGCCACCGGCAGGGTGCAGACCGCCAAACTCGAACACACCCCTCACCCGCAACTGCTGTCTGTGGCGCGGGAGTTGGGGGAACGGTTTCCCGCCGAGTACGAGCGCACCGCACGGTCCGCGGTGCGCAGCCGCGAGGACATCTCCCCCATCACCTTGGCCGCCTGGTACGGGGCAGCCACCGGTCGATTCGTGGCTGGCGAGTCCGAGCAGCGATACTGGGATCTGCGCGTCAAGGACCTGGCGGCGGCTCTGCACCATCTGGAGCGACAGCATCACCTGGACACGTTCTGCCTGAACATGGGCGAGGATCCCGGTGACTGGTTGACCGGAAATGTGGCGACCGTCCGCTCGTTCCTGCCGCGCTACTTTCCCTTCGTGAGCCCTTGGGAGGGTGTGTGAGTCGGCTACAGCAGGTCTGGCGGCGGGTGCGCCCCCAGGTGAATGCGGTGACGTCTCGGGTGTCCCCGGTGCGCGGATTCCCCCAACGCAGCGACATCGCGCCGGGCATCTACCAGCATCAGCGCCGCTTCGTCACGGCTGCGCCCCGGGTCCGGCCGTTCGACGCCGGTATCTATCACCTGCGGATCGCACTCCAAGCAGCCCGATCCGCCGGCATCCCTCATCTGGTGTGCCCCGGATCCAACGGCGTGTCCTATCGGCTGATCATCAAAGAGCCCGACGCCCGCGCCTTCTTCGGCCAACTCGTGGCGCAGCAGCATGACGACGCCGTCTATGCGACGTGGGACGGCGACTGGGGAATCGCCACCCGCCTGGCGCGTTCCTGTGCACCCGACACGTTGGCCGCTGCGGTGGACGTGCTGGTCCACACCTACCTGCGCACCGACATCCAAGGGATCCCGTCGCCGTACTCCGTCGGCTGCTTCGTCGAACCCTGGGTGCCATCCCGACGGCTTGACTCCCGCGACGGCGAGGTGTGGGCCGCCCGCCGCCCCAACCCCCGGCACAGTGCCGTGCTGTGGAACGACGCCCAGACCACGGCACTGGACATCCCAGGAATCGGTCCCGTCCCGACGCTGCGTGCGTTCCTGGACGATGCCATGCTCACCCGGCCCTTCCCCGTGGATGCCGTGTACCTATGGGTCGATGACGACGATCCCGCCTGGCGGACCCGTCGTGACGCCGCGCTGACGGCCCTGGGGCGTACCCCTCCCAGCGACTCCGCGGATGTGGCGCGCTTCCGCCACCACGGCGAACTGCGCTACGCGCTGCGTTCCCTCGAGTACTACGCCCCGTGGATCAACCGGGTCTTCCTGGTCACCGATGGGCAACGACCGGACTGGCTCACCAGCGACAGCAGCGTGATCACCGTGGTCGACCACAACGACATCTGGGACGACCATGACGCACTGCCCGTGTTCAACAGCCACGCGATCACAGCGCGCTTGCATCACATCCCGGGCCTGGCGGACCAGTACCTGTACATCAACGACGACGTGTTCATGGGTTCGCCGGTGTTGCCCCGCAACTGGTTCACGCCCAGTGGGCAGCCGGTGTTCCAGAACACCAGCAGTACCTTGCCGGACCGGTCACTGCGGAAGGACCTGCCCACCCACGACAACGCCCGTTACAACTCCCTCGACCTCGTCCACGAGGCCACCGGCTACCGGCCGACACGACTGTTCATGCACGGCCCGATCGCTCAGTCCCGCCCGTGGCAGGCGGAGTTGGAAGCGCGATTTCCCGACCAGTACCGCCGAACCGCCGAGTCCCGGTTCCGTTCGCGCAGCGACATCGAACCCATCTGGTTGCATCACTACATGGGATACGCCGAGGGCCGCACCGTGCCCGGCAATCTGCGCTACGAGTACATCTCGATGGCCGATCCGCTGGCGCCGCAACGGCTAGCCGCTATGAAGGACGATCGGCGGACGCAGGTGTTCTGTATCAACGACGACGGCGCCGCTCCCGACCGGACGATCGATGCCGTGCTGGACTTCCTGCCCAGCTACTTCCCGTTCCCCTCACGCTTCGAAGCGGGTCCGGCCCCCGCCTGAAGGGCCAGGATCGCATCCAACACCCGGCCCGTGGCGTGACCATCGTCGTCCGGGGCGTACGACTCACGCGCCGCCGCCATCACCCCCGGCTCGGCGGGTGCCGCGATGGCCGCCGCCACCTCATCGGCGGTCGCACAGACCGGCCCCGGCAGGGCATCCAGGTACATCCCGCGAGTGCGGCTGTAAACCTCCTGATCCGGCATCCAGAACACCAGGCGTTGGCCCGTGGCGAGATAGTCGAAGAACACACTCGAGTAGTCGGTCACCAGTGTGTCGGCGACGCCCAACAGTGCGTTAGTGCTCAGTTGTTCGGGTGCCAATCGGGCCGCCAGTTCCGGGTGGGTCCGGGCGGCACTCATGGCCTTGTCATGGAGTCGGACGACGACCCGGTGCGCCGGCTCCACGAGCCTGGCGAGTTCCACCACGCGGCGGGCGATCTCCGGTGTGTCGTCTGTGGCCACGGTGTCGGTGGACTGACGCCAGGTGGGGGCATAGAGCACGATCGGCGCGCTGCCTCCGATGGCGGCACGGACGGTGGCACGGATGGACGGATCGAACTGTTCATCCACCCGGGGGTAGCCCAACTCCTGGATCGAGGGTCCGGCGATCCCGTAGGCGCCGCCATACATGACGGTGGTCATGTACGGCCCCGTGGACAAGAGCAGATCCGCGGCCGCGAGGTTGGCGATGGTGTCGGCCACCACCACGGGGTCACCGTCCGGAACGTCCCGCCCCATCTTCTTCAACGGCGTCCCGTGCCACGTATTGACGTAGGTCTGGTCCGGCCGCTTGGTGAAGCTCACCGGGAAGGTGACGTTCGTGATCACAGTCCGCGAGCGGGCCAGGGCCCGGAAGTAGGCGCGTGACCGGAAGGCCACGAAAGACAGGCGGTCGTCCGGAGTCAGACCCGAGGACGCCGCAACGGTCTCGTCAGCCAGCACCCACACGAAGTGCCGATCGGCGAAACGCGGATCCCTCCGCATCCCCTCGTAGAGCGCGCGCGGATTGCAGCTGATCCGTTGACCCGCGAAGGACTCGAACAGCACGGCGCTGTCGTCCAACGGCTGGGACTGCCACCGACGCTGCATCCGCACCAACGCGGCACGAGCAACACGGTGCGGCAACCGGGTGACCGCGCCGCCGATAGAGTCGGGCACGCCAGTGACCCTAACGCGAGGCGGACCATGCGCGTGCTGCACCTGATCTCCAGCGCCGGACTGTACGGCGCCGAGAAGATGGTGACCGGGCTGTGTGCCGGGCTTCCCGCCCAGGGAGTTGAGCCGACCCTCGGCGTCTTCCTCAACTCCCACCTCCCCAACACGGAAGTTGCCGAGTACGCACGGGAACGGGGCGTCGAGGTGGAACTGGTCCCGTGTCGAGGCCGGTTCGATGTGCGTGCGGTGCGAGACCTGCGCCGCCGCCTGGCGGGGTACGACATCGTGCACAGTCATGGGTTCAAGTCCAACCTGTACGCGTTCGCCTCTTCGCGCGGAGACGGCACCGCCTTCGTGTCGACCTGCCATCGATTCGATCAGACCATGCGAGATGCGCTGGACCGGCCCATCCTCAAGCGTGCCGACATGGTGACGGCGGTTTCACAGGAGGCCGCTGACTCGCTTCGTGAGGTGTACGGGGTCGCACCCGAGCGGATCCGCACAATTGCCAACGGGGTGCCCGTTCCCCCCGAACCGAGGCGCCCGGACCACGACCGCCTGACCGTGGCGATGGCCGCGCGGCTGGCTCCCGAGAAGGCCCCACAGGACTTCGTGCGGGCGGCGGCCCTGGTTCTGAGCGACCACCCGGATGTCCACTTCGAGATTGCCGGAGCCGGCCCCGAAGGTGACGCCGTGGCCCAGTTGATCGTCGACCTGGGACTGTCGGAACAGGTCCGGATGCGGGGCTTCGTGGCGGACATGCACAAGCTCTACGAGAGCATCGACGTCCTGGTGCAGCCGTCCTACCGGGAGGGCATGCCCATGACTCTGCTCGAGGCCATGGCGGTGGGTCTCCCTGTCGTGGCCACTCGGGTGGGGGCGGCGCCGGACTTCATCCACGACGGGCAGACCGGGCTGCTGGTGCCTCCCGCCGACATCCCCCGGCTGGCCGCAGCGATCACGCACCTCATCGACAACGCAGCCGAACGGGTCGCCATGGGCACGGCTGCTCGCGTCGACGTGGCGACCCACCACAGCGAAGAGGCGATGGCCGCGCAGTACGCCGAGGGCTACCGGTCGATCCTCACGCCTCGAACTGGGCCCGCAGCGACCTGAGCTCGGCATCGACGGCCTGAGCCACAGCGGGGTCGGCCAGCGACACGGACCCACCGGGAACGGTGCGCCATTCGAAGCGCCCGTCGTCGCTGTTGCGGCGGGCGACGACTCGCACTGTGCCACCTGGGACCGCGACCGCATTGTTGACCACGATGCTGTTGGTGACCCGATCCCGCACCACCGCCGGGAGGTCCCCCTGCGGATCGGCCGGCAGCGTGCGCCGCTGGACGGTGCTCTCGGAGTCCGAACGAACGTCCACCACCAGATCGGGGGGCTGCCAGCGGGCCTGATCGATGAGGTCCCACCGCCAACGCGTGGTCCGGGCACCGGTCACGGCATAAAGGGCACGGTCGGTGGCCACCAGGTGATCAGTCTCGCCGGAACGACAGGCAGCCAGTACCCGCTCTCCGGGCCGTAGGTCCAGGGCCGCCTTCACCTGGTCCGGGACGGTCTGCCGCCGCCAGGGCCAGCGGGCCATCACTCCCCCGCCCAGTACGAACGCAACGTGCGGCGGTAGTCCTCGACCGACAGGAGATCCGCCAACAGGGCCGACTGCCGTTCGGGATCGTCCTGAGCGGCCGGTTCGCCCAGCGCCGCGCGCAGATCGCCGACCCGCCGGGCCGCAGTGCGATCCAGAAGCCGCGCCAACACCCCCACGCCGTAGGTCCCGGCCTCGGGTCCGGTGGGAAGGGGCCGGCTGACCAGCGCTCGGACCAACCGTCGTTGGTCGTCGTCGACGCAGCCGTCAACAATGGCCGTGAGCCACGCCGGTCCGTCCGTCGGGGTCCCGGCGGCAACGATGA
Source organism: uncultured Actinomycetes bacterium (assembly GCA_964631645.1). GTDB lineage: Bacteria > Actinomycetota > Actinomycetes > S36-B12 > CAIWTL01. Next base: position 6,384 of record CAZVYU010000082.1, read on the forward strand.
CTGGGTACAGCGACCGTAGGTCGGGGTCGGTGAAGCAGTCGGCGTCCAACGACTCGAGCCAGTCGGCGACCTGTTCCGGATGCTGCAGCACGACCTGGAGCGCCTGGAGTTCGAGGCTGTCCGTTGCGCCCGCGCGCGAACCGCTGCTGCGGGCGGGGGCACGAGGCCCCGGCCGCGCGGGCTTCAGAGCGCTCACCGCCTGCATGACCTGATCGGTGTCGGTCCCCAACCACCCGGCCACCTGGCGGGCGTACTCGGGCCGCAGGGTCGCGTCCTTCATGCCGGCGATGACAGGCGCCACCGCCCGAACCCCGGCCGCCCGGCCCTCGGCGGTACGCAGGTCCAGGTCAGCCAGGCTCGAGCGCAGCACGAACTCGAACAACGGCGTGCGGGCGGCCACCAGGTCGCGCACTCCTTGGTCGCCGTCGCGCAGCCGCAGATCGCACGGGTCGAGATTGTCCGCGGCGATCGCCACGTAGGTCCGGGCCGCGAACTGCTGATCCTCTTCATAGGCCCGCAGCGCTGCCTTGCGACCCGCGGCGTCACCATCGAAGGTGAACACCACCTGGGCCGAGGCGTCGTCCAGCAACAGCCGACGCAGCACCCGAACGTGGCCTTCGCCAAAGGCCGTGCCGCAGGTGGCCACCGCGGTGTCCACCCCGGCCAGGTGACAGGCCATCACGTCGGTGTACCCCTCGACGACCACCACCCGGTGTTCCTTGGCGATCGTGCGACGGGCCTCGTACACCCCGTACAGGACCTGGCTCTTCTTGTAGGCGACGGTCTCGGGGGTGTTCAGGTACTTGGGACCGGCGTCGTCGGCGAGGCGCCGGGCCCCGAACCCGACGATGTCCCCGGACACGTCGCGGATCGGCCAGGTCACCCGGTCGCGGAACCGGTCGTAGGTCCGGCCCTCTCCCTGTCCCGCGACGCCGGACGCAACGATCGCCTCCTGGCTGAACCCCTGACCGCGCAGATGAGCGACCAGGCCCTGCCGTGGTGCGTATCCGACCCCGAACTGATCCCAGACCTCTGCGGGAAAACCACGCGACTCGAGGAAGTCGACCGCCCCACGAGCCTCGGGGAGTTGCGCCGTGAAAAACGCCGCGGCTGCCGCGTTCACGGCCACGACCTGCGCCCGTCGACCCTGGTCGGGACTCGCCGGGCCACCACCTTCGATCCGCAGTTGGATCCCCACCCGGGCCGCCAGCTTCTCCACCGCTTCGTGGAAGGTGAGATGGTCCATGGCCATGACGAAGTCGATGGCGTCGCCACCCACCCCGCACCCGAAGCAGTAGTACAGGCCTTTGCCCGGGGTGACGTGGAAACTGGGCGAGCGTTCGTCGTGGAACGGGCACAGTCCTTTGAGGGATCCGCCGCCGGCTGGGCGCAGCGTGACCTGTTCGGACACCACCTCGTCGATGCGGACCCGCTCGCGCACCAGCGCGATATCGGCCACCGCAATTCGTCCGGACATGAGTCGATCCTACGAAGTGATGCCGACGATCCCGTACCAGTCGTGTTCCAATGGGGCGCATGTCGGCCCCGCACAGCAGCACCTGTCCCGACCCGACCCCGACCATCAGCCGGTCCGGCTCGCTCAGTCGGGCACGACTGCGTCGGGACACGCCCGGGTGCGAACGGGTGGCCCACTTGAACAACGCCGGCGCCAGTCTGCCCCCCGCACAGGTGGTGGCTCGGATGATCACCCACCTGCGGCTCGAGGAGGAGATCGGGGGCTACGAAGCGGCTCATCAGGTTGCGGACGAGCGCGCCGAGGGGCGCGAACTCCTGGCCGCCCTCGTTGGCGCCCGGGCCCACCAGGTCGCTCTGGTCGAGTCTGCCACCGCCGGTCTGCATCGCGTGCTGTCCACACTGTCCCTGCACCGTGGCGACCGTGTCCTGGTGGCGGGATCGGAGTACGCCAGCACTGTGCTGCCGCTGCTGCAGCTGTCCCGCCGGATCGGCCTGCGGGTCGAGTTCATCCCCGACGGTCCCGATGGCGCTGTCGACCCCACCCACCTCGCGCGCATGCTCGACGACGACGTCCGGCTCGTCAGCATCGTCCATGCGCCCAGCCACAACGGGCTGGTCAACGACATCGCTGCGGTGGGCCAGACCCTGGCCGGGTCTCGCGCATGGTTCCTCGTGGACGCGTGTCAGTCCTTCGGACAGCTGCCCATCGACATGGCGGGGGTCAACTGCGACTTCCTCGTCGCCAGCGGGCGGAAGTTCCTGCGGGGACCCCGGGGCAGCGGGCTGCTGGCGGTCAGCGACCGGGCCCTCGCCGAACTGGATGCCTATCCCGTCGATCTGCACGGCGCCACCTGGACCAGCAGCGACAGCTTCGCCCTGGCGCACACCGCCGGACGCTTCGAATCGTTCGAACGTTCCGTGGCGGTGGAGCTGGGCCTGATCGCCGCGGCTCGCTACGCCGGTGAACTGTCCGTTCCGGTGCTGGCCTCCGCGATCGGCCGCCACGCCGAGTACCTCCGCTGCCGGGTCGGCGCAATGCGGGACTGGCGGGTCCTCGATCGGGGAACCCAACGCTCCGGCATCGTCGCGCTCCAGCACGGCCGCCTGACCGCCGCCCGCGGGGTCTCCGCGTTGGCCCGGGCCGGCGTGAACGCGTGGGAGGTCGGCACCCCCAGCAACCCCCGAGACCTGGGTGACCGATCGGTGTTGCGCCTGAGCCCCCACGCGTTCAACACCCAGGAAGAGCTCGATCGGGCACTGAACGTCCTCGACGAACTGTGACCCGGTCGCCGGGAAAGGTCAGAACCAGGCAAGACACACCCCATCGGTATGGATATGTCCGCTTCCGTCGGGGACAATGGCCAGATGCCGTCGACCACCGCCGCCCCCGTGCGCCGGGCCACGCCCGCCCGCGCGGCGTCGCGCAAGCGGCGTTCTCCGCTGCTGCGGTTGGTGCTGGTCCTGGTGGCTGCGGCGGTGCTGGTTTTTGGCCTGGCTGCGGGCCAGGTCGTGTCCCAGGCGCGGCAGTACGACGTCACCCGCACGGACGCGATCGTGGTCCTGGGTGCGTCCCAGTACTGGGGCAAGCCTTCTCCCGTCCTGGCCAACCGCCTGGACTTCGCGGCGCAGTTGTATCGCGATGGTGTCGCCCCGGTCATCCTGACCGTGGGTGGCGGAATCCCGGGAGACCGGACCACCGAAGCCGAGGCTGGGGCGAACTACCTGCAGTCGCTGGGAGTGCCCGCGACGTCGGTGATGGCGATCCCCAAGGGACGCGACACGATCACCTCGATGGAGGCCGTCGCTGCCCGCGCCGACCGGCAAGGCTGGGACAGTATCACCGTGGTGTCCGACCGGGCACATCTGGCGCGCAGCGCAGCCATTCTGGACGCGCTGGGGATCGCCACCCACACGAACGGACCTGCGATGGGTGACGGTGCGCTGCTCACCCCTGAGTACGTGGCCCGCGAATCGATGGGGCTCATCCGGTTCCAGGCATGGGACCGGTGGCAGCTGGCGACCGATCCCACATGACCACGGCCGGGGATCCGGCGCACGGGTACGGGGAAAACGCGCGGGCCCGGTTCGTGGCCGAAGGCCCCAAGGGCGGTGAGCGCCGAGCGCCGCGATCCGACTTCTCCCGCGATCGGGCGCGTGTCCTGCACTGCTCCGCCCTTCGGCGTCTGGCGGGCAAGACCCAGGTGTTCGTGGCCGGCGAGTCGGACGTCCCGCGCACGCGCCTGACCCACTCCCTCGAAGTGGCCCAGGTGGCACGGGAACTGGGCCAAGCCCTTGGCTGCGATCCGGACGTCGTCGATGTGGCCGGGCTGGCGCACGACCTGGGCCATCCACCCTTCGGGCACAACGGCGAAGACGCCCTCGATGAGATGGCGACATCGTGCGGCGGATTCGAGGGGAACGCGCAGACATTCCGGGTGCTGACCCGGCTCGAGGCCAAGGTGATCGACGAGGAGGCTCCCGCCAGCGTCGGGCTCAACCTCACCAGGGCGTCGTTGGATGCGGTGTCGAAGTACCCCTGGCCGCGGCGGTCCGGGTCACGCAAGTACGGCGTCTACGGTGACGACCGGATACTTTTCGACTGGGTGCGTCAGGCTGCGCCCGTCGATCAGGTCTGTCTCGAAGCGCAGGTCATGGACTGGGCCGATGACGTCGCCTACAGCGTGCATGACATCGACGACGCGATCCAACTGGGGCTGTTCGACCCGCTCCTCCTGCGCGACCAGGACGAGCGCGACCGGGTGATCGCCCGGTGCCGATCCTGGTACCTGCCGGAGGTCGATCCCGCCGCTGTCGACGACGCGCTGAGGCGGCTGGAACGACAGGACTACTGGGTCGACCGGTTCGACGGATCCACCCGATCACTGGCGGCCGTCAAACGGATGACGAGCGAACTGATCGGCAGATTCTCGGCAGCAGCAGAGGACGCCACGCGCCAGAGGTTCGGCCCTGGTCCCCTGTCCCGCTACGACGCGTCGCTCATCGTCCCCGACGCGGTGCGTGTGGAGGTCGCCGCCATGAAGGCGGTGGCCGCCACATACGTCATGCTCCGCAGCGGGGTGGAAGCCGAATACGAACGCCAACGCGAGCTGCTTCAGAACCTCGTGACTGCCCTGCTCAGGACGGCCCCAGACACTCTGGAGCCCTGGTTGGTCCCCCGGTGGGTGGCCGCACCCGACGACGCCGCCCGCACCCGCGTGGTCTTGGACCAGGTGGCCTCCCTCACCGACGTGTCCGCCCAGCGCTGGCACACGCGGCTGTGTTCTCCCC
>CAZVYU010000083.1:0-9209 GCA_964631645.1 uncultured Actinomycetes bacterium
CGGTTATCGGGGACACACCCCGAGCCCGGGCCAGTACCCGGCGAACCGCAAAGGAAGCAGCGATGACCACTACCCCCACCCTCGAACTCGTCGACCCCGCCACATTGCTGGTCGACCGCAACATCCGCACCGACCTGCACGTCGACAACGCCCTGATCGGCTCGATCAAGGAAAACGGCGTCCTAGTGCCGATCACCGTCGTCCGCGACGGCGAGCACCTGCGGGTGCGCGCCGGACACCGCCGCACCGCCGCCGCCCTGCAAGCCGGACTGACGCACGTGCCGGTCGTGGTCATGGCCGACGAAGACGACAGCGACAAAGCCCAAGCCGGTCGCGTCATCGGACAGATCGTGGAAAACGCCCACCGGCGCGCCGTCGAGGACACCGACACCGTGAACGCGGTCGCGCAACTCGCGGCATTCGGGGTCAGCGTGGCCAGCATCGCCCGGCGCGCGAAACTGCCCAAGGCCACCGTCGAAGCCGCCGCCGCCGTCGCCGGGTCGGCCACCGCCCGCGACGCCATGGACGGTCACGCCGAACTCACGTTGACCCACGCCGCCTGGATCGCCGAATTCGACACCACGCCCGACCTGCAAGCCCACCTGCTGGCCTCGCTGGACCGCAACGCCTACCTGGCCGAGCATGTCGTGCAACGGCTGCGCGACGAACGCGACGAACGCGCCGCCGTCGCAGTCGTGCAGGCCCGGTTCCCCGACCTGCCCTGGACCGCCCGACCCGACCATGACAGCGGCATCGAACGACTCGACCGGCTCACCGACACCCCACTGGCCGACTGGCCCGAGCGCGCCCTACCCGACGCGATCCACGCCGAGACCCACCGCGACTGCGCAGGACACGTCGCCTGGCTGGCCCGCGACTACCGCTCCTGGTGGACCACCAGCGACGACCAGGACGATTCCCAGGCCAAGACCGCCGAGGTCGAGGACGACCCGCTGACCCACGGCGACTACACCTTCCGCATCGAGCACGGCTGCAGCCAACCCGGCCAGCACCAGGCGCGCGACTACCGGCACGCCGACCAGGCCCGCGACGCCGGTCAGGCCACGGCGAACGGCCACGACCCCGACGAGGCTCGCAAAGCCGAGCGCCGCCGCCTCATCGCCTTGAACAAGGCCGGTGACGCCGCCGCCGTCGTCCGCAAGGAATGGTTGACCACCTTCAGCCGCCGCAAGACCAGCCCCAAAGACGCCGCCGCGTTCATCTGGGCCGCAGTCACCGCCCGCGCCTACCCGATCAGCGACGTGCTCAGCGAAGGCCTGCCCGCCCTGCGCAACGCTGTCGGAGAAGCGGACCTGACCGCAACCACCCCGGGACGCGCGGCGCACCTGCACCTGTGCACGGTTCTGTGGGCGCACGACACCGCCGTGGCCCGCGACTCCTGGCGCGCACCCCAACCCCACCAGGCCCACTACCTGCGGCAGTTGAGCCAGTGGGGCTACCCGCTGGCCGAGGTCGAGCAGATCATCACCGGCGACCTCAGCCCCGAAACCGCCCACCAGGCGATCACCGGCTAACCCAACACAGCGGCGGAGCCGAGCACCACCCCCGCTCGGCTCCGCCGCCCAGCCGGGCCGCGGCGGACGCCCCTGAGACGGGGCGGCAGTCGCCCCACCCGGCCGTGCGGCCGGGTAAGGACACGGCCCTACCGGGCCGCGGCCACACCATCCCCCCGCCCAGCGGCGGGGGAGGGGTTGCCCCGCAACCGCCCACTCTGCTTTTGCCTGCGCGAACCCGTCAACGCCGCCGCTACACGCCCGGCAGCGACGCGCTGCGCTGATTTCGCCGCTACCGGCCTACGGCGGCGTTGACCGAACCGCTGCGGCACAGAGCGGCGCGGTTATGCGGGGCAACACCACGACCCCGGCCAACCGACAGGAGACACCATGACCAGCCAGCCGCCAGCCCTCACCGTGACCCCCACGGTCGGAGACATCCTGGTCAGCTCGTGGGGCTACGACCAGACCAACATCGACTACTACCAAGTCACCGCCGTCACCCGCGCCACCGTCACCGTGCGACCCATCGCCGCCCACACCACCAGCAGCGACAGCGGATGGACCGGCACCGTCGCACCCCTGCCCGACCGGTTCACCGGCGAGGCGATGCGGCGCAAGATCCAGCACGGCTGGTCCGGCGGCTGGGGCGTGCGCATCGACGACGTCGCCAACGCCTGGACCTGGGACGGCACCCCCCAGCGATACAGCACCTACGCCTGACCCACCACAACCACGGAAAGGACACCTGATCATGAGCAACCGAGACGACCGCAAAGCCCGCGCCGAGGCCCGCGTCGAACGAGCCCGAGCCCGCGAAGCCGCCGCACGAGCCGCCTACGACAACCAGCCGGCCCACCGCATCCCGCTAGGGCAGCCGATCCTGCTCGGCCACCACTCCCAGCGGCGCCACGAACGCGACCTGGAACGGCTGCACCGAGCCGACCAGCGCCGCTGGCAAGCCGCCGACGCCGCACGCACCGCCGAACTGCGAGCAACAGCCAGCGGCTACGCGATCCAGGTCGGCGACGACGACGCCGTGACCGCGCTGCGGGACAAACTCGCCGCCGCCGAAGCCGAGCACGCCGCCTACCTGGCCCACAACAAGGCCGCACGAACCGCCCCATGCGCCCTCGACGACTGCCCCGGCTGCCAGCGGCTACGTCGCTCACCAGGACACACCCCCGCCGACCGGCTTCCCTCCTACGTGCTGACCAACTCCCGAGGCCGTATCAAGCAGATCCGCGAGCAGCTGGCCAAAGCCGAAACCCACGCCGCCGCCCTCGCCGCCGGAACCGACGACCAGGACCTCGCCAGCGGCGCGGGCTGGACCCTCACCCATGCTGTGGCCGACGCAAGGGTCCGGTTCATGTTCGACGACCGGCCCGACCCCGACACCCGCGCGCTGCTCAAAGCCCACGGGTTCCGGTGGGCGCCCTCGGTCGGGGCCTGGCAGCGGCACGACACCGCCAACGGCCTAGCCGTGGCCCGGCACCTGGCGACTCGGCTATGACCCGCACACAAGAAACGGCCCGGGCGGGTGTGACGGGGGAGACACACCCAGCCCGGGCCGGTCGCACCAGGCTACCCGGCACGATCCACCCCCACCAACCGTGGCGATGCGGTCCCGGTCACACTCACAGCAACCGAACGGGAGGGGACGGCGATGGCTGGCAGTAGCGCGGCGGCCGTGACCGCGGCCGCGCTCACGGCCGCGGTCCGCGACGCGCACCACTGGTACACCGCCCAAGCCGCCCGCAACCCCACCTACACCGCCGAACTCGCCGCCCGGGGGCTAACCGCCAGCCAGGCCCGGGCTGCCGGCATCGGATGGGCACCCAGTGACGGCAGCGCACTGACCGACCACCTCGTACGCCGAGGCCACCGCCTCGCCGCGCTGCGAGACGCGGGCCTGTCGGTGCGCCGCGGGCCCCGCCACCACGACGTGTTCCGCAACCGGGTCACCTTCGCCTACCGCGACCAGACCGGGACCATCACGGGGTTCACCGCCCGCACAGCCGCCGACGCGGCCGCGAAGTGGCTCAACACCCCGAGCAACACCGTGTTCGACAAGTCGGCGCTGCTGTACGGGGGGCACGCCATCGACCACCACACCCACACCGTCGCCATCGTCGAAGGCGCCTGGGACGCCGCCACCGTCACCGCCGCCACCAGCGGCCGCATCGTCGGCGTCGCCGCCTGCGGCACCGCGTTCACCCCCACCCACGCGCAGACCGTGGCCAGCTGGGGGCTGCCGGTGATCGTGGCCACCGACGCCGACCCCGCCGGACGCACCGCCGCCGTCCGCATCCACGACACCCTCGCCACAGCCGGCGTCACCAACACCGGCTACCTGGAACTCGAGGACGGCCACGACCCCTCCAGCTGGCACGCCGCCGACCACGACCTGACCGCCGCGCTTGCCGACGTGACTCCCGGCAGTCTCACCCGCCACGTCATCGACACCCACCGCCAGCGGCTCGACCCCAGCAACGGCATCCCCCTACAACTCGCCGAACTGCGAGCACTGGCCCCCAGCCTCACCAGCCTGACCACCGCCGAGCAGGCCGACGCGATCACCTACCTGAACGCCATCACCGGGCTGATGCCGCTGACCATCCACGACACCCTCACCCGGCACACCGAGGCGCAATCCACCCCAGAGCGAGCAGGACCACCGCCCGCGCCGAAACTGTCGAGCCGCGCTGAGGACGACGCCGAGGTCGAGATGGAAGGCCTCGACGAACTCGCCGCCACCCGAGCGGACCTGAACGACGACTACATCGCCGGGCAGATCACCGCGGACGAACTCGTCGACCGCAGCCGAGCCCGATACCGCCACACCGACGACCCAGCGATTTCCGGGGACCCCGTGCGTCGGACCCGCTCGATACAATCACCCCAGGACGATCAAGGAGGTGCGGCATGGCCATGAACCCCATCTCCCAAGTCGCGTTGTACGACTCCGCACGAGACACCTGCAACAGGCTCAGCGGCATCTACATCGACGAAGAGCGTCGGGCCACCAGCGAAGAAGAGCGGCAGCGGTGGCTAGCCAAGGACCTGGAACTGCTGCGGGAACGCGCCCAACTGAATCCCGACGATGAGCAGGGCATGATCGAAGCCCGAGCTCGGTGGGCCGAGCAGATCCGACAGCTTGAGGCCGCCGACCGGATCGAGGCGTGACCGACGAGTCAGCGCTCACGCGGGCCGAACTCGACGACATCTTTGCCAGTCGCATCACGCTGCGGCTCAGCGCTGCCGGTGCCGGCCCAACCTCGCGCCCCGAAGCCGTGATGTTCGCCGCGCAACCCGGTGCGGGAAAGTCAGTGGCGCTCGGCCTCCACGCACCAGAAACTGACTACGTCTACGTCATCGGCGACGACCTTCGCAGATTCCATCCCGACTACCGCCGCCTAATGCGCACCGACCCGGCCGCGATGCCCGCAGCCACCTCCCAGGCGTCGGGGCAGTGGGTGCAACGCGGCTTGGCCTGGGCCCGCGAACAGTCTCGGTCGGTAGCGTGGGAGACCACCCTGCGGGCACCGGAAGTCCTCGACGACCTGCGCCGCTTCGCCGAACGCGGGTGGAAGGTCCGCGTCGTTGCCCTGGCCGTACCGCGGGAGGTCAGCCTCGCCGGCACCGTGCGCCGCTACCTCGACGAGTTGCGTGAGCACGGCGCCGGGCGTGCGTCGCCGTTGGATATCCATGACCAGGCCTACGTGAAAGGCCCCCACGCCCTGACCCTGATTCGACAGCAGTTGCCCGACGTGCAGCTGACGGCCGTCGACCGTGCAGGCGAGGTCCTGGCCGAAGGTGACGCCGTGCCCGACGTGATCGCCGAAGCCCACTCGCGGCCGCTGACCGACCAGGAGCGCGCTTACGTTGCCAGTGAGCTCGCGGCTGCCGACGCCCAGGTCGCGGCGCTGCGCGGCCGCGGCGTTGAGCTCGACCCAGTCATGTTGGCGAATCTGGCCGAAGCCCGACGCGGCCTCGAAGGCGGGCCCGACGCCCGCCAGTACGCCGCCGAAGAGGGATGGTGGCGCCCCACACCGGCCGCCTCACCGTCGTTCCCCAGCCACCCCGTCGCCGCGACCCAGCCCCGGTCACAGCAGCCGTCACGGCGCGGACCAGTCGGTCTACCGCCCACCCCCGGCCGCGGCCTCGACCGCTGACCCACCGGCACCCAGCCGACGACCCAACACCCACCTCGAAGGGTGGTCTCCCGCCGCCGACAGCCACCGCCCACCGAGCCGCAGCGCGCCCAACCACCCGAGGCCCCGACAGCGCCCGGCTGCGTCGTTCGCTGATACTGCTCGCGCAACCGCCCGCGATCCACTACGTTGACGCTCAACAGCAGTGCAGGCGGAGCAAGCTATAGGATTAGCACGGCTAACCTGCTTCCCGCGCCGGTCGGCGCGGAGGCACCCGAGGGGTTGGCCGGTGGGTCCCGCCCGGATGGGGCCGTGCGGGTCGCTGCGCTGGGCAGGAGGGAGGTGCCGTGGTGGACGTCGACGACGACGGCACGGCAGCCGGTGACGCGGCCTCGCGGCGGCGCGAGCAGCGGCGCAGGCGGCGGGCGAACGCGGCCGGTGGCCGGCGCCTGCGGCATGAGGTGAAGGTCACCGAGGCCGAGGAAGCGCAGCTGAAGGCGCGGGCGGCCGAGCAGGGGATCACCGTGCCGCGGCTGCTGGTGGAGGCCGCGCTGGCCGGTGGGGGAGAGACCGCCACTCAGCGCCGCGAAGTGGCCGCGCAGTTGTTCGCGACCTACCGGCTGTTGGCCGCGATCAGCAACAACGTCAACCAGATCGCCCGGGCCACCAATGCGACGGGGGACGCCCAGCCGGAGACCGCGGCGACGTTGGAAGCGGTGCGGCGAACCGCGTTGCGGGTCGACGCGGCACTGGAAGGCATGGTCGCGTCGTCGTGATGCCGAACGTGACCCGAGGCGATCGGCCGGGCGGGTTGATGACCTACCTGGCCGGCCCGGGCCGGGCCAATGAGCACACCGACCCGCACCTGGTCGCCGGGGATCCGGCGATGTTGGCGTGGCACTCGGATGCGGAACTGAATCGCGACGCCGCGCTGCACATCGCCCGGCACCTGGACGCCCCGCGGCGGGTGTTCGACGTCGATGTCCCGGGTGGGCATATCTGGCACTGCTCGCTGTCGCTGCGCGCCGAGGAAGGCCAGCTCACCGACGAACGGTGGGCCGCGATCACGACCGAGTTCGTGGACCGGATGGGCTTCGGCGACGAGGACGGCACCAAGGCCGCGTGCCGGTGGGTCGCGGTGCGGCACGGGCTGAGCAAGAACGGCAACGACCACGTGCACCTGGTCGTGAACCTGGTCCGCGAGGACGGCACCAAGGCGTCGATCTTCAACGACTACTCGCGCGCCCAAACCGTGGCCCGCGAGCTGGAGGTCGTTCACGGGTTGCAGCCGCTGGAATCAGCGACCCGGGACCGGGCCAGCCGCGGGTACAAGCCGGGCGAGCGGGAAGCCGATGGCCGCCGCAAGGCTCGCGCCGCGTACAACGCGGGCACCCCGAGTGTGCCGTGGCAGGAACTGCCCAGCGGGCAGCGCGCGGAACGCATCACCGCCGCCACCCCTGCGGGTCAGCCGCGTCATGACCTGGCGCGGCGGGTGCGGGCGTGCGCGGCCGCCAGCGCCGACGAAGCCGAGTTCGTGCGTCGGCTGCGCGGCCAGGGGGTGTGGGCGCGGCCCCGGTTCGCCGCCGGCCGCGACGACGTCGTCACCGGGTACAGCGTCGCCGCCCGACCCCCGTCCGGTGAGCAACCCGTCTGGTACGGCGGCGGTCACCTGGCCCGCGACCTCGCGCTGCCCCGGCTGCGCACCAGCTGGCCCGACAACCCGCAGGCCGCTCAGGCAGCGGTCGCGGAGTGGACCGCCGCCGGCCGCGGCCGTAAGCCCGTGGCACCGGGGCGGGAAACCCGGGCCGTCGACCCGGCGTTGTGGCGGCAGTGCGAACGCGACCTCGCCGGGTGGCGCGAACAGTTGCGGGCCGTGCCGATCGACGACCGCGACACCTGGGCCGCGGTTGCCCGCGACACCGCTGGCGCGTTCGCCGCCTGGTCCTACCAAGTCGAAACCGAGCCGGGACCGCTGGCGGCCACCGCCGACGCGCTGGCCCGATCCGCCGAGTCCAAGAGCGCCCCGATCCGGCCCCGGCCCGCCGGTCAGGTCGGCGCCTACGGCGCGGCGATGCTGCTGGCCACCGCCACATCCACCGGTCACGGGCTGGCGCAGCAGGCGATGCTGTTGCGCCAGTTGGCCAACCTGGCCAAAGCCGTCCACGACATGCACAAGGCCGATACCGACGCGCGGCGCGCGGCACAGATCGCGGCCAGTGTCCGCGGCCAGCTCGCGACCGTCGCGGCCCGGCTGCCCGACCCCGGACCCTCGACCGCAGCGGCCGGCGGAGACGCCGAGGTGAGCGACGCCGTACGGCGAGCCCGGCAGGGACAAACCCCGATGAGCTCGCCGGTGCCCAACCGGCTGGCCACCACCCGCGCACCGAGCACCAGCCGACCCGGAGGCCCGGGTCGATCCAAGCCCGACCAGACACCAGAGCGATAGACAGGGAGACCATCAGCCATGACCAACACCGACGGTATCGACGACACCATCGACCACACCCTGCGTACCGCGCTCATGGCCGCCGCCCGAGCCGGAGAGACGCTCGCGCTGCTGCGCGAACAGCAGCAACGTCAAGCCGAAGCCCGCAGCCGGCAGCAAGCCGCCGAACTGCAAGCCCGCTTCCGCGCCGAGCAATCGGTCGCCCGCGCGCAGTACGAGCAGGCCCGCTACCCCGACTGGTGGGACCGCGCCAGCCTCGACGACGTCGTGACCACCTACCACACCGCCGCCGCATGGAAAGACGTCGATCCGCAGGCCGAGGCCGCCATGCGGCACATCGAACGCGAAGCCAAGACCCGCTACGACATCGACCTCGACCCCAGCACCGCAGGCTCGGCCAGCACGGCAGCGGAGCAACAGTCCGCGCGTGCCCGCAGCGAAGAACTCGAGGCCGCCGACCTGCTCGCGGCCGCCGACACCGCCGACCGCGACAGTCGCCACGCCGCAGCCGCCGGCGACCCCGCCCAAGCCGAACACGACCGGCACACCGCAGCCGACCTCACCACCCAGGCGGGGGTCGTGTACGACTCCGCCGAACGTCGCCACGCCGACGCCGAACGCCTCACCGGCGTCGCCGACGCAGCCACCGTCGACGCCCGCGTCCGGGCCGACACCAGCCAAGCCCAACCCGCCACCCGCGCCACCAGCAGCACACCCTCCGGCCGGGCACCCCAGCGCGGCGGCCGCGGACGGCCACCCCAACGTCAGCGCACCCCATCAGGCCGCGGCGGCCGCTGAAGTGTCCGAGCCGCTGCAGCAGCAGGTCCTGCCGCTGATCCGCACCCGCCGTGACCTGCACCGCTGGTCGGCGGCCAACGACCACGGCCGTCAGATGCACGAAGCCGTCGACATCCTGGAACACGCCGTCGGGACCGACGACCCGAAGACGGTGTTCACCGTCACCCGGAAAGCGTTGGACGCCGCAGTGCGAGTGATCGCCCACGCCGACGACTCCAGCGGCATCATCGGGGACGCCTGCCGCCGCCTCCTGCAACTGCACCCCCAAGCCGCAGCAGCCGCCCACACCCCTCCCGC
>CAZVYU010000083.1:9309-11124 GCA_964631645.1 uncultured Actinomycetes bacterium
TCATCGCCACGCACCTGCGCGACGGGACTGTCGCCGCCTGGTACACCGACACCGCCAAAGCCCTCGCCGAGATCGGCGACCACGACCTGGCCATCGAATGGGCCAAACGCGGCGCCGACTTCGGGCCTGGCCACCAGTCCGTCGAAGCCGCCGAGTACTGGTGCGACCTGCTCGCCACCCACCACCCCGAGCAGAGTGTGGCTGCGCGTCGGGACGTGTTCGACCGGTGGCCGACCTCACGTCACGCCACCGCGCTGCACCGCGCGTCAGGCGAGCAGTGGCCCGAACACCGCGACCACGTGCTCGCCGCCCTCGCCGAGCAGTCCGGCGGCCGCGAAGCCGTGTCCTTCGCGCTGCGCGGACTCGAGGACGTCGAACAGGCATGGAACGTGGCCCACGAGCTCGGCTTGGACGACAACTACCTGTGGGACGACCTGGCCAAAGCGTACGAGGGCATCGACCCGACGGCCACACTGCCGATCCACACCCGACTCGTGCATATCCAGCTGGCGGAAGCCGACGCCGCCAACTACCGCCGTGCCGCCAAACGGCTCGCCCACATGCGCCAACTCACCCAGGGAGGATCCGAAGCCGCGCAAGTCGACGACCTCATCGCAGAACTGCGGGAGATCCACAGGCGCCGTCCCCGGCTGCAACAGGAGTTCAACCGCGCGTGCCTTCCATGACTCATCCGCTACCGGCGGGCCCCGACTGCGGCACGACTGACTTCAGGTCCGTCGCGGTGGCATTGGGACATACGTTGGCTCGGGAGCCTCATTCCAGCGGACCAACATCTCATTCGGTCGGGGATGTCCAAGGCTCCCAACGATGAGGAACTGGCGAGAAGCCCCAGGCTGGATCACGGCATCCTGGGGGAGGTTCCTGGCGATATCCCGATCGTTGCCAGAGATCTTCACCCCCGTCGCGGTGGTCGTCCCGATGTTGCGAAGTATGTAGCTGTCCCCACCACCGGACTCAATGACCCAGCGCACCTCAGATTTGGGAGCGCTTCGGATGACTGCTCCGTCGTATGTGACGGCCAATTGGGGAAGAACGCGTTCGATCGACGCAGCGACTTGGTCATCGAGGTCGCGGTCCGCGATTTCGTTCGCCCGCTCGGCGGCATCCGCCATACGAGTATTAGCCTCGGCCATCTGTTCTTGGAGCGTGTTGCTGCGGCGCGTCTGCCAAAGCGCGACGCAGCCCGTGATTCCGCCAATGACCGCAACGGCAATGGGCAGCCAATCCTTCAGTTCCACCCTTGATCACCAGACCCAGGCGAGGCGCTCTTCATACGCGCTCGCGTAAGTGTGGGAGAGCGTGACAGGTGTGCGCGCAGACGGATGTTGCCCGGCTCCGTTCTTCCTTACTGCGCAGGCGCGAGATGCTGCAGCGCGAACGGACCTCGGTCCCAGATCGTTACCGGTTAGATCCATAGTGGTCCGCTCCTCTTATCGGTACACGTAGCGCCATCGACGTTCAACTGCTGGGGGGCCGACTGCGCGAAAGCGGCACGCGGTTTCGGGGTGCGGGTGCTCAGCCGACGACTCAGTTCTGATCCACATGTGGGTGTGACGGGTATGGTCGGCGATCTGATCGATGGCCGTGGATTGTCGGAAGCAATAGACGGCGCCGACACGATCATCCACTGCGCATCCGATCCCAACGCGTCCGGCGCGGACCTGCAGGCCGCCGATCATCTGCTGGCGGCCGCACGCGCGGCTGGGTCCCCCAACATCATCTACATCTCCATCGTCGGTTCAGGGAATGGAACTGCGTGGCCCGCTGAATGGTCCACGGCAATCCCGAGTCGCG
>CAZVYU010000084.1:0-10804 GCA_964631645.1 uncultured Actinomycetes bacterium
GATCCTCGCCACCGCGCTGGTCGAGACCGGTTCGCGCATGGACGAGGTGATCTTCGAGGAGTTCAAGGGCACCGGCAACATGGAACTCAAGCTCGACCGCCGACTGGCGGACAAGCGCATCTTCCCGGCTGTGGACGTGGACGCGTCCGGCACGCGTAAAGAAGAACTGCTCATGGGTGCCGAGGAACTTAAGATCGTCTGGAAGTTGCGTCGGGTGCTGCACGCCCTCGAGACGCAGCAGGCGATCGAGTTGCTGCTCACGAAACTGCGCGAGACCAAGACGAACTACGAGTTCCTCACCAACGTGCAGAAGACGGCCCCCGCCGGCGACCTCGACAACGACTGACGAACCGCAACTGACGCGTGGCCCGCACGACCGACCCTTTCGGCGCCCAATTGGCGCAGGAGCTGGCCAGCAGCTCTGATCAGGGTGCGGTGGGCGTGTTGCTGGCGGACTACGCCAGGTACCACCTGGCTCTGGTCGTCGTCGGTGGGTTCTTCCTCATCGGATTCATCGTGCTCAGCGTCGTGTTCGTACGACGGTGGCTGAAAGCCCCCCGGGTCGAACAGCGTCGCCTGTGGTCGTTCGAGAAGACCGTCTACGCCGGCTTCGCGGCGCTGAGCATCGTCATGGCCCTGTTCCTCGCTCTGGTGGTCGCCGCGAACGCGAGCAACGTGCGCGATCCACGCACCGGTCTGCAGGGAACGGTGGCGGAACTGAACGACGGCAGTCCGCACCTGCGGGAGTTGCATCGGTCCGCTGCTGCCTGGCTCGAATCCGACGATGTGACCGAGCCCGCGCCGATCCAGACCGCGGTGTCGGAGCGGCTGGCCTGGCAGCGCCCCAAGGCCGTGATCTGCTGGCTCCTGCTAGCCGGTTTCCTGGTGGCCGCCGCGCTGATGTGGCGGACGTTGCTCCGACGTTGCCGGACGGGCGACTCCTGGCGCGGCGCCGACTGGCTGCTCCTCCTCGGAGGATCAGCCACCGTGGCCTTCTCCCTCCTGCTGATGCTCATGGTCATGGGCAACACCCAGGCCGCCGTGGCACCCCTCATGCTCACCCTGCTCTACGGCTGACTCGCTCGGCGGCTGAGGTCGCTGGGGATCGGGGTTCCGTTCGCCCTGGGCGCAGCGGGTTGGGCGACCGGCAGAGTTCGTGGGACACTTGCCGTCTGCCCCGGTTCACGCGCCATTGCGACCCGGGACACGAGAGGAGAACAAGGCCATGAAGGCTGACATCCATCCCGCCTACGGCGAGACCCAGGTGACCTGCACCTGCGGCAACACGTTCACCACGCGCAGCACCGCCAAGGACGGCGTCATCCGCGCCGACGTGTGCTCCGCCTGCCACCCGTTCTACACGGGCAAGCAGAAGATCCTCGACAGTGGCGGCCGCGTCGCCAAGTTCGAGAAGCGCTTCGGCAAGGGCAGCTCGGACACCAAGTGATGTTCGAGGTCTGTGAGGACCTCGTGGCCGAGTACCTCGACATCGAGGCGGACTTGTCCCGGCCCGAGGTTCACGCCGACCCGGCTCGTGCCCGCCGACTAGGGCGCAGGTTCGCTGAACTGCGGCCGATCATCGCGGACTATCGTTCGTGGTTGGCCCTGGGTGCCGACGCCCAGGCAGCGGCTGAGTTGGCCCCCGAGGATCCGGCCTTCGCGGCCGAGGCTCAAGCACTCAGCCGGCAACGGGAAGAGGTCGCCGAGCGACTACGAACCCTGTTGGTGCCGCGGGATCCGATGGATTCCAAGGACATCATCGTCGAGGTCAAGGCGGGCGAAGGTGGCGCGGAGTCGGCCCTGTTCGCGAGCGACCTCTTGCGGATGTACCAGCGCTATGCCGAACGACGAGGCTGGTCGAGCGAGTTGCTCGAACTCGAGGAGTCCGACCTCGGTGGCGTCAAGGACGCCTCGTTGGCCGTCAAGGCCCGCTCCGTCGACAGTCCCGACGACGCCCCTTACGCGCGCCTGAAGTTCGAGGGTGGCGTGCACCGGGTCCAGCGGGTCCCGGTCACCGAGTCATCGGGCCGGATCCACACGTCGGCTGCCGGGGTCTTCGTCATGCCCGAAGCCGAGGACATCGACGTCCACGTCGATCCGGCCGACCTTCGTATCGACGTCTTCCGTTCCAGCGGACCCGGCGGCCAGAGTGTCAACACCACCGACTCGGCGGTGCGCATCACGCACCTGCCCACCGGACTGGTGGTGTCCTGCCAGAACGAGAAGAGTCAGTTGCAGAACCGGGAGCAGGCCCTGCGGATCCTGCGCTCCCGATTGTTGGTGATCGCCCAGGAGGAGGCAGCGCAGGAGGCCTCCGATGCGAGGCGCGCGCAGGTCCGAACCGTGGACCGCAGCGAGCGGGTGCGCACCTACAACTTCCCCGAGAACCGCATCTCGGACCATCGCGTGGGATTCAAGGCGCACAATCTCGACGCAGTCCTGGACGGTGATCTCGATGCGGTCATCGAGGCCCTGATGGCCGATGACCGCGAACGGCTCCTCGCCGGGGCGGCTGATCGGTGACCGACGCCCGACAGGTCACCGCCGAAGTCACCCGCAGGCTGCAGGCGGCGGAGGTGCCCGGCGCGACCGCCGACGCGCGGTGGATCGTGGCCCACGTCCTTCGCACGTCGCCGGCCGGGCTGGCGTTTGCCGGACCGGTGTCCGAGGAGGAGATCGCGCAGATCGAGGCGGCCACCACTCGTCGGTCCGCCCGTGAGCCTTTGCAGCACATCCTTGGCAGCGCTCCGTTCGGCGACCTGGAGTTGGCGGTCGGTCCCGGGGTGTTAGTCCCGCGCCCCGAGACCGAGGTGCTCGCGCAGTACGTGCTCACCTGGCTGCGACAGCAGGACCGTCGACCCTTGCACGTCGTGGACGCCTGCGCCGGCTCCGGCGCGCTGGCGCTTGCCGTCGCGTGCCATGCGCCCCCCGGCACCCAGGTGACCGCCATCGAGAAGAGCGTCGACGCGCTGCCGTGGTTGCACCGCAACGTGGCCGCCTGTGCCCCCCGTTTCCAGGCGCGGGGGTCGACCGTCGAGATCGTGGCAGGTGATGTGACGGTGCCGGACCGTTGGCCCACCGATCAGGACCTCGTGGTCAGCAACCCGCCCTACATTCCCGACGGCTGCATCCCACGCGAGCCCGAGGTCCGCGATCATGACCCGGCGGTGGCGCTCTTCGGAGGCCCCGACGGCTTCACCGTGCTCCGCCCCCTGCTGACGAATGCGGCATCCGTCCTGCGCCCCGGCGGCTTGATCGCGGTCGAACACAGCGACAATCAGGGCGGCGCCGACGGAGTCCCCGGCCTGATCGAGGCCACCGCCACCTTCCACACCATCACCGACCACCCCGACTTCACCGGCCGCCCCCGCTTCACGACCGCCCTCCGCAACTGACTCGATCGGGGCAGTTTCCGACTGCCCCGATCCACATCGGGGCAGCGCCTGACTGCCCGCATCGACATCGGGGCAGCCGATGACTGCCCCGATCGACGACGTAGACGGGCCGTTAGGAGGGGACCTCGAGGGTGCCGGTGATCTGCTCCAGGCGGTCGGCGGGGATCTCGCCCGCACGGCGCAGGATCGCGTGTTCCCCGGTGCAGTCCACGATGGTGCTGCGGTAGGTGAACGGTGCCGGACCGGTGTCCAGGTACAGGTCCACGTCGCGGTCGAACTGGTCGAACGCCGCGTCGCACGTCGTCGCTTGTGGCAGACCGGGCCGGTTGGCCGACGTCACCGCGGTCGGTCCCAGCCCGCGCACCACCGACAACGTCACGGGGTGCAGGGGCATCCGGACCGACACCCCGGCGCCGCCGAGCGGCCACACGAGCGACGGCTGGCGCCGCAGGACCAGAGTCAGAGGCCCCGGCCACAGCGCCGCCATGAGGTCGCGCGCCCAAGGCGGGATCCGGGTGGCGATGCCATCCACAGTGGCGGCCGCGCCAACCAGAACGGTGAGCGGGGCGTCGTCGCGGTTCTTCAGGTAACGCACTCGCGTGACTCCGGTCTCGCTGAACGCGTCGGACGCCAGGAGGTACATGGATTCGTCGGGAAGAACCGCCACCCGGCCCCGCCGCAACTTCTGGACCGCGGTGGCCTCCGGCTCCTCGCGGGCAGCGGGATCCTGACAGTCGTACACACGCTGCACCGGGTCATGATCCCACGCGCGGCGATCGGAGCACTGTGCCGTCCGGGCTTACCATTGACGCCATGACCGAACAGCCGCCGTTCTGGGGACCTGACTTCACCGCCCTGTCCGACGAGGACCCCGAAATCGCCGGGATCCTGCTGTCGGAACTGGACCGCCTGCGCGGCGGGCTGCAACTGATCGCCAGCGAGAACTTCACCTCGCCGGCTGTACTGGCGGCGTTGGGGTCGACGCTGTCGAACAAGTACGCCGAGGGATACCCCGGCCGGCGCTACTACGGCGGCTGCGCCGAGGTCGACAAGGCCGAGACCATCGGCATCGAGCGTGCCCTGTCCCTCTTCGGGGCGGAGCACGCCAACCTGCAGCCGCACTCGGGGGCGAGCGCCAACATCGCGGCGTACGGAGCGTTCACCAAGCCCGGTGACACGGTGCTGGCCATGAGTCTCCCGCACGGCGGTCACCTGACCCACGGGTCCAAGGTCAACTTCTCGGGCAAGTGGTTCAACGTCGTCAGCTACGGCGTCCGCAGCGACACGGAACTCATCGATTACGACGAGGTCCTGGCCCTGGCCAAACAGCACCGTCCCACCATGATCATCTGCGGCGCCACCGCCTATCCGCGACTGATCGACTTCGCGGCGTTCCGCGGCATCGCCGACGAGGTCGGCGCCACCCTCATGGTCGACGCGGCTCACTTCATCGGACTGGTGGCCGGCAAGGCCATCCCCAGTCCCGTGCCCTATGCCGACGTCGTCACTTTCACCACCCACAAGGTCCTGCGCGGCCCCCGCGGCGGCATGATCCTGTGCCGCGAGGAGCACGCCAAGGCCATCGACAAGGCGGTGTTCCCGATGATGCAGGGCGGCCCGCTCATGCACGGGGTCGCGGCCAAAGCCGTCGCGCTCAAGGAAGCGGCGACGCCCGAGTACCGGCAGTACGCCGCCGACGTGATCGCGAATGCCCAGGCGCTGGCCTCCGGCCTGGCCGACGAGGGCATGCGGCCTGTCTCGGGCGGGACCGATACCCACTTGGCACTCATCGATCTGCAGGGTCTGGGGATCACGGGGACCCAGGCCGAGGAGCGCAGCGACGCCGCGGGGATCACCCTGAACAAGAACGCCATCCCGTATGACCCGCAGCCGCCGGCCGTCGCCAGCGGTATCCGCGTCGGCACCCCGTGCGTCACCACACAGGGAATGGGGACCGGCGAAATGAAGACCGTCGCGTCCCTGATCGGTCGGGCAGTGCGGGCAACGGACGACACCGAGGCGAAGGCGGTCCGGGCCGAGGTTTCGGAACTGGTCGCCGCGTTCCCGGCATACCCGGCAGACTGACGTCGGTGCGCGAGTCCCTGCTCTGCCTTTTCGTCGCCGCAGCCGCGACGTACCTGCTCACGCCCTTCGCCCGGCAACTGGCACTCAGATGGGGCGCCATGGCCGAAGTCCGGGACCGCGACGTCCACTCGCTCCCGACTCCCCGCCTGGGCGGCCTCGCCATCCTGCTCGGCCTGTTCGCCGCATTCCTGGTGGCCAGCCAGCTGCCCTTGCTCAGCCAGGTGTTCGAGCGTGGTCCCGGAACCATCTGGGCCCTCGTGGCGGCGTCGTTGGTACTGGTCGCCATCGGCGCACTGGATGACCGGTATGGGTTGGACGCGCTGACCAAGTTCAGCGGCCAAGTGCTGGCCGGCGGCATCATCGCCTACGGCGGCATCTCGCTGTCATGGCTGCCCATCGGCGGGGTGTTGGTGCTCGATCCGCTGACCAGCGTCCTGGTCACGGTCTTCGTGGTCGTGTTCACCGTCAACGCCATCAACTTCATCGACGGCCTGGACGGGCTCGCTGCCGGCATCGCCGCCATCGCCGCCGCCGGGTTCTTCGCCTACTCGTATCTGCTGAACGTCGTGAACGGATTCGACCGGGCCACCCTGAGCACCCTGGCCTCGGTGGCGCTCGTGGGAGCCTGTCTGGGATTCCTGCCGCACAACTTCTTCCGCGCCCGGGTGTTCATGGGCGACACCGGCTCGATGCTGTTGGGCCTGGTCCTGGCCACCAGCACGATCACCCTCGTGGGCCGGGTGGACCCCAATGCCATCGGATCGGCCACCCTGGCACCTGCCCTGCTGCCCCTGCTGATCCCGTTGGCGGTCCTTGCGCTGCCCGTCGCGGACCTGGGACTCGCGGTGGTGCGCCGCACCTGGGCGGGACGCTCACCGTTCGCCCCGGACAAACAGCACCTGCACCACCGGATCATGGAGATGGGGCACTCCCATCGGGGCGCGGTGCTCCTGCTCTACGGGTGGGCGCTCACCGTCGCAGGCACGACGGTCGCCCTCGCCTTCCTGCCGACCGTGGTGGCCATCGGCGGTGGCGCCATCCTTTTCCTTTTGTTCTTCGCGGTACTGCGCAGCCCACCGGGCCGCCGGATCTCGGAGGATCAGCCGGCCGTCGAAGCGTCCTGAGGCGCTGCGACGGCAGTTATCCTCGACGGTATGGATCAGTTCACGCGCACCATCATCCGCGGGGCTGCTCTGCCCACTGCGCTGGTCGGTCTCGGCGTCACAGGGATCGTGTGGGCCCTGCAAGGGTCCTCCGGGGGCATCGGAGCGCTGCTCGGGACCGTCGTGGTGGTCGTGTTCTTCATGGCGGGACAACTGGTCCTCGGTGCGGTGCTCAAGACCAACCCACAGGCCGGCCTGATGGTCGCGATGACGCTCTACATCGTCAAGATCGGCGTCCTGCTGGGGCTACTGCTCATGCTGCGCGGCACCACCGCCTTCGACACCAAGACGTTCGCGCTCACCATCCTTGCGTGCACGCTGGTGTGGACGGTCTGCGAAGTGGTGATCTTCAGCCGGACAAAGGTGCTGTACGTCGAACCGGACAACGTCCCACCGGCGGTTCAGGAATCGTCCCGCTACCGCCGGTGACACCCGCGACCCCCGACCTGAGACACAAGCGCCCGCCTGATAACGTTCCGGCGTGACCCCCACTCCAGGCCAGGCCGCGACGCAGGATGCTGCGCGTGTGACCGGCAATGAGGCCTGGGGGATCGTCAGCCGATTGATCGCGGGGATGCTGATCTACGGTGTAGCGGGATGGCTGCTGGGCCGTTGGCTGGGGTACCCGGTCGCCGGATCCGCAGTGGGGGTGTTGCTGGGCCTCGGCCTGGGCCTGTACCTCTCGGTGGTGCGAGTGCACCAACTGGGCAGCTCGGCCCCGGCGCTCGAGATCTCCGGCACCCAGTCCTGGTCCGCGCGCATGACCCGCGCCCGTGTCGAACGTGAGGTCTCACATGGCGATTAGCCTTCCGTCGTCGGCGTGGGGCTGCAACTTCCCCGACTGCAGTTTCCCCGCGCCGGGTACCGAGATCTTCTTCTTCGACGATGTCTGGCAGATCGGACCGTTCGGTTTCAACAAGGCCATGATCCTGCTGTTCATCGGCGTGATCGTGGTCATCGGGTTCTTCTGGTACGCGTTCCGCAAGCCGAAGATCGTCCCCCGCGGTGCCCAGAACGTCGGCGAGCTCGGCTACAACTTCATCCACGACGGGATCGCCCGCGACGTCATCGGCAAGGGCGGCGAGAAGTTCGTCCCGTTCCTGTTCAGTTTCTTCTTCCTGGTCTGGGTGTTGAACTTCATGGGCATCGTGCCCGGTGTCCTGTTCCCCGTGACCAGTGTGTTCGCCATCCCCGTCGCGTTCGCACTGATCGTGTACTTCACCTGGGTGCCGCTGGGCATCATGAAGCAGGGTCCGATCGGTTTCTTCAAGAACATGATGTTCCCGCCGGGGCTCCCGAAGCCGCTCTACGTGATCCTGGCGCCGATCGAGCTGATCTCGAACATCATCGTGCGGCCGTTCACGCACTGCGTCCGTCTGTTTGCGAACATGTTCGCCGGCCACCTTCTGCTGACCACGTTCACCGTGGCCGCCTGGTACCTGTTCAGCGCCACCGTCATCGGGGCGATCGGGTCGGCGGTCTCGTTCGTGGTCGTCATCGCGCTCACCGGGTTCGAGATGCTGATCCAGGCCCTGCAGGCCTACATCTTCACGCTCCTGGCCGCCGTGTACATCTCCGGAGCGCTACACGCCGAACACTGATCCCGCGTTCTCCCACCCGGGAGACCGTCACAACTGAATCGCTAGACTCACCATGCTCCTAGACCGGCGGACCGCCCGCCGGCCAACAGGAAGGAAACGCAATGACTCTGCTCGCAGAGGTCTCCGGATCCCTCGGCTCGATCGGTTACGGTCTCGCCGCGATCGGTCCCGGTGTCGGCATCGGCATCATCTTCGGTCAAGGTGTGCAGGCCATCGCGCGTCAGCCCGAGGCCTATGGCGTGATCCGGCAGAACATGCTGCTCGGCTTCGCGCTGGCCGAGGCGCTCGCGCTGATCGGCTTCGTCGTGCCGTTCGTGTACGGCGTCTGAACCGAAGGATCAACCAGTGATTTCCGTCGTTTCAGCCCTTGCCGCCGCCGGCGGCGAAGGCGAGTCGCCCAGCGTGCTCGCTGTGCCGCTGGACGAGCTGATCCTGGGCGGCATCGCGTTCTTCATCGTCTTCTTCGCGCTCTGGAAGCTTGTCCTTCCCGGCATCCAGAAGACCCTGGCGGAGCGGACCGACGCCATCGAGGGCGGCATCCAGCGCGCAGCAGATGCCGAAGCCGAAGCCAAGGCGATGCTCGCCCAGTACAAGGAGCAGATCGCCAACGCCCACTCCGAGGCAGCGGACATCCGCGCCAAGGCCGAGGCGGACGGCAAGGCGATCATCGATCAGGCCAAACAACAAGCCGAAGCCGAGCGGGCGGCGATCGCCCAGCGCGGCGAAGCCCAGTTGGCCGCCGAACGGACCCAGACGGTGGCAGCCCTGCGCCAGGACGTGGGTGGCCTCGCGGTGAACCTGGCGGGTCGCATCGTCGGCGAGACGCTCGAGGACGACGCCCGCGCCCGGGGTGTGGTCGATCGTTTCATCGCCGAGCTCGAGGAGTCGAGCGCGAAGGGCAACGCCTGATGATCGGAAGTTCCCGCGCGTCGATGGCGACGGTCGACGAGACCGTCGCCGCCGCCTACGACAACCCCGATTTGGAGCAGGCCGGTCGCGACCTGCTCCAGGTCGCGGATCTGGTGGGTCGCGAGAAGCCGTTGCGAAACGCCCTGGCAGATGCCGGGCGACCGGCGGCAGAGCGCGCGGGACTGTTGACAGATCTGCTCGGTACGCAGATCTGTCCTCTGGCCCTGGACATCAGCAGCATCATCGCGTCGCAGCGATGGTCGTCGGCGAGCGATCTCGTCGACGCGTACGAACACGCCGGAGTGAGTGCGTTGTTCGGTGCCGCGGAGCGACAGGAACAACTCGACCGGGTCGAGGACGAACTGTTCCGGTTCGGCCGGATCACCGAGTCCGATGCCGATCTGCAGTTGGCGCTCTCGTCGCCCGCCCTGTCCACGGCGACCAAGACCGGGATCCTCGCGGACCTGCTGTCGGGCCAGGTGTCGCCCGCCACGCTGGACGTGTTGTCCTTCGTGACCTCACATCTTCGGGGCCGCCGCCTGGATCAGGCCGTGGACCAGATGGTCGACCTGGCGGCACAGCGGCGCGGCCGGCTGGTTGCCACGGTGCGGGTCGCCAAGCCGCTCGAAGGTGACCAGGAGCAGCGCCTCACCGCTGCGCTCGAACGGATCTACCAGCAACCCATGTCCGTCAACGTAGAAATCGTTCCCGCCCTGGTAGGCGGGATCACCGTGCAGGTCGGGGATGAGGTCTTTGACGGCAGCATCTCCGCTCGTATCGACAACGCCCGACGCCGGGTCACCGGCTGAGGAACACGAAGGAGCCCCCACGATGACCGAGCTGACGATCTCGCCGGACGCGATCCGCGATGCGATCGAGAAGAACGTATCCGCGTTCGAGACCGGGTCGAGCCGGGACGAGGTCGGCCGTGTGCTGGAGACCGGCGACGGCATCGCCCGCGTCGAAGGCCTGCACAGCGCCATGACCAACGAACTGCTGGAGTTCAAGGGTGGCCTGCTGGGCATCGCGCTGAACCTGGACGTGCGCGAGATCGGCGTCGTACTGCTCGGCGACGGGTCCCAGATCGAAGAAGGCCAGGAGGTGCGCCGGACCGGTGAGATCCTGTCCGTGCCCGTCGGCGATGCGTTCATGGGCCGCGTCGTCAACCCGCTGGGCGAACCGATCGACGGCATGGGCGAGATCGTCTCCGACGAGCGTCGTGCGCTCGAGGTCCAGGCACCCACAGTGGTGCAGCGGCAGCCGGTGAAGGAGCCGATGCTCACCGGCATCAAGGCGGTCGACGCCATGACCGCCATCGGCCGCGGCCAGCGCCAGCTGATCATCGGTGACCGCCAGACCGGAAAGACCGCCGTCTGCATCGACACGATCATCAACCAGAAGCAGAACTGGGCGTCCGGAGACCCGACCAAGCAGGTGCGGTGCATCTACGTCGCCGTCGGCCAGAAGGGCTCGACCATCGCGGCCGTCAAGGGCGCGCTGGAGGAGCAGGGGGCCATGGAGTACACCACCATCGTGGCGGCTCCCGCGTCCGACCCAGCCGGCTTCAAGTACCTGGCGCCGTACACCGGTTCGGCCATCGGTCAGCACTGGATGTACCAGGGCAAGCACGTCCTCATCGTCTTCGACGACC
>CAZVYU010000085.1:0-5009 GCA_964631645.1 uncultured Actinomycetes bacterium
CTACGACGTCAAGAAGGCCGAGACCGGCATCATCTACATCGACGAGATCGACAAGATCGCCCGCAAGAGCGAGAACCCCTCCATCACGCGTGATGTCTCCGGCGAGGGGGTCCAGCAGGCCTTGCTGAAGATCATGGAGGGCACCCAGGCGTCGGTCCCGCCCCAGGGGGGTCGCAAGCACCCCCATCAGGAGTTCATCCAGATCGACACGACCAACGTGCTGTTCATCGTGGGTGGGGCGTTCGCCGGGCTGGATCAGGTGATCGAGTCCCGGGTCGGTGCCAAGCCCATCGGGTTCACCCACCACATGACCGAAGAGGGCGTGCCGGACACCAACCCCGACGACATCTTCGCCCAGGTGATGCCCGAGGACCTGCTCAAGTTCGGGCTCATCCCGGAGTTCATCGGCCGTCTTCCGGTGGTCACATCGGTCAGTGCGCTGGACCGCGAAGCCCTCATCAAGGTGCTCACCGAACCGCGCAACGCATTGGTGAAACAGTACGAGCGGCTCTTCGAGCTCGACGGAGTGGAGCTGGAGTTCGACAAGAAGTCCCTCGACGCCATCGCCGATCTGGCGATCGACCGGGGAACCGGAGCCCGTGGGCTTCGTTCGATCCTCGAGGCGATCCTGCTGCAGGTCATGTACGACGTGCCCAGTCGCAAGGACATCGCCAAGGTCGTCATCAACGCCAAGACCGTGACCGACAAAGCGCTTCCCACCATGGTTCCCCGCGAGATCACGCCTCGTCGGCGTCGCGGCGGCGGCGGTTCGTCGTCCGAACGGTCTGCCTGACCGGTCCCGTCGGGCCCGACGGCTGCCGGCGCCGCAGCGCGATCAGGCCGCGGTCGGCTGTTCCAACGCAATCCTCATCTGACCGGTGAGCGTTCCGGCTTCGGAACGGCCCGAACCGGTGATATCGGTGGCACCGACCACGCCGTCGCCGGACCACACACACACGCTGTGCGAAGCCGACACCGCGCCACACTTCATGCTGCCGCCCCGAGGTCCGGCAGGTGCGGACACCCATTCCTTCACCGGCTCCCCGCCCGACGCACGGTACGCCCCGGCAAGGCTGTCCGGAGTGGCCGCGGCATCGTTCGCCACCCACGCCGTCGCGACGACCCCGTTCCCGGAGTAGGTGGCCGTCTGGCTGCCGGTCGCCGCCTCGGCGGAAGCCATCGCGGTGAAGACTCCGGTGGCCGGCTCCGCGGCCTTGCTGGTCTTGGTCAGTCCGGCTGCCTGTGGGGGCGTGGCCAAGGTGGGTGGACCGGTAGTCGCGCTGGACGACAGGAAACCGGGGGTGACGAAGGCGGCGTAGGCCACACCGGCCAGGAGGATGAGCAGACCACCGATGAGGAGGATCCACTTCATCGCCCCGGACGTTCGTCCGCCCTCGTCGGCTCCGTCGTCCGACTCCGCGTGAGGCTCCTGCATGGGGGGCACGCCGTCAGCAGAGGCTGGCTCCGTGCGCGCCACCTGGTCCGGAGTCGACGCCACGTCCACCGCATCCGCCGGGGCCACGGGGAACGTCTCGGGTGCCGGAGCGGGTGCCGGCGCGGGAATCATCGGGCCCGTCGGTGGGGCCGCCAACGGGGTCAGGACCGCTACCTCTCCGGCTTCCGCGCCTGCCGGGGGGACCGCGGCGGAAGTCTGCTGCACGGGGGGTGCCGGTGGTGGGTCCTGCGGCGGTGACTGCGGCGCGACCGGATCGGCGGTGTGCGGCGAAGGCGCCAGGTTGTCGTCCGGCTGGTACAGCCATCCGAACTCGTCCGCCGCGGCGACCGGAGTCGTGGCCGGCGGCGGTGCGTCGATCGCACCCTCGGTCGCAGTTGGCGTCGGGGGATCCACGCGGATCGGAGCCTCGCCGGCCGGGGGACCGGCTTCGGGCGGAAGGGCTGCGGGCGGTGGGTCGGCAACGCCCACAGCCGCCGCGACCTCTGTGGGTGATACGGGCTCGGGAGCTGGCGCGGTGCCGTTCATCGGCACGTCGGCGCCCCACACGACGGGCCCCCAGGGATGTTCGGACCACTGCGCCGGATCGGGCGGAGGCAGAGGGCCACTCGCTGGGACCGACACCGGGTCTTCGACGACGGCGACGTCGGGGGGACTGCTCGGCGCCTGCTCATCGGTCGGAAGGCCAGGCACCGGCTCGGCATCGCCGGTCCGGTGCGCGACATCGGGCGGTGGCGGCGTGACCCAATCGGGCAACGGAACCCCCGGCAGGATAGCGACCCCGACGCTGGAGATGTCGGCCGGAGAAGGCGGCTCCTTGCCCTTCTTTCCACGTTTGGTTACCGGAGCCGGCTCCAGGGGCGCCTCGCTGGGTGGCACGGTAGCGGCCGTCGGTGGTGTCGGCTGGGGCGTCGGCGGGACCGCGGCCATCGCGGTCAGGTCGGGCGTCCAGTCGGTGTCGGCCGTAGGGTGCGGCTCCGCGTCCACCGGCTCAGCCGGTGCCGGCTGGTCGACCGCAGGCCACTGCTCCGGCTGCGCCGTTGTTCCGGGCTGGGGGTCGGGCGGGAGGAACCACGGATCCGCGGAAGGAACGTCGGCCGCGACCACTTCTTCAGGTACGACGTCGGTTGGGCTGAGACCATCGGGAGGGACCTCTGCCCCGTCCACATCAATGGGCTCCTGCACCGGTGGCGCTGGAGGGAGCAGGTCATCGTCGGACTCCGTGACGGACCACTGCGGGGGAGCGGGCACGTCGTCCGTCACTGGTGGGAGATCCGTTGGCTCCTCCGGCGGCACCGCGTCCCACGTTTCCTGCGCAGGTGTGGCGAGTTCGTCCATCCGAGCATCAAGTGCGTCTGGGTCGGCCTCCTGTGCCGCCAGGGAATCCGCCGGTTGGTTCAGCGACTCGTCCGGTGCCGGATCGTCGTGCAGGAACCACGGCAGCGCCGTCGTGTCCTCGGCGGCGGGAGCCGGTGGTTCGAACAGATCGCGACCGGCCGTCCAGGCCGGTGGTTCCGGGTCGCTCGGCACCTCGGAGTCCCATCCGAACTGAGCGAGCGACGGCGCCTCGGGAGTGACCGGATCGGCGGCAAACCCCCAGTCGCCGGTGTGATCGGCGGCGTCGAGGAGCAGGGGCGGCTGGTCCGGATCAACCACGGGGGCGGGCTCGACAAGTGCAGGGTCTGCCGGTGCCGGCACCGAGTCGCCATCCACCGGGTCTTGTTCACCGGCGTCTGCCAGCGGTTCCGGCTCGGGCACGACAACGGCGGGGGGTCCCTCCGACGGATCCGACCCCAGGTTGTCGGCCTCGACGGGCCGCGAGTCCGAGGGGTCCGCAGCTCGGCTGGAAGCGTCGACGTATCGGCCGGTCTCGTCGATGGTGTAGTCCGGCGCCGGGTAGGCGGGCAGGTCGTCTTCGGGTGTGGCGGCCCCGAGATCGGGGTCGTTCCCCAGCAGTCGCATGCTCGACTCCCTGATGCGTGACGGGCCTATCGTGCCACTGCATCGGCATGACCGGGGGGCAACTGAACATCCGGTCGGTGTCGGCCCGGCATCAATCGGGACATTCCGCTCAGGGGACCGATCAGCCGGGCGGATCTCCGAGCACGATGTCCGCAACACTCAGGTCCGGCCCATCCATCACCAGCAACTCCTGGATGCGACCGGCTGCGATCAGGTCGTCGCGCGCAGATTCGATCCGTGCCACCCGTTCGCGCGTTCCGACGACCGACGCCGTGGTGACTTCCGTGCGCATCCCCACCTTGGCTTCACTCTTGGCCTTGCGGATCCGACTCAGAACCGACGAGACGTCGGGGAGTAGGTCCGGGTCGCCGGCAGACGGTAACTCGGCCACGGTTGGCCAGTCGGTGCGATGGACCGAGCCGGGCTGCCACCACGACCACACTTCTTCGGTGACGAAGGGCAGGAACGGGGCGAACAGCCTCAGCAGCACCCGAAGGGCGACCCGCAGCGCCGCTTGCGCCGATGCCTGACCCGCCGGGTCGGAATCATCGGCTGCCCGGGCCTTGACCAGTTCCAGGTAGTCGTCGCAGAACGACCAGAAGAACGTCTCGGTCAGTTCCAACGCGCGGGTGTAGTTGTAGTCGTCCAGTGCCTGGGTCGTCCCGCTCACCACCGTGGCCAGACGGGCCAGGAGAGACAGGTCCAAGGGGTGCGTCACGGCTGCGGGATCCACCGGTTGCCCCGCACTGAGCAGGACGAACCGCGAGGCGTTGAGGATCTTGATCGCCAGTCGGCGACCGATCTTCATCTGACCCTCGTCGAACGCGGTGTCGGCGCCCGGCCGCCCGCTCGCGGCCCAGTACCGCACGGCATCAGAGCCGTGCTGCTCCAACAGTCCCATCGGGGTCACGACATTGCCCTTGGACTTGGACATCTTCTTGCGGTCCGGGTCGAGGATCCAGCCGCTGATGGCCGCATCACTCCACGGCAGTCGATCATCCTCCAGGTGGGAGCGCACCACCGTGGAGAACAACCAGGTGCGGATGATCTCGTGCGCCTGCGGGCGCAGATCCATCGGCGCGACGCGCTGCCACAGATCGGGGTCGGTGGCCCAGCCGCCGGCGATCTGCGGGGTGAGCGACGAAGTCGCCCACGTGTCCATGACATCCGGGTCTCCCATGAAACCGCCGGGCAGGCCGCGCTGGTCCTCGGTGTAACCGGGCGGGCAGTCGGAGGCCGGGTCGACGGGCAACTCGGTCGCCAGGATGGGTTCGTCGTAGTTCGGGTTGCCCGCGTCGTCCAGCGGATACCAGAGGGGGAAGGGCACACCGAAGAACCGTTGCCGTGAGATGAGCCAGTCACCGTTGAGCCCGGAGACCCAGTTGTCGTAGCGCACCTGCATGTGAGGGGGATGCCAACGCAGTTGTGAGCCACGTTCCAGAAGGGCCTCCCGCAAGGCCAGGTCGCGGCCTCCGTTGCGCAGGTACCACTGGCGGGTGGTCACGATCTCCAGCGGCTTGTCGCCCTTCTCGAAGAACTTGACCGGGTGGGTGATGGCGGCCGGTTCGCCGTGCAGGTTGCCGGTGTCGCGCAG
>CAZVYU010000085.1:5109-10637 GCA_964631645.1 uncultured Actinomycetes bacterium
GGCGTCGTCACCGTGTGCCCGAACAACGGCTGGTACCGCTCGTCGTCGGGATGGGCCACCAGGGCAACGCAGGCCGCCAGCAGTTCCGGACGGGTGGTCTCGATGAACACCGGCTCGCCGTCGGCCCGGTGGAAGGACAGCCGGTGATAGGCGCCGGGCCGTTCCCGGTCCTCCAGTTCCGCTTGCGCCACGGCCGTCCGGAAGGTGACGTCCCACAGGGTGGGGGCCTCGGCTTGATAGGCCTCGCCGCGCGCCAGGTTGTTCAAGAACGCCTGTTGAGACGTGATGCGGGCGTTGCGGTCGATGGTCTGGTAGGTCTGGCGCCAGTCGACGCTGATGCCCAGATGGCGCCACAACGCCTCGAAACCCTTCTCGTCCTCTTCCGTGAGCCGTTCACACAGTTCGACGAAGTTGCGTCGCGAGATCGGGATCTGTCGTTTGGCGTCGGGCTTCTCCGGAGGAGAGAACTGCGGGTCGTAGGGAAGGGACGGGTCGCAGCGGACGCCGTAGTAGTTCTGGACCCGGCGTTCGGTGGGCAGTCCGTTGTCGTCCCACCCCATCGGATAGAACACCTCTTTACCCCGCATCCGCTGGTACCGGGCGATGCAGTCGGTGTGGGTGTAGGAGAACACGTGGCCCACATGCAGCGATCCGCTGACCGTCGGTGGGGGCGTGTCGATGCTGTAGATGCCCGAGCGTTCCCGGGTCCGGTCGAACGTGTAGGTCCCGTCGGTGTCCCACTGCTGCGACCAGCGGTCCTCCAGCCCTTCCAGCGCCGGGCGTTCCGGCATGGACACAGCGGAGGGGGCAGCGGCGGAGGATTCGGCAGACACGGTGAGCCAGTCTATTCGCTGTCCTGCGACGGCCAGACGGCTGGCAGCGTCCCTCGGAGGTGCACCGCCATGCGCGCCCAGGCGTGGCCGCATCGGCGGAGCGACAGGCGTACCGTGAATGATGCAGGGAGAGTGACGTGTTCGGAACTCGCATTCACGGTCGCGGCGGCCAAGGCGTCGTCACCGCAGCTGAGTTGTTGTCCGTCGCTGCTTTCGACAGCGGTCGGCACGCCCAGGCATTCCCCAGTTTCGGTTCGGAACGGACGGGCGCCCCCGTGGTGGCCTACTGCCGGGTTTCGGAGAACCCCATCCGGACCCGCGAGCCCATCGTCGCCCCGGACGCCCTTGTCGTCTGCGATGCGTCACTCCTGGGACTGCCCGAGGTCCTGGCGGGGCTGACCGACGGCGGCAGCGTGTTGATCAACAGTGAACTTCCCGCCGACCGGTGGCCGGTGGCCGTCGACAGTGTGCGCGTGGTCACGGTCCCCGCGACACAGATAGCGATGCAGCGGATCGGACGGCCGGTGCCCAACGTGGTCCTGCTCGGCGGGTTCGCCGCGCTGACCGGGGTCGTCACCCTTCCCGCGCTCGAGGAGGCGTTGGCGGACCGGTTCAGTGGGGCCCTCCTCGAAGGGAACCGGCAAGCCGCCCGCGATGCTTATGAGGCAGTGGGTCCGCGGGAGGTGTCGGATGCGCTCGCAGATTGAGGGGTCGCAGGCCGTGGCGCGGGCCGTCGCGCTCGCTCGGCCGCAGGTCATCTGCGCCTACCCGATCTCGCCGCAGACCCACATCGTGGAGAGTTTGAGCGCCCTGGTGCAGTCCGGCGAACTGACCGGTTGCGAGTATCTCAACGTCGAGTCGGAGTTCGCCGCCATGAGCGCGGCGATCGGTGCCAGTGCCGCCGGCGCCCGGGCCTACACGGCCACCGCCAGCCAGGGGCTGCTGTTCATGGTCGAGGCGGTCTACAACGCATCCGGCTTGGGCCTGCCCATCGTCATGACGGTGGCCAACCGGGCCATCGGCGCTCCGATCAACATCTGGAACGACCACAGCGACGCGATGAGCCAACGCGACTCGGGCTGGATCCAGTTGTACGCCGAGGACAATCAGGAAGCCGTCGATCTGCACCTTCAGGCCTTCCGACTGGCCGAGGAGGTGTCGTTGCCGGTGATGGTGTGTATGGACGGGTTCGTGCTGACCCACGCTGTCGAGGAGGTCGATCTCCCAGAATCTGAGGTTGTCGATCAGTTCCTGCCGCCCTACGAACCGCGGCAGATCCTGGATCCGGCGGAGCCCGTGTCGATCGGTGCCATGGTGGGCCCGGAGGCATTCCTGGAGGTGCGGTACCTGGCTCATGTCCGTCAGATGCAGGCACTGGAGGTCATCCCGACGATCGCCCGGGAGTTCGGGGCTGCCACGGGCCGTGAACGCAACGGCCTGGTCTCGCAGTACCGGATGGAAGATGCCGTGATTGCGATCGTCGCGCTGGGATCGGTGATCGGGACCCTGAAGGATGCTGTCGACGAGTTGCGGGCCGACGGGGTCCGGGTCGGGGTCCTGGGCATCACGTCGTTCCGCCCCTTCCCGATCGATGCGGTCCGCCAGGCATTGGCGGGGGTCACGGATGTCGTCGTGCTGGAAAAGGCGCTGGCCGTCGGGATCGGCGGCATCGTCAGCGCGAACGTGCGCACCGCTCTCGCCGGGCAGGACCACCGCACCGTGACGGTTATTGCCGGGCTCGGAGGTCGCCCCATCCTGAAGTCGTCCCTGGCGCAGATGATCACGAATGCCCGGGCCGGGGAACTGCCGGAGTTGAGCTTCCTGGATCTACGTCGAGACCTGGTGGAACGGGAACTGGCCCGGGCGCGGGCGGAGCGACGCTCCGGGCCTGCGGCGGAGAACATCCTGCGCGATATCGCCGACACCGGCACCCATCAGGGAGGGCGACCCCGATGAACGACCGCGTGCGCTTCTACCAGGTCGGCTCCTTCGCGGTGGGCAACCGACTCCTCGAAGGGGGCAGTGTCCAATCCGACCCCGACCGCACCAACGCTCTGACCAGCGGCCACCGCGCCTGCCAGGGATGTGGGGAGGCGTTGGGGGCGCGATACGCATTGGACACGGCCATGGCCGAGACCGGCGGTCAGATGGTCGCGGTCAACGCGACCGGCTGCCTCGAGGTCTTCTCCACTCCCTACCCCGAGACGAGCTGGCAGATCCCATGGCTGCACAGCTTGTTCGGCAACGCTGCGGCGGTGGCCACGGGAGTGGCTGCGGCGTTGCGCGTCACAGGCCGGTCCGATGTCCGCGTCGTCGCCCAGGCCGGTGATGGCGGGACCGTCGACATCGGCATGGGAACCCTGTCGGGGATGTTCGAGCGCAACGATGATGTGCTGTTCATCTGCTACGACAACGAGGCCTACATGAACACCGGCGTGCAGCGTTCCGGGGCCACGCCGCCGGCAGCACGGACCATGACGACCCAAGCGGTCGGCAGCCATCCGGGCAACCCGTTCGGACAGGGGAAGGACCTACCGCGGATCGCCCTGGCGCATGAGATCCCTTACGTGGCGACGGCCACGGTGGCCGATCTGCGCGATCTGGAGGCAAAGGTGCGCACCGCGATGTCCCTGCGAGGGGCGCGGTACCTGCACATCCTGGTGCCGTGTCCGTTGGGCTGGGGCACCCCGAGTCGCGACACGATCACAATCGCGCGGCTTGCCGTGGAGTCAGGACTGTTCTGCGTATTCGAGGGTCGCGACGGCGAGGTCACCTCGGTCAGTCCGGTTCGGCGGCGAGTCCCGGTGACGGAGTATCTGCGTCGGCAGAAGCGATACGCCCACCTGTTCGCCGACGGCGCGGATCCCACCACCATCGAGCGCATCCAAGCCCAGGCCGATCGCAACTTCGCGCGTTACGGCATCGAGGAGGTGGAGGTATGAGCAACCGACCGTTCGCGATCACCTTGGACGTGGGCAGCAGTCTGGCCAACAAGACCGGATCCTGGCGCACGGAACGGCCGCTGTACGCCAACGCCCTGCCGCCGTGCAACGACGCGTGCCCGGCGGGGGAGAACGTCCAGAGCTGGCTGTATGCCGGCGAGGACGGCGACTACCGAGCGGCGTTCGACGCCCTCGTCGCGGACAACCCGCTGCCCGCCATCATGGGGCGGGTCTGCTACCACCCGTGCCAGACGGCGTGCAATCGTGGTCAACTGGATCAACCGGTCGGCATCAACAGCGTCGAACGATTCCTCGGTGACGTGGCGCTGCGCGAGCAGTGGCCACTTCCGCAACCGGCCGCTGACACCGGCCGCCGGGTTCTGGTGATCGGGGCCGGTCCGTCGGGTCTGTCCGCGGCGTACCAGTTGCGCCGACGCGGTCACTCCGTTGTCATCCGCGAGGCGGGTCCCCGGCCCGGCGGCATGATGCGGTTCGGCATCCCCGCCTACCGCTTGCCCCGCGACGTGCTGGACGCAGAGGTCTCCCGGATCCTCGACCTGGGGATCGACCTGGAACTCGATACCCGAGTGGATGACGTCATGTCGGCGATGTCCGAAGGTTTCGACGCGGTGTTCCTGGCGGTCGGTGCCCATATCGGCAAACGTGCCTACATCCCGGCCGGCGAGTCGGCTCATGTCCTGGACGCCGTCTCGTTGCTGCGCGGAATGGAAGAGGAGGAACGTCCCCTGCTGGGCCGACGCGTCGTGGTCTACGGCGGCGGTAACACCGCGATGGACGCCGCTCGCACGGCCCGGCGGTTGGGTGCAGAGGAGGCGATCGTGGTCTACCGACGCACCCGCGACCGCATGCCCGCCCACGACATGGAAGTGGCCGATGCTTTGGAAGAGGGCGTCATCATGCGGTGGCTGTCCACGATCCGCCACATTGACGCCCACGAGATGGTCGTGGAGCGCATGGAACTGGACGACACCGGCTTCCCGCAACCGACGGGTGAGACAGAGACGCTGGCGGCCGACTCCCTGGTCCTGGCTCTGGGACAGGACGTTGACTTGTCACTGCTCGACGCAGTCCCCGGCCTCGTGATCAGCGACGGTGTCGTGGCGGTCGACGACCAGATGATGACGGGCCACCCCGGCGTCTTCGCCGGTGGCGATATGGTGCCCAGCGAGCGAACGGTGACAGTTGCGGTGGGCCACGGCAAACAGGCGGCCCGCTGTATCGACGGGTGGCTGCGCGGCCAGCAGTTCGACCACCCGGCTCGCCCTCCGCTCGCCGCCTTCGACTCGCTGAATACGTGGTACTACACCGATGCACCCAAGACGGTGCGCCCCCGCCTCGACGTGGCCCGACGGCTGAACTCCTTCGACGAGGTCACCGGCGGTCTGGACGAGTCGACGGCCCTGTTCGAGGCCAGACGCTGTCTGTCGTGTGGCAACTGTTTCCACTGCGACAACTGCTTCGGCGTGTGTCCGGACAACGCCGTTCGTAAGTTCGCCACGGGCTCAGGCGAGGGCGACAACGGCCGGGATTACGGCTTCGACCTGGACTACTGCAAAGGGTGCGGGCTGTGTGTGTCCGAGTGTCCGTCGGGCGCGATCACGATGATCCCAGAGCCCCCGCCCCAGTTGACTCCGACCCCGCCGCGGATCGAGTAGCCGCCGAAACGCCCACCCTCCGCGGGGTGAGTAGCCGCCGTAGCGCCCACCCTCCGCGGGGTGAGTAGCCGCCGGAG
>CAZVYU010000086.1:0-10631 GCA_964631645.1 uncultured Actinomycetes bacterium
CCTTGGCTTCGATACGCGCTTCGCGCTACTCACCCCGCGGCGGGTGGGCGGTGGGTGCTGCGCCTGCGACGGAGAGCTCACCCACCGGGTGCGGCGTTCCGTTCAGACCCAGGTCGGCAACCACATCCGCTGGCTCCAGGTGGCGTAGTCGATCACTTCGGCCGACCAGATCGGGTAGAAGAACGCCGAAACCACCACACACGCAAGCAGGAACAGTGCCGCCAGCGAGACCCGCAGACGCAGGTCCCGTCCGGGCCGTTCGTCGGGCCGGACGAAGGACGCCAGTGACAACGTCAACGCCATGATCACAAAGGGGATGATCACCACCGCGTAGAAGCTGAAGATGGTGCGGTCAGGGAACAGCAGCCACGGCACCCAACCCGCCGCCACCGCGCCGAGGACCGCCCCCGAGCACCAGTCGCGGTGGGCCACCCAGCGCCACGCCTGGTGCAGCAGGGCCAGGACGCCGGCCCACCAGATCAGCGGGTTGCCCAGTGCCGTGACGGCTTGCGAGCACTGCCCCGAATCACAACCGCCCGGATCTTCGTAGAAGAACGAGGTGGGCCGGGCCTGGACCAGCCAGCCGAAGGCCGAGGACTTGTACGAGTGGTCGCTGGTCAGTCCGTTGTGGAAGGTCCACATTTCGGAGTGGTAGTGCAGGAGCGAACTGAGCGCCGCCACCACACCGCCGGAGTCGTTCCACTGGCGGTCCCACGCGCTGTCGCTGAGGAACCAGCCGGTCCAGGACACGAGGTACACACCCAGGATCAGTGGCACCATCGTCAGCGCCGCCGGACCGGCGGACCGCAGCAGCGTGGTCCACCACCGGGACCCGCGGGCACGGCGGCCCACATCCCACAGCACGGTCATCACACAGAAGGCGGCGACGAACCAGATGCCGCTCCACTTCACGCCACACGCCAGGCCCAGGCTCACCGCTGCCAGCCAGCGCCATGGGCGCCACCAGTAGCCGGCTGTCCGCCCGGCTCTGGCCCAGTCCCGATCCACCAGCAGACAGGCGAAGGCCGCGACGACGAAGAAGGTCAGGATTCCGTCCAGCACGGCCGTCCGGCTCATCACGATGGCCATGCCGTCGATCGCCATCAGCAGTCCGGCGACCGTGCCCCAGAGGGCGCTCCCCGTCATCCGCAGGACCGCGCGAGCGACCAGCAGGATCGTCAAGGTTCCCAGGATCGCGACCGCCAGACGCCATCCGAGTGGTGTGGCGCCGGCCACCGATTCCCCCAGCCCGATCAGCCACTTTCCGACCGGCGGGTGGACGATGAACGAGGCCGAATCGGTGAACCAGGTCGGATCGATCACCCCGTCGGAGGCGAGGATCTTCTTGTCAGCCTTGTCCACGAAGCCGCGCTCGTACCCGAACGTCACCAGCGACAGGGCGTCCTTCGCGTAGTAGGTCTCGTCGAAGACGAACGCGTGCGGCCGCCCTAATTGGTTGAACCGCAGAATCCCCCCGAGCGCGGTCACAGCCAACGGGCCGAGCCACCGACCCGTCACCCGTGGCCTGCGTCCTGATGGCGCCGTCACCTCGACGGGTGGGGCGGCGGTCGCGGTCACCGGGTCATCCTAGGGCGGGCCCGGGAACGGCGAGGGCGATGTCAGGCCGCGGGATCCGACGTAAGTGTCCCCAAAGAGGCCGGTGACTCTGGTCATTGCCCAGGACCGGATCTGGAACGCGCCGAATTGGGGACAGTTGCGCGCATCCCGGCTCCGCCACGACCCGACCGTTGTCTGGACCAGCCCCTACGAAGCTGCGCCGTGCCACCATGTCGGGGTGTACGGGACTCTGATCGTTGCGGCGACTCCGATCGGCAATGCCCATGACGCGTCGGACCGGTTGCGGTCGGCGCTCACGAAGGCCACGACCATCGCGGCCGAGGACACTCGTCGGTTGCGGCGCCTCGCCGAGTCGCTCGAGATCCCGGTCCGGGGGCGCGTGATGTCGCTGTTCGAGGGGAACGAAGCGCGGCGCTCCGAGGAACTGCTGCAGACACTGGTGTCCGGACACGATGTGCTGCTGGTGTCGGATGCCGGCACCCCCGCGATCAGTGACCCTGGCCACCGTCTGGTGGCGGCGGCCGCGGAGCGCGGGATCCGGGTCACCGCCATCCCGGGGCCGTCGGCGGTCGCCACGGCGGTCGCGGTCAGTGGGCTTGTTCCCGGTCCCTTCTCGTTCGAGGGGTTCCTCCCCCGGAAGTCCGGCGAACGTCGCCGCAGGTTGGGCGTGCTCGCCGCCGACCCGCGTCCTTGCGTCTTCTTCGAGTCCCCCCGTCGGCTTCCTGACACCTTGGCCGACCTCTTGGCCGAGTGGGGCGATCGCCCGGCCGCCGTCTGCCGCGAGCTGACCAAGGTGCACGAAGAGGTGATCCGCGGCTCCCTGTCGGAACTGGTCGCCTGGGCGGCCGGCGAGGTGCTCGGCGAGATCACGCTGGTGGTGTCAGGCGCGGGGGCGGCGCCGCCGTTGGATCCCGCCGTTCTTGCCGATCAGGTAGCGGCCTTGGTCGAGCAGGGATCGTCGCGGCGCGATGCCGTGGCCGCTGTCGCGGAGCGAACCGGCACGCCGCGACGCATCGTCTACCAAGCCAGCCTCCCTTCCGGTGCCGATCCCGGCTAGTTTCACGTTCGTGCTGTCCGTGTTCTGCGCTCCGTCCCGCTATGTCCAGGGGCGCGATGCCTCCGCCGCGTTGGGTGAGCAGATGGCGCACCTCGGCTTGTCGGGGCCGGTCCTCATCGTCGCCTCCCGCAGCAACGCCGAACGCCTGTCGGCGACCTGGGAACAGACGCTGCCCCGATCTGGGTTCGACTACCGCGTGCACGTCTTCGGGGGCGAGTGCTCCCAGCCCGAGATCGACCGCGCCGTGGCGGTCGCCCACGAAATGGGGGCACGGACCATCGTGGGTGCCGG
This sequence comes from uncultured Actinomycetes bacterium, assembly GCA_964631645.1. Classification (GTDB taxonomy): domain Bacteria; phylum Actinomycetota; class Actinomycetes; order S36-B12; genus CAIWTL01. The sequence goes on from CAZVYU010000086.1 coordinate 2,927, forward strand.
TGGTGGAAAAGCGCTCGACACGTCCAGAGCGGTGGCCCTGGAGACCGACGCGGCGATGGTCAACTGCCCCACGCTGGCGTCCAGCGACGCCCCGTGCAGCGCCATCTCGGTCGTGTATGCCGCCGATGGCAGCGTGGAACGAATCCAGTTCTACCCACGCAATCCCGATCTGGTGCTGGTGGACACAACGATCGTCGCTGCTGCTCCCAGTCGGTACCTCGTCGCGGGCATGGGGGATGCGTTGGCGACATGGTTCGAGGCGCGCACGGTGATCGAGGCGCACGGACGCAACACCGTCGGAGGGGCGGCCACCATGAGCGCCGGCGCCCTGGCGGAGCTGTGCTGCCAGACGCTGTTCGCCGATGGTCCGGCCGCGATCCGCGCAGTGGACGTGGGGGCCGTGACTCCGGCGCTGGAGCGAGTGGTCGAGGCCAACACACTGCTGTCGGGGCTCGGATTCGAGTCCGGCGGGTTGGCGCTGGCCCACGCCGTACACAACGGCCTCACCGCCGTCCCGGGCACCCACGATCGATTGCACGGCGAGAAGGTCGCCTTCGGCCTGCTGGTGCAGTTGGTCGTCGAGGGTCGCCCCGATGAGGAGATCAACCGGGTGCGGGACTTCTGCCGCGAGGTGGGGCTGCCGACGACTCTCGCCGAGGTCGGCCTGCCCGACGTATCAGACGCGACCCTCGCAACGATTGCCGAACGCACCGTGGCGCCTGACGAGAGTTCGCATCACGAACCGTTCGAGGTGACGGCGGGGATGATCGCCGACGGGATCCGCGCCGCGGACCGGGCGTCGCGCGCGGTGGCCTGATCGTAGGCCGCGTCCTCGACCGACCCCGGCCGGGCCCGGCGACGATGCGCCGCAGTGTGTCGGCGACCACCGTCGACGGCAGCCGGACCTGCACCACAGCGCCTGGTCCCTAGAATGGCACCCATGCCCGCCAAGTCGTTCTACGTCACGACGCCCATCTACTACGTCAACGATGCGCCGCACATCGGGCATGCGTACACCACCGTCGCCGGCGACGTCCTCACCCGCTGGCATCGGCAACGGGGCGAGAAGGTGCGCTACCTGACCGGCACCGACGAGCACGGCACCAAGGTGCAGCGCAAGGCCGAGGAGAACGACGTCACCCCCCAGCAGTGGGTGGACCGGCTGGTCAACGATCACTGGCGCCCGGTCCTGGAGACCCTCGACATCGCCAACGACGACTTCATCCGCACCACGGAGCGTCGGCACCGTGAAGGCGTCCAGCACTTCTGGCAGGTGCTCAAGGAGTCCGGCCACGTCTACGCCGACGTGTACGAGGGCCCCTACTGTGTGGGCTGCGAGGAGTTCAAGTTCCCCGACGACCTGACCGACGGGACAGGCGATTTCGCCGGCCAGAAGGTGTGTCGCATCCATGGCCGCCCGGTCGAGGAACTGCGCGAGGAGAACTGGTGGTTTCGCCTCTCGGACTTCGGGGACGAACTCCTGCAGCACTACGAACGCAACCCTGACGCGGTGGCCCCCAAGAGCGCCTACAACGAGGTGGTGTCGTTCATCCGCCAGGGATTGAAGGACATCTCGATGTCGCGTTCCAGCGTGGAGTGGGGCATTCCGCTCCCATGGGACGACAAGCAGGTCGTGTACGTGTGGTTCGACGCACTGCTCAACTACATCACCGCGGTGGGATACGGACAGGACGACCACAAAGAACTCTTCGCCGCCACCTGGCCGGCCGACGTTCACCTGGTCGGCAAGGACATCCTGCGCTTCCACGCCGTCTATTGGCCGGCCATGCTGATGGCCGCCGGACTACCGCTGCCCGACAAGGTGTTCGCGCACGGGTGGTTGCTCGTCGGCGGCGAGAAGATGTCCAAGAGCAAGCTGACCGGCATCGCCCCGACCGAGATCACCGACACGTTCGGTGTCGACGCATTTCGGTACTACTTCCTGCGGGCGATCAATTTCGGATCCGACGGGTCGTTCTCGTGGGAGGACATGCGCGACCGGTACACCGCCGAACTCGCCAACGGATTGGGCAACCTGGCTTCGCGGGGTGGCGCCATGGTGAACAAATACTTCGACGGGGTGCTACCTGAGCCGGGCCCGTACAGCAACGCCGACCTGGCTTTGCAGGACCTGCTGACCCGGACGACCGCGGACGCGGATGCGGCCATGCTCCGCCTGGACTTCAGCGCGGGGATCGGATCGATCCGCGCCTTCGTCGACGCGGTCAACGGGTACGTCACCGATCAGCAGCCGTGGGCGCTGGCCAAGGACCCCGACCGCCGGGAACGACTCGCGACGGTTCTGTACACGATCGAGGAGAGCCTGCGGGCGATCAGTGTCCTCTATTCGCCGGTGATGCCCACGGCGATGGCCGCGCTGTGGAAGTCGCTGGGAGCCGACACCGCTGTCGGTCCACTCGGCGACCAGTTGGTGACCCGATCGGAATGGGGCGTCCTACCGCCCGGCACCGCCATCAGCAAGCCCGAACAGTTGTTCCCCCGGCTCCCGGAGGACGACGAGTGAGCCTGCCGGACGGGCTCCCGGCAGCGCCCGATGCGCTCCCTGCGCCGGTCATCGACTCCCACTGCCATCTGGACATCACCGAGCAGTACTCGGGCCTGTCCCCTTCGGACGCGCTGGCCGCCGCTGCGGCCGTCGGGGTCACCGGGGTGGTCCAGGTCGGTGTCGACGTGGCGTCGTCGCGTCGATCGGTGGGGCTGGCGGCAGAGTTCGACTCGGTCGTCGCTGCCGTGGCGCTGCACCCCAACGAAGCGCCGGATGCTGATCTGTCCGCCGACCTTGCTGCGATCGCCGAGCTCAGCACGGACCCGCGAGTGGTGGCGATCGGAGAGACCGGACTCGACCACTACCGAACCGATCGGTCCGGTCAAGCGGCTCAGGAATCGTCGTTTCGGGAGCACATCCGGCTGGCCCGCGACCGCGACCTCACCCTGGTGATCCACGACCGTGACGCCCATTCCGACGTCCTTCGCGTCCTTGCCGGCGAGGACCTGCCAGGTCGGGTGGTGTTCCACTGCTTCAGCGGCGATGCCGCGATGGCCGCCGAGTGTGCCGGCAATGGGTGGTTCCTGTCCTTCCCCGGTGTGATCACGTTCAAGAACGCACAATCGCTGCGGGATGCGGCGGCGGTCACCCCGCCCGAGCAGATGCTGGTGGAGACGGATGCGCCGTTCCTGACCCCAGTGCCCGCCCGCGGGAAGCCCAATGCGTCCTACCTGATGCCGGCCACCGTCCGGGCGCTGAGCGAACTGAGCGGAATGGACCTGGACGATCTGTGTCGGCAGTTGCGCGCCAACACGATCCGGGCCTTCGCACTCGAGGCCACGCAGGGATTCACCGGGTGACGGCCCTTCTCGGCCCCCGTGAGGTTCGTGACCTGGCCCGACCACTGGATCTGCGGCCGCGCAAGGCGCTCGGTCAGAACTTCGTGATCGACCCGAACACGATCCGTCGCATCGTGCGACAGGCGGAGCTACCTGCGGGGGCGCAGGTTCTGGAGGTCGGCCCCGGGCTGGGGAGTCTGACTCTGGGGTTGCTGGAAGCGGGCCACGCGGTGACTGCGGTCGAGCTCGATCCGCGCCTGGCCGAGCTGCTCCCCGACACGGTGGCTCAGCGCCTCCCGGCTGCTCGTTCACGGCTGCAGGTGATCTGTGCTGACGCGCTGCGGATGCCCGCCGCCGACCTGAAACCGGACGCTCTCGTCGCCAATCTGCCCTACAACGTGGCGGTGCCCGTCCTGCTGCAGTGCCTGGCGCAGTTCCCGTCGCTGACGTCCGCTTTGGTGATGGTCCAGCGCGAGGTGGCCGCGCGCCTGGCCGCCGGTCCCGGGTCGAAGACCTATGGCATCCCGAGTGTGAAGGCCGCCTGGTACGGCAAGGTCCGCATGGTGGGTACTGTGCCGCCGAACGTCTTCTGGCCGGTGCCGCGGGTCGACTCCGGTCTTGTGCTGCTTACGGCGTGGGACGATCCGGCGGCGGTGCATGCAGGGCAGGACCGGGGAACCGTCTTCGGGCTCGTGGACCGGTTGTTCGCCCAGCGCCGCAAGACGGTTCGTCACGCCCTCGCTGCGGCATGGGGTCCCGCCGCGGCTGATGAGGTCCTGGCTTCCGCCGGGGTCGCGCCCACCGCACGGGCCGAACAACTCGCAGTGGGGGACTTCGTCCGCCTCGCCGAAGCTACGGTCCGACTGGTCCCGCCTGGTCCTCACCCGCCGCGCGACGGCGACACCCCCTCGCCGCGGGGTGCGTAACCGCGCAGCGGAGGGTCGAAGCCCCCAGGTCGGCTCGTTCTGGTCTTGCTCACGGACGCAGCGGCTGCACCAGACGGGTCTGGTTGAGGGCCGGATCCGATTGCGTGCGAGGGTCGGTCAGGTAGGACTCCCAGAACGTGTCGGCCCAGGGCAGGTCCTGCTCCGCACCCCATGTGTGCAGTTCCCGCCAGGTCATGTGCAACTGGTCGTAGCCGCCGAGGTGAATTCCGACCACGGCGCGGCAAGCGGGCAGGGCGCCCGCCGCCACGGACTCAGTAGCGGTGAACCCCGTCACGGGGAAGCCGATCTCGACATCCACCGTGTCTGCCGGCATGCCGTAGTAGCGGGCGAACGGTGGGCCGTCCGGGGTCAGTCCCTGATCGGCCAAAGCCGCTGCGATCACCACGAAGCCGTTGTCGAAGAAGGGGCGGATGTCCGCCATGGCGATGCGGTCGCGCCGGACTGCAGTGGGCTGCTCGGCCAATTCGGTGATCGAGAAATCAGTCATGGCACCACAGTCCCACGAGATTGACCGGCTCCGACACCTTGTGGCCGCGCACACCCGTGCACCGAACTCAGACAGGTACGTCGAGGGCTGCCCTGCGTTTGGGCGGCTCCGGCTGCGGTCGCCACCAACCAGCCCGTTGAGCGAGGAGCCGTGACGCATACCGGGGGTTCAGCACCAGGTACCGACGCCAGAGCCGCCGCGGCTCGAGTCCCAGGCGCCACAACCATTCCAGTCCGCGGGCTTGCATCCACGGGGGCGGTCGGCGCAACTGGCCGGCGTGGTAGTTGAACGCCGCCCCCACGGCGAGCAGCGGCAGATCCAGATGTTCCCGCAAGGCGTGAGCGAGGACCTCCTGACGGGGACAGCCCAGTCCGATGAGGACGCAGCGCGCCCCGGTCGCGCGGATTCGTTCGGCGATCTCGGCCACCTCGCCGGGGTGCGACCCACGGAACAGGGACGGGCTGCTGCCGGCGATGTACAGGCCCGGAGACTCCGCCGGCAGGGCCGATCGGAGCACGTCGAGGGTTTCCGGGGTCGACCCGTACAGGTACACGGGCAGCTCACGCCGGGCGAGTTCGGCCAGGACGTACCCGGTGAGGTCCGGGCCGTACACCCGATCGGTGAGGTCCGTCCCGTACATCAGGTTGAGCGCCCACCGGACCGGCTGCCCGTCGGGAACGACCAGGTCGAAGGAGTTGAGTCGAGCCTCGTGGGCGGGGTCGTCGACCCCGGTCATCACACCGTGGACGGCCAGTGCCGTCAGCGCCAATGGACGACGCTGCTCGGCTGCGTCGATCACCCGGCTCACCGCGTATTCGTAGTCCACGGCATCGACCAGGACGCCGAGGACGTTGTGCTTGCCGCGGTTGATCACGGCGTCCACCGTTCGGCGTTGGCCTCGAAGATCTCCTGCAGGATCGCCGGCACGTCCTTGGTGATCTCCCAACCCGGGTAGTGGTCCTGGAACCTCTGGTTGCTGCCGATCCACCAGATGTGATCACCGATGCGGTTGTCGTCGACGTACTCGGTGCGCATCGGCCGACCGGTGATCTGTTCCGCCAGTGCGAACGCCTCGAGGTTGGAGCAGTTCGACCGGCGCCCGCCGCCCATGTTGTAGACCTCACCGATCCGGGGGGCGCGCCAGAACGCCTCGAAGGCGCGAACCACATCGTCGCTGTGGATCGCGTCACGGACCTGCTTGCCCTTGTACCCGTACACCTTGTAGAGCCGGTCCTCCATGGCGCACCGCATGACGTAGGCGAGGAATCCGTGCAGTTCCGCGGCGGAGTGGGTCGGGCCGGTGAGGGTGCCCCCGCGGAAGCAGGCGGTCGGGATGTCGAAGTAGCGGCCGTACTCCTGAACCATCACGTCGCCGGCCACCTTCGCCGCTCCGAACACCGAGTGCAGGCTGTGATCGATCGACATGTCCTCGGTGATGCCGTCGGCGAAGGGATGGTTGGGCGCGATCTCCCACCGGGTCTCGTGCTCCTCCAGCGGCAGCGAGTTGGGGGTGTCGCCGTAGACCTTGTTGGTCGATGTGTAGAGGAAGGTCGCATCTGGCGCCCGGTTCCGGGTGACCTCCAACATGTTGACCGTGCCCACGGCGTTGACGTCGAAGTCGGTCAAGGGTTCCTTGGCGGCCCAGTCGTGACTGGGTTGGGCTGCGGTGTGGATCACCAGCGTCACGTCGGAGCCGATCGCGGCGAACAGCCGGTCCAGTCCCGCGCGATCGCGGATGTCCAGCGACTCGTGCCGGTAGGCCGGGCCGAGTGTGTTCGTCAGACGCTCGACGTTCCAGGCGGTGGAACCGTCGGGGCCGAAGAAGTACTGGCGCATGTCGTTGTCGATGCCAACGACATCGAGGCCCAGGGACGCAAAATGAGTGGCCGCGGACGAGCCGATGAGGCCGCCCGAGCCGGTCACCACAACCACTGACACAGCGTTCCCTCCCGGTACGCGAACAGTGTGTCAGATGCCACGCTCACCACCGTTGTCGGCGCAGGCAACGTCGGGGGCTTTCTCCCTAGGCTGCGATCGTGGCCACCACCCTGCGCGTCCGCGCTCCCGCCAAGATCAACCTGGCGCTCGGGGTCGGTCCGCTGCGACAGGACGGGTTCCACGAGTTGGCCACCGTCTATCAGGCCGTGTCGTTGTTCGACGAGCTCGAGGTGACGGATCGGGCCGATGGTCGGGGTCTGCGCATCTCGGTGGCGGGCCGGGAGTCCGGCGCGGTCCCTTCGGGCCGGGACAACCTGGCGTGGAAGGCAGCCGCGCTGGCGGCGCAGGTGTTCGACCGTTCTCCCGATCTGACGATCACCATCGACAAAGGCATTCCGGTTGCCGGTGGCATGGCTGGCGGCAGCGCGGACGCGGCGGCCGTGTTGCGCGCCTGTGCCCACTTGTGGGACCCCGACGGTTATGCGGAGTCGGAGTTGCTGGAACTGGCCGCCGAACTGGGATCCGACGTCCCGTTCGCCTTGTTGGGGGGCACTGCGGTGGGCGCCGGGCGCGGGGAACTCGTGACGTCGGCCATGGGGTCGGGTGAGTTCCACTGGGTGCTGGCGCTGTCCGACAGTCAGCTGTCCACTCCCGCGGTCTACCGAGCGCTGGATGATCTGCGCGGACCAGCGGGTTCACCGCCCCACATCCCGCCCGAGGTCCTGTGGGCGGTACGGACGGGGGACGCCGCGGCCTTGGGCAAAGCACTCACCAACGACCTTCAGGACGCGGCGTGTTCCCTGATGCCAGTGCTGGAGATGGTGCTGGACCTGGGACCGGAACACGGGGCCCTGGGTTCCATCGTGTCGGGCAGCGGCCCGACCTGCGCCTTTCTCGTGGCGGATCAGGAGGCTGCGATGGAGATGGCGGTCGCCTTGTCGGCCTCCGGCCTGTGCCGGGCGGTGCGTCGGGCCGTCGCTCCCGTCCC
>CAZVYU010000087.1:0-10591 GCA_964631645.1 uncultured Actinomycetes bacterium
GACGATCAGCGATAGACGGTGACCTGGGTGTCGAAGGCGCCGTTGGCTGCCGCGATCGCCACGATGATGAAGCCGATGACGGAGATGACCACTCCGATGATCCCCAGGATGAAGCCCGCTTTGGCGACGCCGCCATTGTTGGCCAGGCCCTGGTCGGCGCGATTCATCCCGATCTTGCCGAAGATGATGGCCAGGATGGATCCGATGATCCCCAGGCAGACGAACTGAAGAATCCCCATGACGAGGGCAGCGGTACCCATCCCGTTCTGGGGGGCGGACTGGCCGTAAGAGTACTGGCCGGGCGTCTGATTCGGAGGCGGCATCGACATGGCCACAACCTAGCGCCCGTCAGCCCGCCACGCTCCGAATCAGCAGATTCCGGACAGCGCTACGCCAGCCCCGGGGCTCCCCACACCGCGAACCATCGAGCCAGTGTGTCTTCGAAGGCCAGGTCCGAGCCGACGGTGTCGCGCACCTGGATCTCGAGGATGTTGTCGCGGCCGGGTTGCTCGACCGTGGCGCCCGGAGAGGGGGCGAAGGGATAGAAGGTGCCCTGCTTGAACAGGTAGACCATGCCCAGCACCTGTCCCGCGGGATTCCGGAACGCCACCAGCGAACACAGCAGGGTGGGTCCGAAACCGGTGTCCTTCAAGGTCGCGTTGATCGCGTGCAGGTCGGTGACAAGACCCGCGACATCCGAGGGGTCGCGACGCACCACGAGCCACGTATAGCCGAACGAGTCGCGCACCGACTCGACCTTCGGACCTCCCCCGGCGTCGAGCAAGGCCTGGATCTCGGCCTGGACCTCCGCGAAGGCCTTGCCCTCCGGCGCCCGGAAGGCCACCGAACCGGTACCGGTGGGCACGAAGTCCAGCGACGCCTGCAGCGTGATGGCCGCCGCCGGCAACTGGAACAACTGATCCAGATCCGGTTGGACGGCCTTCTTGCGGCCCAACACGTTGTCGAAGAAACCCACGGTGCTACTGCCCCAACTCGCTGGACACCTTGGCCAGATTCTCGAGTCGCTTCTCCAGCGGCGGGTGACTGGAGAAGACCTTCGCCAGGTCGAAGCCACGCCCCCGGCCCAGTGCCGGGATGAACGCCATCGACGAGACCGCCTCCATCTGCCGCAGGTCCGATGTCGGGATCTGCGCCACGTCTCCGCTGATCTTCTGCAACGCGGTGGCGAGTCCCCGGGGGTTACCGGTCAACAGCGCCCCTCCCCGGTCCGCCGCAAGTTCTCGATACCGTGAGAGTGCCGACGTGAGGATGTAGGACAGAACGTAGACGAGGGCGGACACGGCCACGACCGCCAGCATCACCAGCGCCGCGTTGTTGTCCCGGCGATCCCGCATCAGCCCACCCCACATGGCCGTTCGGATCAGGAGCCCGGCCAGGATCGCCGCGAACGACGCGATAGTCATGACGGTCACATCGCGATGGGCGACATGCGCCAACTCGTGAGACAGGACCCCTTCCAGTTCATCGCGATCCAACCGGCGCAACAACCCGGTCGTCACACACACGACGGCGCGATCCGGAGAGCGCCCCGTGGCGAACGCGTTGGGGACGTCGGTGTCGGCGATGGCGACCCGCGGCTTGGGCATGTCCGCCAGGGCACACAGCCGGTCAACCAGTCCGTGCAGCTGTGGCGCCTGCTCGGGGGTCACGATCTGCGCCCTCATCGATCGCAGCGCCATCGTGTCGGAGAAGTACCACTGCGCGAACAGCATGCCGCCGGCGATGAGGACCACGAAGATCGCGTTCAACCCCACGGCGATCAGGACCACGACCACCAGGACATAGAGCAGCCCCAGGCCACCCATGGTGGTGATCATGCGCCGTGACAGTCCCCTGTCACTGGCGTAGCGAGTGCGGGCCACAACTCAATGGTGCCGCACCCGGCCAGGTTGCACCTACTAGCCCGGGATCAGACCGTCGCTCTTGAGCATGGCGCGGACATCCTCGACCGTTGCGTCACTGGACGGCAGGATGACATCGGATTCGACCAGCTCCTCGTCGGCCAGTTCCTCACCATCCGAGCGCACCTTGGCGAGCATCGCGGCCAGGGCCACGTCGAACGCCTCCTGGTCATCCAGAGCGGCCTCCACGGCCGCATCCAGTTCGTTCAGCTCGTCGATCGTGGCGTCATCGAGCCGGTACTGGCCCTCGCCGGAGATTCGAACGATCATGGTCGACTCCTCAGTTCGATCCGGTGGGCGGCGTGGCGGTCGAGCCCGGAGCCGGCGCGCCCGAGGCGGGCTTGGGCGCCGGAGGGGCCTCCACCGCAGGAGTGCTGGGCGCTTCGACCGCGGCGGGAGCGGGGCCACCGATCTCGGCCTTCAACGCAGCCAGTTGGGTGTCGACGTCGCTTTGGGAAGCCATCGCCTCCAACTCCCGGGTCAGATTGTCCTTGGTCGTCCCGGTCGGATCGTCCAGGGCGCCCGAAGCGAGCAGTTCGTCGATGGCGCCGGCCCGGGCCTGCATCGTCTGGGTCTTCTCTTCGGCCCGCTGGATCGCCAACCCGACGTCGGACAGTTCCTCCGACACCCCGGAGAAGGCTTCGTTGATCTTGGTCTGTGCCTCGGCCGCGGAGTATTGCGCCTTGATGGTCTCCTTCTTCGTGCGGAAGGAGTCGACCTTCGCCTGCAGACGCTGCGACGCGTCGACCATCTTCTCTTCCTGGTCCTGCAACTGCGTCAACTGCGTCTGCAGGTCATTGAGCTGAACCGTGAGCCCCGACCGGCGGGTGAGCGCCTCGCGCGCCAGGTCCTCGCGTCCCCCGGCGAGCGCCGCCTTGGCCTGCCCCTCGAGTTTGTCGGCCTGTTGCTGTAGTCCCTGCATCTGCAGTTCGACCCGCTTGCGGCTGGTGGCCACGTCGGCGACGCCCCGGCGCACCTTCTGCAGCAGTTCCAACTGCTTCTCGTAGGAGTAATCCAACGTCTCACGCGGATCCTCGGCCTTGTCGAGCATCTTGTTCGCCTTGGACTTGAAGACCAATGTGAATCGCTGCCAGAAGCCCATTGCGGGACGCCCCTTCTCCGGATGTATGGCGGACCCTCCCCACGCTAGTGCGCGTCGGCGGCTCACGCCCCTTCTCGCGGCATTTATCCTGGGTTCGTGTTCGGTCGTCGTTCGTCCCCCGCCCCCACTGATCCCACGGCTGACTCGCCGCAGTCAGACGGTGACTCTGCGGCGCCCAGCGCCGAGCAGCCCAAGGGACGCGCAACCCCCAGCCGCAAGGATGCTGAGGCGCAGCGCAAACAGACCCTGAAGGTGCCGGCCGACCCCAAGGCGGCCCGCAAGGCCATGAAACAGCGCGAACGAGAAGCCCGCATGGAGGCCCGCGCCGGTCTGATGGCCGGCGATGACCGTTACCTGCCGGCCCGCGATCAGGGCCCGGCCAAGGCGTTCGTGCGCGACTACATCGACCGCAAGCGCCGCCTGAGCGAGTACTTCATCTTCATCGCCGTCGGCATCCTGCTGGTCGCCTTTGTCCGCAATCCGCAGGTGCAGAACCTGGTGTCGCTGGTGTGGTTCGTCATCGCGGGCGTAGTGCTGCTCGAAGTGGTGTGGGTGCTGTTCCGACTCAACAAGGAACTCGCCGAACGCTGGCCGGAGAAATCTGAACGTAAGGGCTGCCTGCTCTACGCCGCCTTGCGGATGCTGCAGATCCGGCGCCTGCGGATCCCCCCGCCGAAGGTGAAGCCCGGCGGCGCTCCGGTGGAGAAGTAGCCGCTCCCGACCGTGCTACGGTCGGGTCACCGAACTCGTCCGACGTTCAGGGGAAGCCGGTGCAATTCCGGCGCTGACCCGCAACCGTGATCGGCCCGCAAGGCCGTCAGTCGGAGCACCTGACGGACGGAGAACGGCTCCACCGCCGAGGTCTGCGGGACGGAGCCCCACCCGCAGGGGTAGGGCATCGGACTCGGACCGCTTACCGAAGGGTCCGAATGTCCGTCGCCCGCAGCACCCGATCTTTCGCAGTCGCCGTCGCCGCCCTGGCCGCGTTGGGGACCCTCACCCCGGCTCAGGCCGCAACCGACCGGGGCCTTTACGGCAGCCAGGACCCGACCTATGACGGGGTCTACCGTCAAGGCCTCGCCCTGACCGGCCTCGCTGCGAACGATCTGCGGGTGCCGGGCCGCGCGGTGTCCTGGCTGACGAAGCAGCAGTGCGCCGATGGATCGTTCGTCTCCTACCGGGCCAGGGTCTCCGCTGCGTGCCCGGCCCCGGACCCAGCCGCCTACAGCGGCCCGGACTCCAACTCCACCGCCATGGCCGCGATGGCCCTGCGCGCCGCCGGCGAGAACCAGGCGGCGCGGGCAGCTGTGCGCTACCTGCGCGGGATCCAGAACCGCGATGGCGGTTTCCCCTACTACGCCGGCGGGACCAGCGACGCCAACAGCACCGGGCTGACCCTGGCCGCCCTCAACGGTGCTCGTACCACCGGCGCGCTCAAGAAGCAGCAGAGATCCGCCGCCCGATACCTGCGGTCCGTGCAGTTGCGCTGCTCCGCCGCCCCGGCCGAACGCGGGCTGATGTCCTATCAACGGTCGCCCCTCGCTGCGAACCCCTTTGCCAGCGCCCAGGCTGCGCTCGGGTTGGTGACCACGCTGCCGATGACTCCGGATTCGATCACGCCGCGCCGGCTCCGTTGTGCCGAGGGGAGACTCACCCGCCCGGTGTCTGCGGCGGAGGCGGTGCTGGCCACGCTGCGGCGCGGCCTGCGCGACGGGCTGCTCCCCAGCGCGTTCGGCACCGACGGCGACCCGTCGGCGACCGCTCAGGCCCTCATCGCCGCCCGGGCGGCGGGAATCCGCGGCAAAGAACTGCGCCCGGCTCTCCGCGCGCTGAAGAGGGCCGCCGGCACCTACGCGGTGTCGGGTGGTGTGACTGACGCCGGTGCTACCGGGACGTTGCTCCTGACGGCGGCGGCGACCGGCGGCGACCCCCGGTCGTTCGGGGGCACGGACCTCGTCTCCCTGTTGCGGGCCAGTCGGCGATGAGGCGACTGGGGGCCGTTCTCGCTCTTGCGTCGCTCACGCTGACGATGTGGGCGCCGGGTCCGGCGTCGGCCACCGATTACCGCTACTGGACGTACTGGACCGGTACCGCCAACGGCTGGACGTTCTCGCAGGTGGGGCCGGCCTCGGCGGTGCCCGAGGACGGCAGCGTCGAGGGCTGGCGCTTCGCGCTGAGCACCGGGGTGCGCGGCCAGGGCGCGGAACCCCGGATCGCTGCCACGGCGGCCTTTCGGCAGTTCTGTGGCCCGCAGCCGGCCGCCCCGGGCGCCAAGCGGGTAGCCGTGGTGTTCGACTTCGGACTGCCGGGCGAGGCTCCGGACGGGCAGACGCCGCCTCGGCCCCGTGGCACCTGTGTCGAGGCGCCCGAGCAGGCGACGGGTGCGACCATCCTGTCCCGGTCGGCCACCGTTCGTAGTGACGACGGGCTCGTCTGTGCGATCGGCGGCTACCCGCAGGGCGAATGCGCCCCCGCAGTGACGTCGGGGACGACTCCATCGCCCCGCACGGCGCCCCGATCAACTCCCCGCAGCGCCCCCTCCGAGGAAGCATCTTCCGACCGCGACACCTCGAAACAGGACGAAGGCATGTCGGCCAGCACCGCCGGCGACTCCGAATCCGCCGGGGGCGGCCGCAGCGCCATCGGGGACGCCGGCGGCGACACCACGACGGACCCCGGCACAGCCCGGGACGGGACGCGCGATCGTCAACCCGAACGGCGCGATCGCCCCACGCCCACGCCGGTCAGCACACCGCCGCCTGATGCCGGGTCACCGACCCAGCCCACGTTCATCGCGGCCGACGCCCAAATCCCCACTGACGCCCCCGCCTCCCAGGCGGCCTGGCCGCTGCTCCTGACGGCGCTGGCGGTGGCGGCGGTTGGCGGTCTGTTCTGGTGGCGGCGACGGTCGTGACCCGTCGTCTCGTCGGTGTGATGTGTGCGGCGACCGTGGTCGCGGCCCTGATGGCCGCTCCCACACCTGCCTCGGGGGACTCCGCCGCGGCCCCGAGCTCCGCTGCGTCGTCGACCGCCGCATGGCGACCGGATGTCGCAGCGGCCAAGCGGTACGCCCGACAGCGACCGGGGCGCGTCGGGTTCGTGCTGCGCGACGGCGACGGCGACGGACACGTGGTGGCGTCGCTGCGCCCCCACCGCACCGTGTATTCCGCCAGCATCATCAAGTCGATCTTCGTGACAGCGTTCGTGAACCGCCGATCCGTCCGGGACCGGCCGCTGCGGCGGTGGGAGCGGCAACTCCTGCGACCGATGATCGTGCGCTCCGATGACGGCGCCGCCACGACGGTGCGTGACCTGCTCGGGACCCGCCGGGTCCTCGCCCTGGCGCGCCGGGCCGGGATGACCGACTTCCGCTACAACCCCTACCGATGGGGGCTGTCCCGCATCAGTCCCGACGACATGTCGAGGTACTTCCTGCGACTGCCCGGGCTGCTCACCCCGCGGCATCGCGACTGGGTGATGCGCCTGTTCCACGACATCACCCCTCGGCAGCGCTGGGGGGTGCCACCGGCCACCCCGACGGGTTGGCGCTGGTACCTCAAGGGCGGCTGGATCGACGGCATCGTCAATCAGGTCGCGCTGCTGGAATCGGGCCGGACCCGGTTGTCTCTGGCAGTGCTCATCGTCGGGACCCCTGGCAGCGAGGAACTGGTCCAACGTCATCCCGGCAGGGCGCCGGGCACCCACACGATCACGGGGGTCACCCGTCGTCTGCTGGCCGGACTCTGACGAGTCAGGCGGGGTCCAGCGACATCGGTCCGTAGACGACCCGGTCGTCCTCGAGCAGCACCACACCGCCGACGCCGTGAGAGCGCAACTCGCGCCACGACTCCCCCAGCCACGTCTCGGCGTCGGACTGGCTGGGGAACTGCTGGCCGGCGGCCAGCTCCCCCTGCCACTCGGCGCCATCCGGTCCCTGAAGTTGCCAGTGCCATGCCATGGCGCCACCGTAGTGCGAGCGGGCTCGCGGGGCACTCTCGCGGCCCACCGCGGCCGGTATCCTGATCCGCATGCGCGTCGGAGTTGTGGGAGCCACTGGACAGGTCGGCGAGGTCATGCGTCGGATCCTCGCTGAGCGGGATTTCCCGATCACCCAGATGCGGTTCTTCGCCTCGGCGCGTTCGGCCGGCACCACCCTGCCGTGGGCGGGGCAGGACATTGTCGTCGAGGACGCAGCCACGGCGGACCCCAGCGGTCTGGACATCGCCCTGTTCTCCGCCGGCGGAAGCACATCCCGCGCTCTCGCCCCTGGTTTCGCCGCGGCCGGCGCCACGGTCATCGACAACTCATCGGCGTGGCGGATGGACCCGGATGTCCCGCTCATCGTGAGCGAAGTGAACCCCGAAGCGGTCGCAGAGGTCCGCAAAGGCATCATCGCCAACCCGAACTGCACGACGATGGCCGCGATGCCGGTCCTGAAGCCGCTGCATGACGCCGCCGGGTTGGCTCGCCTGATCGTGAGTTCCTATCAAGCGGTCTCCGGGTCCGGCGTGGCCGGCGTCTCCGAGCTTGCTGATCAGGCTGCTGCTCTGGCCGGCCACGAGACCGCGTTGACCCACGACCCGACCGCTGTGGGACTGCCGCAGCCGGTCAAGTACGTCAAGCCGATCGCGTTCAACGTCGTTGCGCTGGCCGGCTCGTTGGTCGACGACGGGTCAGCGGAGACGGACGAGGAACAGAAACTGCGCAACGAGAGCCGCAAGATCCTGCGGATCCCCGACCTGCGGGTCAGCGGCACGTGCGTTCGCGTTCCGGTGTTCTCCGGTCACTCGTTGAGCATCAACGCCGAGTTCGAGCGCGCCATCTCGGCAACTGCGGCCGAGCAGTTGCTGCGCGACGCCCCGGGAGTGGTAGTGACCGAGGTACCCAACCCTCTCGAAGCAGCCGGGCGTGACCCCAGTTATGTCGGCCGGATCCGCCAGGATCCCGGGGTCCCGGACGAGCGCGGTCTGGCGTTGTTCATCAGCAACGACAACTTGCGCAAGGGCGCTGCTCTCAACGCCATCCAGATCGCCGAACTGCTCGTTCGGTGAACACCGACCGGGTGTTCCTGACCGGTGGGGCCCGATCCGGCAAGAGCCAGGCGGCGGAGCGGTTGATCGGATCCGCGGCTGCGGTCACCTACGTCGCGACCGGTCCCGGCGCCGACGCGGACGACCCTGAGTGGGCGGCCCGGGTCCAACGGCATCGAGCGCGCCGTCCCGCCCACTGGATCACCCGCGAAACCACAGATCTGGTGCCGCTGATCGCCACGGCCGGCGCGCAGACGCCGGTGCTCGTGGACTGCCTGACCCTGTGGCTCACGGCCCGACTCGATCGGTGGGGTGCATGGGACGGGTCGGTGAATCCGTTCGACGAGGACGCGCTGGCGGCGGAGGTGGATGCTCTGGTGGCCGCGATCGACGGGTCTCCCGGCGGTCTGGTGCTGGTGAGCAACGAGGTCGGCAGCGGGATCGTCCCGGCCGATCCCGGCACGCGGATGTTCCGGGACTGGTTGGGAATCGTCAACGCGCGCGTCGCGGCGGCGTGTGACCGGGCGTATCTGATCGTGGCAGGCCAGGCCTTGCCCCTTCAGCCACTCGTCGGAGGCGGTTCGTGAAGGACGTCGACGCCGATGCCCGGGCCGCCGCCACCGAACGGCTCGACCGCCTCACCAAACCGCAGGGAGCTCTTGGTCGGTTGGAAGAGCTCGCCGTGTGGGCGGCCGGCGTGCAGGGGCAGTGTCCGCCACTCCCGTTCGACGCCGTGTCGGTCGTAGTGGTAGCGGGTGACCATGGGATCGCGCGGTCGGGGACCAGCGCCTATCCTCCCGAGGTGACCGCCCAGATGGTCGCGAACATGATCACCGGCGGAGCCGCGGTCAACGTCCTGGCACACCGCTGCCGCGCCGGCGTCAGCGTGATCGACGCTGCGGTGGACTCCGATTACGCCGGTCTCCCGGTGCCGCCGGAGCTCCCCGATCGGCGCATCCGGCGCGCCAGCGGGTCGATCGACCACGAGGACGCGATGAGCGAGCCCGAACTGCTCGCCGCCCTCGAACTGGGTGACACCCTGGCCGAGGAACGCCGAGAGGCCGGAAGCGATCTGGTCATCGTGGGCGACATGGGGATCGGCAACACCACCCCTGCCGCGGCCTTGATCGCCGGACTGACCGACCGCGATCCCGTGGCCGTCACCGGGCGTGGTACCGGCATCGACGACGGCACGTGGATGCGCAAGGTCACGGCCGTCCGCGATGCGCTGTGGCGCACCCGCGACGACGCCGACCCCGACACGCTGCTGCGCCGGGCCGGCGGCGCCGATCTGGCGGTGATGTGCGGCCTGCTCCTGGGCTGCGCCCGTCGGGGACTGCCGGTACTGCTGGACGGGGTGGTCGTGACCGCGGCGGCGCTGGTGGCCGAACGGATGGAACCGGGAGCAGTCCAATGGTGGGCGGCCGGCCACCGCTCGGCGGAACCGGCCCACGGCATCGCCTTGTCCGAACTGGGGCTGACCCCGGTACTGACGCTGTCGATGCGACTGGGCGAGGGGTCCGGCGCACTCACGGCGCTGCCGGTGGTGCAGTCGGCGATCGCCCTGCTCGCCGAAATGGCGACCTTCGATTCCGCTGGGGTCTCCCAGTCCGTGGAGCGGCCATGACGTCCTGGCGGCTGGCGCTCGGGCTGTTCACCGTACTGCCGGTCCGGACCCCGAGCGAACCGGGCCGTTCCCAGATCCGGCGCGCGATCCTGCTCGCCCCGCTGGTCGGGCTGCTGCTCGGCCTGTTCGGCGCCGCGGTCCTGTACGTGGGCCGGATCCTCTTCGCTCATGCCCTGACTGGACAACTGCCCACTGACACGCTGGGGGTCGCCCTGGCCGCTGCCCTGGCGGTGGCAGCCGTGGAAGTGGTGACCGGAGGGCTGCACCTGGACGGCCTGGCCGATTCGGCCGACGGTGCCGCCGCTCGCGGCGACAAGGAGCGCACCTTGACGGTCATGCGCGACCCCCGGATCGGTGCGGTCGGGGCGGCCACCGTCGTCCTGGTGCTGATCCTTTCGGTCCTGGCGCTGGGCGCGGCGGTCATGCGCGGCCACGGCACCGAGGCCATCGTGACGTCCGTCCTGGCCGGCCGGGTCGCCATCGTGTGGGGCTGCACCTTGCCGGCGGCGCGAGCCGAAGGATTGGGGGCCTGGGTCAGCGGCAGCGTCGGGCGCGGCGCCGCCGTAACCCTCACAGTGGTATCGCTGGCGGTCCCGGTACTGCTCAGCGGGTGGGACGACGACGCGTCGCGTCGTGCGACCGCCGTCGTCGTGGTGGCCCTGCCCGTGGCTGGGCTTGTCGCTGCACTGGTCCTGCGGCCCCTCTACCGGCGGATCGGAGGGATCACGGGCGATCTGCTGGGAGCCGCCTGCCTGATCACGTCCACGACCTGCTTGCTCATCGTGGCCGCTGCCCCCTGACGGCGGCGGAATCGGCCGGGATGAAGCACCCGATCGGAGCGGCTATACTCGTCGGAGCCCTTGGGGTATGGGGTAATTGGCAGCCCGACGGTTTCTGGTTCCGTTAGTCT
>CAZVYU010000088.1:0-10548 GCA_964631645.1 uncultured Actinomycetes bacterium
CTTCCCACCGGTCCTCCAGGTAACTGAAGTCGGGCAGGATCAGGTCGACACCGGGCTGCTGATCCTCGGGGAACAGTACGCCGCAGTCGACGATCAGCAGTCGACCGTCGTATTCGAACACGGTCATGTTGCGGCCGATGGCACCGAGGCCACCGAGGGCGACCACCCGCAGCCCGTCGCGGGGCAGTGGTGGCGGGGCGACGAGGGTCACAGCTCGAACCCGCCGGCCTTGAGGTCCTGACGCAACTGATCGCGTTGTGCCGGGTCGGCCGCCAGCAGCGGTGAACGAAGCGACCCACCGCCCGGCCGTTCGAGCAGGTCCAGCGCGGCCTTGACCATGATGACGCCTTGGGTTCGGGTCATGATTCCTTCGATGACGGGGGTGAGTGAGCGGTTGATGGCAGCTGCAGTGGTGACGTCGCCGGCGTGGAACGCGGCCGCCATGGCGGCCAATCGGTCGGCGGCCACATGGCCGATGACACTGACCATCCCCGCCGCCCCCAGGGACAGCAGAGGCAGGTTCAGGGCGTCGTCGCCGGAGTACCAGGCGAGGTCGGTCTCACCCATGACCCGGACCGCCGCGAACGGGTCGGCCTTGGCGTCCTTGTTGGCCACGATGTGCGGGTGTTCGGCCAGGCTGACGAGCGTCTCGTGAGCCAACGGCACGCCCGAACGACCGGGGATGTCGTACAGCATGATCGGCAGGTCCGTGGCATCTGCGACCGTGCGGAAGTGCTGCAGGAGCCCTGCCTGGGGTGGCTTGGAATAGTAAGGCGTCACCACCAGAAGGCCGTGGGCTCCGGCCCGTTGTGCCGTGCGTGCCAATTCGACGGTGTGGACGGTGTCGTTGGTGCCGACGCCGGCGACCACCGTGGCCCGGTCGCCCACGGCGGCCAGCACCTCGCGCAGCAGGGCCTCCTTCTCGGCATCGCTGGTCGTCGGCGACTCACCGGTCGTGCCGCTGATGACCAGGCCGTCGTTGCCCAGGTCCACCAGGTCGGAGGCCAGCTCGGCGGCGGCCCCCAGATCCAGCGCTCCGTCATCGGTGAACGGCGTCACCATTGCCGTGAGGACTCGTCCGAACGGTGCATCTGTCATCGGTTCACCGGTCCTGTCAGTGCGGATCGTTCCACATACGTACGCGCGACCTTGTCGTGCAGTGCCTGGCGACGCTGATCCCACAAGGGCCACAGATAGTCCAGTATCAACGGAATCCACGTGACGAAACAGGTGAAGAACCCGCCGACGAACAGAAGGGCCTGGAAGAGCCAGCGCAGAAGCGCCACCGCCACACCCGGTTTCCGCCCGTCCGTGCCCACCTTACTGATGCCGACGAGACGATCGCCGAGCGTTCGTCCCCCGGCTGCGACCAGGACGACCCCGTTGATGGCCGAGAGGAGGAGGAACAGCACGGCGAACTGGCCCAGTGTGGGCAGCAGATCGGGGCCGATGAGCCGTTCGGCCTCGGCCTGGGTGGGTTGATAGCCCGGGTTGGCCTCGGCCTTGGCCAGCAGCTCGTTCCACTGGTCGGCGTCGATGAGGTCACCCATCCCGCCGGTGACCGCCCGGAAGACCACCACCCCGATCACGGCCATGATGACCACGACGACCACATCGACGGTGTACCCGGCCGCCCGTCGGCCCCACCCGGCCAGGGCGCTCCCGTCCGGACCCAGGGGCTGGGACACCGTCGATGGGCTCGGCTGCTGCCACACGGGCGGAACCGCCAGCGTGGGCGGCCCGGCCGGGACCGCCCCCGCCCCGGATGGGACCTCCGGCACCTCAGGGGCCGGGGCCGGCGCCACCGGCTGCGGCTCCGGTTCCGGCGCCGGGTCCGGTGGCGAGACGTGTCCCGTCCACGCCTGTCCGTTCCAGTAGCGAAGCTTCCCGCTCCCTCCCGGATCCGGATACCACCCGGCGGAAGGGGTCACGGAGAGACCCGGCCGTTCTCCTCGAACGCCGCGTGGGTCAGGGGCATGAGCCGAGCCCACTCGTCCTCCATCCGCTCGGCCACCATCTCGATCTCCCGCTGGGGAAACGACGGGAAATGAGAGTCCGGACGTTTGGTCCGCAGCGACAGGAAGTTCATCAGGCTGCGTGCGTTGAGGGTCACGTACATCGACGAGTAGGTCGCCACCGGCAGGACCCCGCGGGCCACCTCTCGGGCCACTCCCGCTTCCAGCATCGTCTGGTAGGCCTCGTAGGCCTGTTCGCACGAACGTTTCGTCTGCTCGACAACCACGTCGTACTGCGCGCGGGTGCCCTCGACGAACTCGTAGGCGCCCGGCTTTCCCTGCTGCACCAGACGCCGGTCGGGGCCGGGGACGTAGAACACCGGTTGCAGTTCGCGGTAGCGGCCGGACTCCTCGTTGTACGACGCCATCCGGTGCCGCATGAACTCACGGAAGACGAAGATGGGTGCAGACACGAAGTAGGTCAGGGAGTTGTGCTCGAACGGTGTGCCGTGCCGGTCGCGCATGAGGTAGTTGATCAGCCCCCGGGACCGCTCGGGATCGGCGCTGACGTCCGCCAGCGACGACTCACCCTTGGTCGACACCCGGGCCGCCCACACCACGTCGGCGTCGGATGCGGTCGCCTTGATCAGTTCCACGGTCATGTCGCTGCGGAACTGGACGTTCGACTCGGCCATTCGGGAGCTCCTCTCGCTCCCGTCAGGCTAGACCGTCCCCGCGCTGCGGCCCGGATGCCTCACCGGGGGACGTCACTCGGGGATGAGGACGCCCGGGTTGAGAGTCCCGGTGGGGTCCACGAGGCCCTTGATCCCACGCAACAACGCCACGCCGTCGGGGCCGATCTCGGCCTCGAGCCACGGAGCATGGTCGCGGCCCACCGCATGGTGATGGGTGATCGTGGCGCCCTGAGCAGCGATCGCCTCCATAGCGGCCACCTTGGCCCCGTGCCACTGGGCGACCGGGTCGTCGGTCGACGGTGTGATCACGGTGAAGTACAGCGACGCGCCGGTCTCGTAGACGTGGGACACGTGTGACATCACGTAGGGATCACCACCGTCGGAGCGCAGCGCACCCACCAGGGCGTCGCCCACCGCCTCGCGCAGGTGATGCAGATCGGCCCAGTGGGTGGCCGTCTCCAGGGTCTCGACGATGTAGCCCCGATCGAGCAACGTGTCGCGCAGGTACGGCCCGTCGTAACGATGGCGGCGCCACGAATCGCCGACGCTGCGGCCGAGGGACACCGCCCCGTGGTCCTTGAGGATTGCCCAGGCCGCCTTTCGCCGGGCGGACACGAACGACTTCGAATAGCCTTCCCAGCCGAGGATCGCCATGCAGCCGCCGGTCACCTTGCGCAGCGACAGGTACCTCTCGAACAGGTCGCCGGCGGTTCCCTGCGGGCCCGACATGTGCAGCGTCGCATGGGTCTCGGGCGCGTCGGACAGGCGCATGACGTCGGCGGTCACCCGGCTCTGGGCCAGGTCGCGGAACGCAGCGACCCCGGCGGCGTAGGACGGGAACATGAGCCCCTCGTACCGGGTGACGGAAGGGAGACGACGCACGCGCAGTGAGACCTCGGTGATGACCCCCAGCGCCCCCTCGGAGCCGATGAACAACTGACGCAGGTCTGGCCCGGCAGCACTGTGCGGCGCCCGTCCCAGCACGAACTCGCCAGTGGGCGTGGCCACCCGTAGGGCTTCGACGGTTTCATCGCTGCGGCCGTAGCCGGTCGATGCCTGACCGGCGGAACGGGTGGCCACGTACCCGCCGATGCTGGCCCGTTCCCACGACTGCGGCAGATGGCCCCAGGTGAGGCCGCGGGTCTGCAGGACACGTTCCAGGACGGGACCGGTGATCCCCGGTTGGACGGTGACGACGAGGGAGTCGTCGTCGATCGACAGGATGTCGGACATGAGGTCGAAGGCCACCGCGATGCGCGGCCCCGGGGTCGGCGCAGTGACCCCACCCACCACGGACGTCCCGCCGCCGTACGGGACGACCGCGATCTCGGCATCCGCGCAGTAGCGCAGGAGCGCCAGCACCATGGCGTGATCGGCGGGCCGCACCACTGCGTCCGGGATGGCGTCGGGGGTGGCGGCGCGCAGGGTGAGATAGTCCGTCAACGAACACCCGGCGCTGTGCCCGAGCCGATCCCCTGCCGCCGTGCTCACGCCATTCGGCGACACGAGGCCTCCGAGAGCAGCCAGTTGATCGCCGGTGAGCCGGCCGGGCGGCACGACCACATCGGCCTGCGAGTGTGCGGGGCGAGGCCGCGGAGTGCCCAGCGTGGTGCCGAGGAACTCCTCGGCCGCGTAGGACAACTCCACCGGATGAGGTGGCGTACCCCATCGTCCGAACGTCGTGGAACTTGCCGCAGCCATGTGTCCTCCCAGGTCGTTTGTTACAGTGTTACACATGACGCCAATCCGTCACACCGATAGCCCGGACAGCGAAGTGACCGAATCGGATCCACTGCTCGCCGCCGCCCGGGACGTCATCATGACCCACGGCCCGCGGCGCGCCACCCTCACCGAGGTCGCCCGGCAGGCGGGGGTGAGCCGGATGACCGTGTACCGCCGTTTCGAGTCGTTCGACCGCCTGATCTCCGCTCTGCTCACCCAGGAACTGGCGCTCATCCTCACCGACATCCCCCCGCTGACTCGGGGCACCGCCCGCGACCGGGCGGTCCACCTGATCGTGGCCGGGACGGACGCCATCGCCGATCACCCGCTGTTCCGGCGGGTGCTGGCGGTGGATCCGGAGTATCTGACCCCCTTGATGGTCCAACGATTCGGCCAGACGCAACGATCCGCGGCGGAGCTGATCGCTCCCATGCTCGCGGCCGGGATGGTCGAGCAGGACGGGGATGGCAGCGTCCGGGACACCGACCCGGCCGGGTTGGCCCTGGCCTGTGTGACCGCCGTCCAGTCGTTCATCTTCGCCGCACCCGCCCTGGACGCCCAGCCCGCTGGTTCCGCCGCCCGGGCGCAACTGCGACCGCTGGTGACCGGACTGCTCCACCCCTGCTCCGAGAAAGGCCGACCATGACCGATGTCACCCTGCTGCGCCCCTTGGATCCCGGCAGCCTGCTGTCGGCCGGACGCCGCGACCGGGATCTGCAGTTCCTCGCGGGCGGCGGGGTCGTCGACGTCGCCGTGATCGGGGGTGGCATCACCGGAGTCGGCGTGGCGCTCGACGCGGTCACCCGCGGTCTGAGTGTGGCTCTGCTCGAAGCCGACGACCTGGCGAACGGGACGTCGCGCTGGTCCAGCAAGCTGGTCCACGGCGGTCTGCGCTACCTGGCCAAGGGGGACCCCGCGGTGGCGTGGGAGAGCGCGGTCGAACGCGCCATCATCGCCGGGCGGATGGCACCTCACCTGGTTCACCCCTTGGCCCAGGTGGTGCCGGACTTCGCCGAGGACCGCCGCTCGGCCCGATTGGCCCTGCTCGGACAGCGCGCCGGCGACGGGCTGCGCATCGCGGCCGGGACACCTGCCGGCCTGCTCCCGCGGGCACGCCACATCGATGCCGACGTGACCCGCCGACTGGTGCCCGGCATCCGCTCCACCGACCTGCGCGGCTCCTCCGTCGGCTGGGACTGCCAACTGATCGACGACGCGCGCCTGGTGGTGGCCGTCGCCCGCACAGCCGCCGCCTACGGCGCCCGGATCCTCACCCGCACCCGGGTGGACGAGATCGACCAGACCTCCGGCGAAGTGTCGGCCGTGGACACCCGGTCCGGTCAGGCCTTCACGGTTCGAGCCACGACGGTGGTCAACGCCACCGGGGTCTGGGCGGCCGACCTCGACGACTCCATCACGCTGCATCCGTCCCTCGGCACGCACGTGGTGGTCCCCACGGCGCTGGTCGGAGCCGGACACGGTTCCCTCACCGTGCCGGTGCCGGGCACGATCGGCCGTTTCATCCTGTCGTTGCCGCAGCCGGGCGGGATCAGCTATGTGGGTCTCACCGATCACGAGGTGGACCCGGGTTCCTATGCGAACCCGTCGCCGCCGACCGAGGACGTCGCCTGGATCCTGGAGATCCTGTCGCTGGCGCTCGAACGGCCCGTCGGACCCGCGGATGCCCTCGGGGCCTTCGCCGGGGTACGTCCGCTCGTGCAGGCCGATGACCACGCCGATGCTGCCTCAGCGGACATCTCGCGGCGCCACCTGGTGCGCCGGACCGATCGCATGATCACGGTGACCGGCGGCAAACTCACGACCTTCCGACGGATGGCCGCCGACACGGTCGATCTGATCACCGAGGCCCCGTGCCGGACCCGGGACATCGCACTCATCGGAGCCGGGCCACAGGAGGCTCGCCCCGACGTCCCGCCCGTGCTGTGGCGCCGCTACGGCAACGAGGCCCCCGTCGTCTGGGACCTGGGCGAACTCAGGCAGGAGCTGCGGCAACCGATCGTCCCCCAAGGTTCCTACTACGGGGTGGAGGCCGAGTTCGGCCTCGCGGCCGAGGCAGCTCTCACCGTCGAAGACCTGGTGGATCGCCGCACCCGGTTGGGGCTGGTGGAGGGCTTCCGCGAGCCGGCCACCCGGGCGCTCACCCAGCTGGCCGGAGATCGGGCCTCGGCGCCGGAACTGGTTGAGTAGGGTCGGTCGCGACTGGACGCGGCCAAATCACACTCGCGACCCTCACGCCGAGCGGACCGTGTTCCGGCCGGAATCCTTGGCGGCGTAGAGGGCGGTGTCAGCCCGCTGGACGAGGTCCGCCAGGGTGTCGCCGGCCGTCCACGATGCGAGGCCGATACTGACCGTGACATTCGGGTCGCGTGACTCGGTCTCGACCGCTTGCCGGACGCGTTCCGCCAGCAACTCGGCATCCTCCGCGCTGGTGGCCGGGGCCAGAACGAGGAACTCCTCGCCGCCCCAACGAGCCACGAGGTCGACCTCGCGGATGGACGCACTCAGGATCCTGGCGGTGTCGATGAGCACTCCATCGCCGCGGACGTGACCCATGGTGTCGTTCACCGACTTGAACCGGTCCAGGTCGATCAACAGCAGCGACAACGGATCCCCCGAGCGCTGTGCTCGGCGGATCTCCTCCTCACCCCGCTGAAACGCTTGGCGCCGATTCCACAGACCCGTCAGATCATCCGTCATGGCCAACCGTTCGAGTTCTCGGTTGGCTCGCGACAACGCCTCGTTGGCGGCCGCCGTCGCATCGCGGGCGGCCTGCAACTCGTCCTCGTGCCGCTTGCGGTCGCTGATGTCGCGGGTCACGCCGAGGATCTCGATCAGGGCACCGGCGTCGTCGATGTGCGGGATGACCTGCACATCGGTCCACACCGTCGATCCGTCTTTGCAGTAGTACTCCAGCTCGCCGCGGAACTCATGCGGCTCCAGCCCCTGCTCGAGTCGGGCGTACAACTCGGTGAAGTATCCGACGCTGCGGGCCGCTGACTCCGGCGGATGGATCTGGTCGATGGACTGCGCCATCGCCTCGGCCGGCGTGATCCCCCGCATGGCCTCGACCGCCGGACTCACGTACGTGATGCTGGCGTCCACTCCCATGGTCCAGATGACGTCATTGGCATGTTCGGCCAGCAGACGGTGACGCCTTTCGCTGATCCGCAACTCCTCTTCGGAGTCTTGTGCCCCGTTCTGCATCCGATAATCCTAGGTCCGGGCACGTAATCATGCCGGGTAGCGGTCACCCGCGGCTCGCATCGCCGCCCGGGCCCGGCGTCGGTCGCCGGCTCGTTCATAGGCCAAACCCAACTCGAACCACCGCGCCCAGTCGTCCGGATCCTGTTCCACCCGATCCAGGCACGCATCGTAGGTCAGGTCCTCCGGATCGATCCCCAGTTGCTGCCAATCCGCAGCCACCTGCTGCATGCGGTAGCCGAACCGCATTTCGCGCCACAGGACCCAGGCCCCCAGCAGCGGGAACGCCAGAATCGCGAGCCCGAAGGCAATACCCACCCACTCCCCGGTCGCGATGAACCGCACGGCGAGTTGTCCCAGCAGGACCAGATAGACGGCCACTGCCACGACCATGATCCACGCGAACGCGCGGGGGTTCATGGCGCGACGAGCAGTTCGTCGATCCCCACCGTCAGTCCCGGCCGCTCTCCCACCGCACGCAGCGCCAGGAGCACCCCGGGCATGAACGATTCGCGATCGAAGGAGTCGTGCCGAAGCGTGAGAGTCTCGCCCGGCGAGCCGAACAGGACTTCCTGGTGGGCCACCAGACCGCGCAGCCGCACGGCGTGAACCGGGATCCCGGCGATCTGTTCGCCGCGTGCCGACAGATCATCGGCTCCTGTGGCGTCGGGAGCCGGCGGTAGTGCACGGCGAGCCTCCGAAATCATCGCGGCCGTCTGTCGCGCGGTCCCGGACGGCGCATCCACCTTGTCCGGGTGGTGCAGTTCGATGATCTCGACCGATTCGAAGAACGGGGCCGCACGCTGGGCGAACTGCATGAGCAGGACCGCCCCGATGCCGAAGTTCGGCGCGATCAGCACGGAACTGCTTGGTTCGTCACCGAGCAGGGAACGCACGGTATCGAGACGTTCCGGCGTGAAGCCGCTCGTCCCGACGACCGCATCGATGCCATGACCGATCAGGAACTCCAGATTGTCGAGGACGACGGCGGGGACGGTGAAGTCGACCACGGCTTGAGCTCGCACCTCGACCAGGGCAGCCAGGTCGTCGCCCACGTCCAGCGCAGCAACCAGCTCCATGTCGCTCGCCGCCTCGACAGCCCGGCACACCTCGGCGCCCATACGACCCTGGGCGCCGAGGACACCCACCCGAAGTGTCGTCATGCCGCTCCCTTGGTCGCCGTCTGCAGCGCGCGGCGGGTGCCGCGGTCCCGGCGGGCGCCTGCGGCACACACGATGCGCGGCTGCCGCAGCAGTGCCTGACCGACCCGAGCGACATCGGCCGGGGTGATGCGCTCGATACGGTCCAGGGCGTCGGCCAGGCCCACCAGTTCACCGGTGGCGACTTCGGCCCGCCCGAGGGAGACCATGCGGGAGGCGGTGTCCTCGCCGGACAGCACGATGCTTCCGGACAGGTGACCCTTGGCGCGCGCCACCTCATCGTCGGAGACTCCCTCGGTGACGACTCGGTCCAGTTCCGCCGTGATGACGTCGGCGACCTCGCCGGCGCGGTCGGGTTGGCACCCGGCCGACACACTCCACACCCCGGCATCGGCATACGCGGCGTGACCGGAGTACACCGAATAGGCCAGGCCCCGTTCCTCGCGCACCGCCTGGAAGAGCCGGGACGACATCCCGCCGCCGATGATCGTGTTGAGCACATCCAGGGTCCGGCGATCGGGGTGTGCCCGCGGCAGCCCGGGGGCGGCCAGCGCCACCGTGCATTGCTCCCCCGGCCACGGCAGCTCGATCACCTGCCCCCCCGCCCGCGACCGATGGGGCCGACGCTGCGGCAGTCCGACCGGGGCCGTCCCCCAAGGCCAGTCGAGATCGGTTGTGGCCGCGCGCACCAGCTTCACCAAGTGGTTGTGATCCACGTTGCCGGCAGCCGTGACCGCCAACGCCGAAGGCCGGTAGTGCCGTCGGAAGAACGAACGAACAGTTCGCGGCGCCATCCCGGTGATCGATTCCCGGGTCCCCAGGATGGGCAACGCCAACCGGGACCCGCTCAGGACAGCCGCGTCCAAGGCTTCGCCGGCCCGGTCGGCCGGGTCATCGTCGTGCATGGCGATCTCTTCGAGGACCACGGTGCGTTCGGCATCGATGTCCTCGGTGCGCAGCAGTGGCCGGGTGGTGATGTCCATCATCACGTCCACCGCCACGGCGAGGTCATTGCCCAGCGTCTTGGCGTAGAAGCAGGTGTTCTCCTTGCTGGTGAAGGCGTTCATCTGGCCGCCGATGGCATCCACCTCGGCGGCGACATCCAACGCCGAGCGCGACGGGGTGCCCTTGAACAGCAGGTGTTCCAGGAAGTGCGCCGCCCCGGCGCTGGCGGTCGTCTCGTCGCGCGATCCGACTCCCGCCCAGATCCCGAGGGTCACCGAATGTGTTCCGGGGACACTCTCGGAGATCACCCGCAGCCCGGTGGGCAGCACTGTGCGCCGCACCACCGACCCGTCGGGCTCTCGCAGCAACTGCCGGGTGGACCCGGCGGGCTGTTCGGAGGCGGGGAAGAAGGCCGGCACGCTCAGGCCTCGTCCGGCTCCGAACCGTCGGAGTCGCCCTCATCGTCCAGGACGGGGATCAGCGACAGTTTCCCGCGCTGGTCGACCTCCTTGATCTCCACCTGGACCTTCTGGCCCACCTGGAGAACGTCCTCGACGGCGTCGATGCGCTTGCCACCGACCAGTTTGCGGACCTCGCTGATGTGCAGCAGGCCGTCCTTGCCGGGCATGAGCGAGATGAACGCTCCGAAGTTGGTGGTCTTCACCACCGTGCCGAGGTAGCGTTCGCCGGGCTCCGGCATGGCCGGATTGGCGATGGCGTTGATCTGGCGCCGGGCCTCTTCAGCGGCCGACCCTTCGGACGCGCCGACGTAGATGGTGCCGTCGTCCTCGATGGTGATGTCGGCGCCGGTCTCCTCCTGGATCTGGTTGATGATCTTGCCCTTGGGCC